>NZ_JBFULL010000014.1:0-64860 GCF_056400345.1 Microbacterium sp. P5_B6 | reverse complement strand
AGCTGGCGTTCGAGCGCGAGATGCTCGGCCTGTACGTATCGGATCATCCGCTCGCAGGGCTCGAACTCCCGCTCGCCAAGCATGCCTCGACGAGCATTCACGACCTGCTCGCCTCCGAGGACGTCTCGGACGGCGATCAGGTCACGGTGGCGGGTCTCGTGACGAGCGTCCAGCACCGTGTGGCCAAATCGAGCGGCAATCCGTACGGCATGATCACGGTCGAGGATTTCGACGGCGAGGTGACCGTCATGTTCATGGGCAAGACCTACACCGAGTTCCACTCGATGCTCGTGGCCGACTCGATCCTCGTCGTCCGAGGACGCGTCTCCCGCCGTGACGACGGGCTCAATCTGCACGCGCAATCGGCGTTCTCGCCGGATCTCGGCCACATGGAGGAGTCGGGGGCGCTGGTCCTGCTCGTGCCCGAGCGGCGCGCCAACGAAGACGTCATCAACGAGCTGCTGCAGACGCTCGAGCGCCACCAAGGTGAGACAGAGGTGACGCTGAAGCTCCATTCCGGTTCGGTGGCGAAGGTCTTCGAGATCCCGCATCCTGTGAAGATCACCCCCGATCTCTATGGCGAGTTGAAAGGTCTGCTTGGTCCGCAGTGCCTCGGGTGACGCGCTTCTCCGACACCGCGGTGCGACGGGTGCGCCCTCACGGCCGTCTCATCACACGCGGGTAGTATCGGACCGCGCGTGCCCCGGCAAGGCGGGCGGCGCGCAGGAAGGGATGATCGTGGCCGACGAGCAGCTGGACGACAACGAGACCCTCGCGGGGGAGCACGGTGAGACCGACGCTTCCCGCGCCGAGAGCGGCGATGTTCCGCCGCAGTATGGGATCGGTCCCTTCTCCATTCGTGAGGTGGTGCTCCTCGGGGTGTGGCTTCTCGCCTTCGTCACCTCGTTCTTCTCGCTGAGCGCGCTTCGGTTCGACTCGGTGTGGACGTCCGGGCTCACGTGGATCCTCACGATCGGCGTCCCGACGATCGCGGTCTTCCTCATCGTGCTCCGCCGGCTCTCGCCGACCGGCATCCGTCGCGTGGGATCCCTCGGGATCGACCAGTTCGCATCCGTCGCCTTCTCCGTCTCGGCGGTCGTCTGGCTCTCGTACGTCTGGGAGACCGTCGCCTTCGTCGCCGACGGCGGACCCATGGTCCGCTCCTGGGTCATGTGGGTCGAATTCGTGCTGATGCTGGCCGGCGTGGTGCTGACCGTGTTCGCTCCGTTCATCCCGGTGCTCGGCGACGACTTCCGCCACCGCGCGGAGATCCCGGCCCACCGCAATGCACGGCCGCTCCGTCCCGTCGTCGCGCGTCCTGCCCCCGAGTACCGGCCGATCACGAGCGATGCCGGTGCCGATGCCCAGCCCGACTACGCGCCGACCGAGACCCCGGTCGGCTATGACTCGAACGACGACACGTCCGCCTATGCTCGGGCGCAGGAATCCGAGCCGGCTGCCGTCGTCTGGGCGCCGCAGACGGCGGTCTACGAGGCAGCCACCGAGCCGCAGCCCGCACCGGCGAGGCAGCAGGCGTTCTGGGCTCTCGCCCCCGAGCCGCGGGACGTGGTCGACGAAGAGGGCCGGCCGCTCTTCACCATCGGTCCCGATGCGTGGGCCCTCGTCATCGAAGACCGCGGCGAACTCTTCGTGGTGCGCCACGAAGACGGCCGGGTGGGATACCTCCACGATGTGGCCGACGTCACGCGGGGCTGAGGATGCTTCGCACGATCGATCTTCGCGGCCGCACGCTCACTTCTGCTGAACTCCTCGCCACCGTTCCGCGGGCGACGGCGGCTCGCGCAGAAGCCCTCACCGCAGCGGCCGCCATCGTCCACGACGTCGCGACGGACGGCGAGTCCGCACTTCGCGCGCAGGCGGAACGGTTCGACCGCGTCGCCGGTCACGACATCCGGGTTCCGCAGTCGCACCTCGACGAGGCGCTGGAGCAGCTCGATCCCGCCGTGCGCACCGCGCTCGAGCAGGCGATCGACCGCGTCCGGCGAGCTTCCGCGGCACAGGTTCCGGCATCCTCGGTCACCGAGCTCGGCCCGGGTGCCCTCGTCCTGCAGCGGTGGCAGCCGGTGCGTCGTGTGGGCGTCTACGTGCCAGGCGGCAAGGCCGTCTATCCGTCGAGCGTCGTCATGAACGTCGTTCCCGCCCAGGTCGCAGGAGTGACCGAGGTGGCCCTCGCATCGCCGCCGCAGCGCGAGTCAGGCGGCCGGGTGCACCCCGTCATCCTCGCTGCCGCCAAGCTCCTCGGCATCGATGAGGTCTACGCGATGGGCGGGGCCGGCGCGATCGGCGCCTTCGCGCATGGGGTCGGCTCGCTCGAGCTCGACCCGGTCGACATCGTCACCGGGCCGGGCAACAACTTCGTGGCGGCCGCCAAGCGCGCGGTCGCGGGCCTTGTCGGGACGGATGCCGAGGCCGGCGCGACCGAGATCCTCATCGTCGCCGACGCCACGGCAGACGCCGAACTCGTGGCCGCCGACCTCATCAGCCAGGCCGAGCACGACGAGCAGGCGGCCGCGGTCCTGGTGACCGATTCCGAGCGGCTGGCAGACGCGGTCGCAGCGCACACGGCGGGCCGGGCGGCCCGCACGCGCCACGCGGAGCGCGTCGACGCAGCCCTCAGCGGACCCCAGTCGGCGATCGTCCTGGTGGACGACCTCGCCGTGGCGACCGCGTTCAGCAACGCCTACGCGCCCGAGCACCTCGAGCTGCACCTCGCCGACCCCCACCCCGAGGATTTCGTCCACGCGGGTGCGGTGTTCGTCGGGGCCTACTCTCCGGTCAGCCTCGGCGACTATCTCGCCGGCAGCAACCACATCCTGCCGACGGGTGGGCAGGCGCGCTACTCATCGGGCCTCTCAGCGGCGACCTTCCTGCGTCCCCAGCAGGTGATCGAGTACGACCTCGAGGCGCTGCGCGTCGTCAGAGACAGCATCGTGACGCTCGCGGAAGCTGAGCAGCTTCCCGCCCACGGCGAAGCGGTCGAGGCGCGCTTCCCGGGGTAGCGGTCGAAGCAGTGCGTGCTTCCCGCGCTTCGTGGAGCGGTCGTACGCGTTCCGGGGCGTAGTCTGTCGATGCCATGCACTGCCCGTTCTGCCGAAACCCTGACTCGCGCGTCATCGATTCGCGCACGAGCGACGACGGCCTCAGCATCCGTCGCCGTCGCCAGTGCCCCGAATGCGGGGGCCGGTTCACGACCATAGAGACCGCGAGCCTCAACGTCATCAAGCGATCCGGCGTGATCGAGCCCTTCAGCCGCGAGAAGGTCATCTCGGGCGTCCGCAAGGCATGCCAGGGCCGCCCTGTCACCGAAGGCGATCTCGCCGTTCTCGCCCAGAGCGTCGAGGAGACGGTGCGCCAGACCGGCGTGTCGCAGATCGACACGAACGAGATCGGACTGGCGATCCTCGGGCCGCTCCGCGCCCTCGACGAGGTCGCCTACCTCCGATTCGCGAGCGTGTATCAGGCCTTCGACTCGCTGGAGGACTTCGAAGCGTCGATCGCGCAGCTTCGCGCGGACCACGCGGCACAGAGCGCCCCCACCCTCGAGGTCGGCGGGGGCGCCACCGAATCCTGAGGCCCCGGGAGGGTGGGTAGCCTGGAGGGGATGTATCCCTTCGTCTTCCGCACCGTCTTCTCGCGCATGGATCCCGAGTCGGCGCACCACCTGGTGCTCCCCGTCATCCGGGTTCTCGGCGTTCCGCCCTTGTCCTGGGCGGCACGCGCCTTCACGCGCCCCGCGCCCTCGCTCCGCACGCGCGCGCTCGGCCGTGACTTCGACTCTCCGTTCGGCGTCGCCGCGGGTTTCGACAAGGACGTCAAGGTCGTCCGGGGACTGCACGCGCTCGGCTTCGGGCACATCGAGGTCGGCACGCTGACGGCGATACCTCAGGAGGGCAATCCCCGCCCCCGCCTCTTCCGCCTGATCCCGGATCGAGCCGTCGTCAACCGCATGGGGTTCAACAACCAGGGCGCCGAAGCCGCCGCGGTCCGACTCCAGAAGATCCGCCGGCGCCGCAAGCGAGCCGTGATCGGCGTCAACATCGGCAAGAGCCGCGTGGTGGACGTGTCGGCGGCGACCGCCGACTACGTCACGAGCGCGCGCCTGCTGGCGCCGCTGGCCGACTACCTCGTCGTCAATGTGTCGTCGCCCAACACGCCCGGGCTCCGAGGCCTCCAGGCGGTGGAGACGCTTCGGCCGCTGCTGCAGGCGGTGCGGGCCGCGGCCGGGCTCACGCCCCTCCTCGTCAAGATCGCTCCGGATCTGCCGGATGACGAGATCGATGCGATCGCGTCGCTCGCCGTCGACACCCGCCTCGCCGGCATCATCGCGACGAACACGACGATCTCGCGCGAGGGGCTCACGACCGATCAGGCCGTGATCGAGGCTGCCGGCGACGGCGGGCTTTCGGGCGCTCCTCTCGCGCAGCGATCGCTCGAGGTGCTCACGCGCGTGCGCGCGGTCGTGCCCAAGGAATTCTGCGTCATCAGCGTCGGCGGGGTCGAGACGGCTGAGGACGTGCAGGAGCGACTGGATGCCGGTGCCACCCTGGTGCAGGGCTACACGGGGTTCATCTATCGCGGCCCCCTCTGGGCCCGCCAGATCAACCGCGGCCTGGCGCGGCTTACGCGGGGCGCTGCCCGCGCTTGACCTGCGGCTTCGGCAGGCGCAGGAAGCGCATCTGGATCGACCGCATCGCGGCGTACCAGCCCAGGCCCTTCTCGGTCTTGTCGCCCCACTTGGCCTTGGCCATGCGCTTGACGCGGACCGACGTCCAGACCATGTCGCCGATCACCAGGAAGATGAAGAGCCAGAGCCCGAGGAACGAGTAGAACTGCAGCGACGCGATCGGAATGAAGGTCATGAGGATCACGACCACCATCGCGGGCATCACCGCCTCGCCCAGGTGCCAGCCCGAGTCGACCCAGTCCCGCACCCACTTGCGCTGCGGACCCTTGTCGCGCGCGGTGAGGTAGCGCTCGTCACCCGAGGCCATGCCGACGCGGGCCTTCTCGCGCTGCGCGGCGAGATCGGACTTGGCTCGGGCCTTCGCCTCCTTGGTGTCGGGCACCAGCGGGCGCTTGCGGGCGGCCTCCTGCTCGGAGCGTGAAGGGGTCGCGCGGCCCTTGCCCGCAGGGACGCCGTTGAGAACGGTTCCCTCGGACGGAGCGTCGCTCGAAGGGGCGTCAGGTGTCTTGGCCACGGAGGTACCTCGAAAGTGCGGAGTCGGAAGCAATGCTTAAGATTACCCGCATGACCTCTGAGCTCACCCGGTCCGAGGCGGTGCGGGATGCCGCAACCGCCGGCATCCCCTCCGCGCTCGCCGATCTCGGCGCTCTCGTGCGCATCCCGTCTGTGGCCTTCCCCGGCTTCGACCCGGCTCCGGTCCGGCGCAGCGCCGAGGCTGTGAAGGCGCTCGTCGAGGCCACAGGTCTGTTCGAAACCGTGACGATCGCGGATGCCGAGATCCCCGGCACGGGGAAGCGCGGCATGCCCGCGGTCCTGGCCTCCCGGCCCGCTCGGAACGGCCGACCCACGATCCTGCTCTACGCGCACCACGACGTGCAGCCGGTGGGCGACGAGGCACTGTGGGAATCTCCGCCGTTCGAGCCGACGGTCCGCGGCGGTCGCCTCTACGGCCGCGGTGCGGCCGATGACAAGGCCGGCATCATGGCCCACATCGGGGCTCTGCGTGCGGTGAAGGAGACCATCGGCGACGATCTGGATCTCGGTGTCGCGCTCTTCTTCGAGGGGGAGGAGGAGGCGGGATCCCTGTCGTTCTCCCAGTTCCTCGCCGATCATGCGGATGCGCTGCGAGCCGATGTGATCGTGGTGGCAGACTCGGGCAACTGGGATGACCGCACCCCCGCCCTCACGGTCTCGCTGCGGGGCAATGCCAAGTTCCGTCTGCGCGTGCGGACGCTCGAGCACGCCTCGCACTCGGGCATGTTCGGGGGAGCGGTGCCCGACGCGATGATGGCCACGGTGAAGCTGCTGGCCACGCTGTGGGACGACGACGGCGCGGTCGCCGTCGAAGGGCTTGTCGAAAGGGATGCCGAGACCCCCGACTACAGCGAGGAGACGCTCCGCGATGAAGCCGGGCTTCCGGCCGGCGTGAGCCCGATCGGGCGCGGCACGATCCTGAGCCGCATCTGGAACAAGCCGTCGATCACGGTCACCGGGATCGACGCGCCGAGCGTCGTGAACGCGTCCAACACGCTGACGCCCGAGGTCACCGTCGTGATCAGCGCCCGCGTGGCTCCTGGGCAGGAGGCGCGCGACGCATATGCGGCGATCGAGGCCCACCTGCGTGCGAACGCCCCCTTCGGCGCCGAGCTGGAGTTCTCCGATCGCGAGTTCGGCAACCCGTTCCTCGTCGACACCAGCGGCTGGGCGGTGACGGATGCCCGTGAGGTGCTGGGCGACGCGTACGGTGTGGAGCCCGTCGACATCGGGGTGGGCGGCTCGATCCCGTTCATCGCCGATCTAGTGAGGGAGTTCCCCGGTGCCCAGATCTTGGTGACCGGGGTGGAAGACCCGCATGCACGCGCGCACAGCCCCAACGAGTCGCTGCATCTCGACACCTTCCGCCACGCTCTGGTGGCGGAGGCGCTCCTTCTCGAGAAGCTCGACGCGCGGACGCTGTAGCCCGATCGACGCTCCCCGAGCGGCTCAGAGCCGCTTCTGCGGCGGGCATCGTAGAATCGAAGCATCCGCTCCGTTCCTGAGCGTCCGCGACCCGCGAGGAGAGTCATGACCGACACCGCACTGTCTACCGACCAGACCGCGCGCGCCCACGGCGTGCTGCTCACCGACGCGGCCGCGGCCAAGGTGAAGAACCTGCTCGACCAGGAGGGCCGCGACGACCTGCGTCTGCGCGTCGCCGTCCAGCCCGGCGGCTGCAGCGGACTCATCTACCAGCTGTACTTCGACGAGCGGTATCTCGAGGGAGACAAGACGGTCGACTTCGACGGCGTCGAGGTCATCATCGACGACATGAGCGTCCCGTACCTCGACGGTGCGAGCATCGATTTCAAGGACACGATCTCGGAGCAGGGCTTCACGATCGACAACCCGAATGCGGCCGGCAGCTGCGCCTGCGGCGACAGCTTCCACTGATCTGAGCCGTACGCCCGAAACGCCCTGCTCGCCTAGTCGAACAGGGCGTTTCGGCGTTCCCGAACGGCCCTCGAACCGCCGATTTCCGGGGCGCCCTGACTGGGCGGTTGGCCTGAATCCGGTGAGAGGTTGCCCTAGACTGGCGAGAGTCCTGTTCGCGACCCGGAAAGGTGCACTGTGCCCTCGAAACGTCGTCTCCGGTGGGTCCTCGCACCCGTCGGGATCACAGCGGCAGTCGCACTCGCCGGCTGCACACCGACGGAGCTCCACGGGTTCCTTCCCGGCTTCACCGAGGACGGTCAAKCCGCCACGAACCACACCGACATGGTGGCCGGCCTGTGGGTGAACTCCTGGATCGTGCTGCTGGTCGTCGGCGTCATCACCTGGGGCCTCATGGGCTGGGCGGCGATCGCCTACCGCCGTCGCAAGGGCCAGTCCGGACTCCCGGTGCAGCTCCGCTACAACATGCCGATCGAGATCTTCTACACGATCGTGCCGCTCATCCTCGTCGTCGGGTTCTTCGCGTTCACGGCGCGCGACCAGACGATCCTCGAGACGCAGACCGATGACCCCGATGTGTCGATCGTCGCGATCGGCAAGCAGTGGGCATGGGACTTCCAGTACAACGGCGATGACGAGGACGGCTCGGATGCCGTCTGGTCCATGGGCGTCCAAGCGCAGCCGGCATCCGACGGAGATCGTGACGAAGCCGAGCTTCCGACGCTGTACCTCCCGGTCGACAAGACCGTGAAGATCGAGCTGCAGTCGCGCGATGTCATCCACTCGTTCTGGATCGTGGACTTCCTCTACAAGAAGGACATGTACATCGGCCGCGACAACTACTGGTCATTCACGCCGACCCGAGAGGGCACGTACGCCGGCAAGTGCGCCGAGCTGTGCGGCGAGTACCACTCGGCGATGCTCTTCAACGTCAAGGTCGTGAGCGATGACGAGTACGAGACCTACCTCGACTCGCTGCGCGACCTGGGCCAGACAGGCGACATCACAGACGAGTACGACCGTCTGACGAACCTGCCCGGCACCGGCGAGACGACCACCGATGAGGAACGGAACGACTGACCATGGCAACGACGCTTCCGCTCCAGGAGACGACTCCGAGCCGTCCCACCACGATGCCGCCTCGTCAGGCAGCTCTGCTCAGCGCCACGCGCGTCGAGCAGAAGGGCAACATCATCGTCAAGTGGATCACCTCCACTGACCACAAGACCATCGGGTACATGTACCTGATCGCCTCGGTGCTGTTCTTCATGCTGGGCGGAGTGATGGCGCTCATCATCCGTGCCGAGCTGTTCGAGCCCGGCATGCAGATCGTGCCCACGAAAGAGCAGTACAACCAGCTCTTCACCATGCACGGCACGATCATGCTGCTCATGTTCGCGACGCCGCTCTTCGCCGGGTTCGCCAACGCCATCCTCCCGCTGCAGATCGGCGCGCCCGACGTCGCGTTCCCGCGACTGAACGCCTTCGCGTTCTGGCTGTTCCTGTTCGGCTCGACCATCGCGGTCGCCGGCTTCCTCACCCCGCAGGGTGCTGCGGCGTTCGGATGGTTCGCCTATCAGCCGCTCGCGAACGCGAGCTTCTCGCCGGGCGTCGGCGGCAACCTCTGGATGCTCGGCCTGGGCATGAGCGGTTTCGGCACGATCCTCGGCGCCGTGAACTTCATCACCACGATCATCACCATGCGCGCACCCGGCATGACGATGTGGCGCATGCCGATCTTCTCGTGGAACACGCTGATCACCAGCATCCTGGTCCTGATGGCGTTCCCCGTGCTCGCCGCTGCGATCCTCGCCGCTGCGGCAGACCGCGTGCTCGGAGCGCACATCTACGACCCGGCGAACGGGGGAGTCCTGCTCTGGCAGCACCTCTTCTGGTTCTTCGGGCACCCCGAGGTGTACATCATCGCGCTGCCGTTCTTCGGCATMGTGTCGGAGATCTTCCCGGTCTTCAGCCGCAAGCCGATCTTCGGCTACAAGACGCTCGTCTACGCCACCATCTCCATCGCGGCGCTGTCCGTCGCTGTCTGGGCGCACCACATGTACGTGACGGGCGCGGTGCTGCTGCCGTTCTTCGCGCTGATGACGATGCTCATCGCGGTGCCGACGGGCGTGAAGATCTTCAACTGGATCGGGACCCTCTGGCGAGGGTCGGTGACGTTCGAGACGCCCATGGTCTTCGCACTCGGGTTCCTCGTGTCGTTCGTCTTCGGTGGTCTCACCGGCGTGATCCTCGCGTCGCCCCCGCTCGACTTCCACCTTTCGGACTCGTACTTCGTGGTCGCGCACTTCCACTACGTGGTGTTCGGCACCGTGGTGTTCGCGATGTTCGCCGGGTTCTACTTCTGGTGGCCGAAGTGGACGGGACGGATGCTGAACGAGCGTCTGGGCTACATCCACTTCTGGATGCTGTTCATCGGCTTCCACATGACCTTCCTCATCCAGCACTGGCTGGGTGTCGACGGCATGGCCCGCCGCTATGCGGACTATTCCGAGGCGGACGGCTGGACCTGGCAGAACCAGGTGTCGACGGTCGGCGCGATCCTGCTCGGCGCGTCGATGATCCCGTTCCTGTTCAACGTCTGGCTCACCGCGCGCAAGGCGCCGCGTGTCACCGTCAACGACCCGTGGGGCTACGGGGCGTCGCTCGAGTGGGCGACGTCCTGCCCCCCGCCCCGTCACAACTTCACGTCGATCCCGCGCATCCGCAGCGAGCGGCCCGCGTTCGACCTGAACCACCCTGAGGCGGGCATCCCGGTCGGCGTCGGCCCGGCGAAGGACGCTCCCGATGCTCCGGTTGTCGACACCGCCGCAGGAGAGGTGAAGTAGCGTGAAGACCAATGTCCGCCTGTGGTGGATCCTCGCGATCTTCTTCGGCCTCGTAGCGGTCGTCTACACGATCTGGAGCAGCCTGGCCCACCCGAACGTCCCTTTCGTGCAGGCCACGGAGTGGGTCGGCTCCGTCGCTCTGCTCTTCACCGCTCTGATGGCCGTGCTCATCGCGTTCTACATGGGGCGCGTGCACAACGCGCAGCGCGGTGAGCTCCCTGAAGACACCCTGACGGCCGACATCGACGATGGCGACCCTGAACTCGGCGAGTTCAGCCCGTGGTCCTGGTGGCCCATCGTCCTCGCGTTCTCGGCCGCGCTGGGCATCCTGGGACTCGCCGTAGGGACATGGCTCATGCCCATCGGCATCGGCGTGTTCCTCGTCGCGATCGTCGGCTGGGTCTTCGAGTACTACCGCGGCCACTTCGCCCGCTGAAGCAGCGAAGCGCAGAAGAGCCCCGACCGCCAGGCCGGTTCTAGCGATCCCCGCAACACCCTGAGTTTCAGGGGGTTGCGGGGATCGTGGTTTGTGAGGGGTTGAAGGCTGGGTTCTTCGAAGCGCTGGAGCGCGGGGATGGCAACATCTCGGGCGCGGCGCGCGCGGTCGGGGTGAACCCGGCTACGGCATACGGGTGGGCTCGGAAGGCGGGGATCCGCGGTCATGGGAAGACCGGGACGGGTGGTCATCCCGGACGCGCTGAGTACGACAGGTTGCGTGCATCGGGGGCGAGGTGGCGGGACGCCGCAGCGCGGGTCGGGATCAACGAGCGGACAGCCCGGGACTGGGACAAGGGGATCCGGAAGGTCGGCAACGCGCGCCTGCACCCGGACGGACGCCGGGTGGATTACAACACCGGTGTGACCACCATTGTCGATGGGACGCAGCAGCCGCCGATGAGGGCGTTGGAAGCGGAGTTGCATCCGCGGTTCCTGACGTTGGCCGAGCGAGAGCAAATCGCCGATCTGCACCGGCAGCGTATGTCGCTGCGTGAGATCGGTAGACAGCTGGGCCGGCCCGCGTCGACGATCAAGCGGGAACTGGATCACCGGTCCCGCGGCGGTTCCTACCGCCCCTATGCCGCGCAACGATCCTGGGCGAGGAGCCGCACCCGACCCAAGACCAGCAAACTCGCCGTCGACGGTCCGCTACGCGGATACGTCGCCGAAAAGCTCACGGTGCGGTGGTCGCCCGAGCAGATCTGCCACGCTCTGGTCAAGGACTTTCCCGACGATGAGAACATGCGAGTGAGCGCCGAAACGATCTACCAGGCCATCTACGTCCAAGCCCGTGGCGGCTTGCGCCGCGAGATCGCTACGGCGCTGCGTACCGGACGCACCCGCCGCAAGCCGCAGAAGCAGGCCCACCAGCGCACCGCGCGGTTCACCGATCCGATGGTGATGATCTCCGATAGGCCACCCGAGGTCGAGGACCGTGCCGTGCCCGGGCATTGGGAGGGTGACCTGATCGTCGGCACCGGGTCACAGTCGGCGATCGTGACCCTGGTCGAACGCACCACCCGATACGTCATGCTCGGGCACCTCCCCGCCGGTCACACCGCGGAAGAGGTCCGTGACGTCCTCGTCCCGCTGATCGGGACCCTCCCCGAGCATCTGCGCGGCTCGTTGACGTGAGACCAAGGCAGCGAGATGGCCGCGCACAAGCAGTTCACGATCGCCACCGACGTGCCCGTCTACTTCTGCGACCCGCACTCACCGTGGCAGCGCGGGTCGAACGAGAACACCAACGGGCTGCTCCGCCAGTACTTCCCGAAGGGCACAGACCTCTCCGTCTACGGACTCGAAGACCTCGAGCACGTCGCCCAGGAACTCAACGGCCGACCACGCAAAACGCTCGGCTGGGATACCCCAGCCGAGCGTCTGCGTGATCTACTGACAACCACATAGCCATCAGGTGTTGCGAGGACCCCTAGAATCCGCCCCAGGTCGGGGCTCTTCTCTTTGCCGTGGCAGCGGATATCCTCCCGTCATGGCCGATCGAGCGAGTAAGCCCGTCCTTCACGTCGACACGGTCGCGGAGTGGGAAGCCTGGCTCGAGTCGGATCCTGACCCGACCGGGATCCTGCTGCGACTCCGGAAGAAGTCGTCGAGCCGGCCGGGGATCACCTACGCGGAGGCGCTCGATGCGGCACTGTGCTTCGGCTGGATCGACGGGCAGTCGCAAGCCCTCGATGCCGACTACTTCCTCCAGACCTTCACGCCCCGGCGGGCGCGGAGCATCTGGTCGAAGGTCAACATCGGCCACGTCGCGCGACTGATCGAGGAAGGTCGCATGCGGCCCCGAGGACAGCAGGAGATCGACCGTGCGAAGGCCGACGGGCGATGGGACAGCGCCTATCGGCAAAGCGACGGAGAGATCCCGGTCGAGCTGCAGGAAGCGCTGAACGCCGACCCCGCCATCGCCGAGGCGTTCGCGGCGCAGACTGCGCAGAACCGGTTCGCGATGGCGTTCCGCGTCGCCAACCTCAAGCGCCCGGCTTCACGCGCCGCTCGCGTTGCACAGTACGTCGAGATGCTGAAACGAGGCGAGACGATTCACTGACGACCGCTGGGGCCTGCTGGACCGTGGGGCCTACCGGTCCGCCGGTACGCGCACGACCATGACCTGCGCATCGAAGACCCGGGGGAGAGGGCCCTCGTCGTTCTCGGTCGGCTGGCCCTCGCGGACCCAGTACTCGTACCCGCCGATCATCTCGCGGACCGAGTAGCCGAGCTTCGCGAACTCGACTGCGCCCTTCGCCCCGGCGTTGCACCCGGGACTCCAGCAATAGACCACGACAGGCACAGCGGGATCGAGCTCGGCCGCGGCACGCTCCGCGATCTCGCGGTAGGGCATGTGCACGGCGCCTGTGATGTGCCCCTGCGCCCAGGCATCGTCGCCGCGCACGTCGACGACGATCACGCCTTCGCCGGCCTTCTGAGCGGCGTACACGTCCGACGCGTCGGTCTCGTGGCGGAGCTTGGCGGAGAAGTACTCGAGCGCATCTGTCATACCTCCACGCTAGGCCCGCTGCCGCCGGACGTCAGCACCGCTGAGGGCCACAGAGCGGCGCATTCCTGCCGATCCCGTATGCCGAGGCACAGACGAAGGATGCCCCCGCAGCACCCGGTGAAGGGCGGCGCGAGGGCATCCTGGCAGTGACTGCTCCGGTGAGGGCTACTTCGTGTCCTTCGCCGGGCGGCCGGGTTGGGAACCGTCGCCATCGGGGATGATCACGTTCGAGGGGCGGTTCGCCGTCTCACCGTGCCGTCCGTCGTCGATCGGGATGTGCGGGGCGTCCGGAACGCCGGCGCGCTCGTGGGCTCCCTGGATCTCGGCGTGCTCTTCATCGGCGATGTGATCCAGCGTGTGGTGCTGGTGTGCACTCGCCTCGTCGAGTTCCGCCTGGGTCACCGGAGTGAGACGGTCCTCGAAGAACCAGCGGGAGATGGAAGCGCGCAGGTTCTCGTGCCACGGGATACGCCCACGCGAGTTCGGCCGCACGACGAGGGGCTCATACGCGTCGTACTCGACGAGCTTCCAGCGGTCGAACTCGTCGACGGGCTGGTGGACCTCGATGTACTCGCCGCCGGGGAGCCGAACGATGCGTCCCGACTCGTAGCCGTGGAGGAGGATCTCGCGGTCCTTCTTCTGAAGGGCGAGGCACATCCGCTTGGCCACGAAGTAGGCGAGGATCGGCCCGAGGATCAGCAGCGCCTGGAGCGTGTGGATCACGCCTTCCATCGTCAGCTTGAAGTGCGTCGCGATGATGTCGGACGACGCTGCGGCCCACATGACCGCGTACATCGTGACGCCGGCTGCACCGATCGCGGTGCGCGTCGCGGCGTTCCGAGGACGCTGTGCGATGTGGTGCTCGCGCTTGTCGCCCGTGACCCACGCCTCGATGAACGGGTAGATCAGCACCAGGACGATGAACAGGCCGATCACGCCGAGCGGGACCAGGATGTTGAACGACCACGTGTGGTTGAGGAAGACGATCTCCCAGCCCGGCGGGATGAGGCGCAGCATCCCGTCGGCGAAGCCGATGTACCAGTCAGGCTGGGTGCCGGCCGACACGGGGGAGGGGTCGTACGGCCCGTAGTTCCAGATCGGGTTGATCGTGAACAGCGAGGCGATCAGCACGATGACGCCGAAGGTCAGGAAGAGGAACCCGCCCATCTTCGTCATGTAGATCGGCATCATCGGGTAGCCCACCACGTTGCTGTTCGTGCGAGCGGGGCCCGCGAACTGCGTGTGCTTGTTGATCACCATCAGCATGAGGTGCAGCACGAGCAGTCCGACGAGGATCGCCGGCAGCAGCAGGATGTGGAGCGTGTAGAGGCGACCGACGATCTGATCGCCCGGGAACTCGCCGCCGAAGAGCAGGAACGACGTCCACGTGCCGATGAGGGGGATGCCCTTCACCATTCCGTCGATGATGCGCAGGCCGTTGCCCGAGAGCAGGTCGTCGGGCAGTGAGTAGCCGGTGAAGCCTTCGCCCATCGCCAGGATGAACAGGATGAAGCCGATCACCCAGTTGAGCTCGCGCGGCTTGCGGAAGGCGCCGGTGAAGAAGATGCGCAGCATGTGGACGCCGATGCCCGCCACGAACACGAGCGCAGCCCAGTGGTGGATCTGCCGCACCAGCAGGCCGCCGCGGATGTCGAACGACAGCCGCAGGGTCGAGTCCAGCGCGGCCGACATCTCGACGCCCCGCATGGGCAGGTACGCGCCCGTGTAGTGCGTCGGCACCATGGATGCCTGGAAGAAGAACGTCAGGAACGTGCCCGAGAGGAGGACGACGACGAACGCCCACAGCGCGATCTCGCCGAGCATGAAGGACCAGTGGTCTGGGAAGATCTTGCGTCCGAGCTCCTTGACGAAGCCGGAGAGGCTCGTGCGCTCGTCGATGTAGTTCGCCGTCGCTCCGATGAAGCGTCCGCCGAGCGGCTTGTCACGGGTCGACACAGGTGCGTCCGTGACGGCAGGCTCGAGCGTCACGTTCTCAGTGGGGTGAGTCGTGGTACTCAATGGCGCTCCCAGAAGCTCGGGCCGACGGGTTCGGTGAAGTCGCTCTGCGCGACCAGGTATCCCTCGTCGTCGACGGCGATCGGCAGCTGCGGCAGCGGGCGGGCCGCCGGGCCGAAGATGACCGCAGCACTGCGTGACACGTCGAACTGCGACTGGTGGCAGGGGCAGAGCAGGTGGTGGGTCTGCTGCTCGTAGAGGGCCACGGGGCAGCCGACGTGCGTGCAGACCTTGGAGTAGGCGACGATCCCGTCGTACGTCCACTCGAGCTTGTTGTGCTCAGGAGGAAGGTCTTCGGGAAGGAGGCGCATGAGCAGGACGATGGCCTTGGCCTTCTGCTCGAGGTAGCCCTCGGAGTGCCCGAGGGACGCGAGGTCTTCGGGGATGACGTGGAACGCCGACCCGAGGGTGACCTCCGCCGCACGGATGGGAGTGCCTTCAGGGTCGCGGGCGAGGCGCGTCCCCTCCTTCCACATGGTGTGGCTGAGGAGTTCGACAGGGTCCTCGTCCTGCGGCGCGAGTCCGCGGAAGAGCGTGAGCCCCGGAAGGATGGATGCTGCGACCGCGGCGATCATCGAGTTGCGGATCATGGTCCGTCGTCCGAAGCCGGACTCCTCGTTCGCCGCCTCGAAGGCCTGGATGGCGGCGGTGCGGGTGGAGTCGCGGCCGCGCGTGGCATGCCGCGGCTCGATGAACTCCTTGTCGGACATGATCGCCTTCGACCAGTGGATCGCTCCCAGGCCGATGGCGAGGAGCGCCAGGGCGATGCCGAGGCCGATGAAGAGGTTGTTGTCGCGGATCGAGACGAGCGAGCCGTCTTCGATCGGGAACAGCATGTAGGCCGCGATCGCCCAGATGCTGGCCGCGACGGACAGGTAGAAGAGCGTGTAGGTCGTGCGGACCGCGCGCTTCATGGCGTCGGGGTCCTTGTCGGTCATCCGCTCGCGATGCGGCGGAAGCTCCGGGGTCTGCACCCTGTCGGGGACCGCGACTGCGAGCCCGGCGGAGGGCTTCCACGAAGCCCTCTCGTGCTCGAGCGGGTCTTCCTCGTGTGCCATGCTGCTCCTCTTGATGCTTCTGGTCAGTATCGGGTCAGTTGGACTTCGCTGTGATCCACACGGTGATCGCGATCAGCGTGCCGATTCCGAAGATCCAGATGAACAGGCCCTCCGAGACCGGGCCGAGCGAGCCGAGGGTGAAGCCACCCGGCGAGACGGCCTCCTGCTGGAAGAGCAGTGCCGAGATGATGTCGCGCTTGTCTTCGGTCGTCAGGTTCATGTTGCTGAAGACGGGCATGTTCTGGGGCCCCGTGACCATGGCGGCGTACATGTGCAGCGCGCTCGTCTTGTCGAGGGCGGGTGCGTACTTGCCCTCGGTGAGGGCACCGCCTGCGCCTGCCACGTTGTGGCACATGGCGCAGTTGATGCGGAAGAGCTCCGCACCGCGTGCCACGTCGCCTTCGCCGTCCAGGGTCTCGTCAGACGGATAGCTGGGTCCCGGGGCGACGTCCTGAACGTAGGAGGCGATCGCCCGGATCTGGTCCTCGGTGAACTGCACCGGCTTCTGCGGAGCCTGCGGAGCCTGAGCCTGAAGCGGCATGCGACCCGTCGAGACCTGGAACTCGACGGCGAGCTCGCCCACTCCGTAGAGGGACGGGCCTGCCTCGGTGCCCTGCAGGTTCATGCCGTGGCAGGTGGCGCAGTTCGCCTGGAAGAGCTTCTTGCCATCCTCGGCGGTGAGCGCGGACTTCACCTGGGTCTCGCCGGTTGCCGCCATTGCGGCAGAGGCGCCCGCGTAGGCGCCTCCGGTGAGAAGCAGGCCGATGCCGATGAGGGCTGCGGCAGCCCACGGGCTTCGGCGTCCGTGGGCGCGGGGCTTGGTCTCTCGTGCCATGTCGGGGATTCCGCTCCTATTTCAGGAAGTAGATGACGAGGAACAGTGCGATCCACACGACATCGACGAAGTGCCAGTAGTACGAGACGACGATCGAGGTCGTCATCTCCTTGCGTCCGAAGTTCTTGACGGCGTACGCGCGGCCGATCACCAGGAGGAAGGCGAGCAGACCACCGGTCACGTGCAGAGCGTGGAAGCCCGTCGTGAGGTAGAACGCCGACGCGTAGGAATCCGAGGAGATCGGCATCCCCTCGGCGACCAGCTGGGAGTACTCCCACACCTGACCGGAGACGAAGACCGCGCCCATGAAGAATGTGAGGTAGAACCACTCGACCATGCCCCAGCCCCGGAAATTCCAGATGCTGCCCTTGCGGTACGGCTGGAAGCGCTCAGCGGCGAACACGCCCATCTGGCAGGTCACCGAGGAGAGCACGAGGATGATCGTGTTCACCGTCGCATAGGGGATGTTCAGCAGCTGGGTGCGCTCCGCCCACAGTTCGGGGGAAGTGCTCCGCAGGGTGAAGTAGATCGCGAACAGGCCCGCGAAGAACATCACCTCACTGCCGAGCCACACGATGGTTCCGACGGCGACCGGATCCGGCCGCTTGACGGACCGCATGGCCTGAGAGTAGGTCGCTGGCGTGGTCGTCACGCTGTCCATTATGGCTGACTTCGGGGCGTGAGATTCGCAAGGATGGGGATCAATCGCGTCGATCGAAGCTTGGGCCTCCCTAAAAGCGCGCTGTGAGTACGGCCTGAGATTGGAGCGGCGGGATGGCGGGACTGCGCGCCCCCGGGGCGGCCCCGGCGCCGGGCTAGGCTTCTGCGTTATGGCGGAGCTCTACAACTGGCCCGGGATCCTCACATCCCTCCTGGATGACCGCGATCTGAGCGTGTCGGAATCCACCTGGGCGATGCGCCGGATCATGGCGGGAGAGGCGACGCCGTCGCAGCTGGGCGGCTTCCTGATCGCCCTCCGCGCGAAGGGCGAGACGGTCGACGAGATCGTCGGCTTCCGCGATGCCATCCTCGAGGCCGCGCTGCCCCTCGCGGTCGACGCGGCGGTCCTCGACATCGTCGGCACCGGGGGCGACCGGTTCGGCACGGTGAACATCTCGACGATGTCGGCGATCGTGGCCGCGGCATACGGAATCCCCGTCGTCAAGCACGGGAACAGGGCGGCCAGCTCGGCCTCGGGCGCCAGCGACGTGCTCAGCTCGCTCGGCATCGACCTCACCCTCACTCCGGATGCGGTCGCCGAGGTG
The DNA here is from genome assembly GCF_056400345.1 of Microbacterium sp. P5_B6. NCBI lineage: Bacteria > Bacillati > Actinomycetota > Actinomycetes > Micrococcales > Microbacteriaceae > Microbacterium > Microbacterium sp. P5_B6. The sequence continues at coordinate 46,695 of NZ_JBFULL010000014.1, read as the reverse complement.
CTCGACCGCGCGGGCATCACCTTCGCCTTCGCGGCCGCCTTCCACCCTGGCTTCCGCCATGCCGGGCCCACCCGGTCCGAGCTCGGCGTGCCGACCGTGTTCAACTTCCTCGGCCCGCTGTGCAACCCGGCCCGCGCCGAGGCGAACGCCGTGGGTGTCGCGCACCTCGATCGCGTGCCCCTCATCACGGGCGTCTTCCAGACCCGTGGCGCGACGGCGCTCGTCTTCCGCGGTGACGATGGACTGGACGAACTGACCACGACCGGGCACAGCCGCCTGTGGGAGGTCAGCCGAGGCGACATCCACGAGCACGATCTGGACCCGCGGGACCTCGGCATCCCGCTCGCGGAGATCGACGATCTGCTCGGCGGCGATCCCGCGCACAATGCTGCGGTGGTGCGTCGCGTCCTCGCCGGCGACCAGGGGGCGGTGCGCGACATCGTGCTGCTGAATGCGGCCGCCGGCATCGTCTCGTACCGGCTTTTCCGGGATGCCGCGCAGGTCCAGCGCCCGATCCTCGAGCGCCTCGCCGAGGCGCGCGACGACGCGGCTGCCGCCATCGACGACGGCCGCGCCGCCGCCAAGCTCGACGAGTGGGTCGAGGTCACCCGGTCGTTCTCCGCCTGAACGGGCTGGAAACCTTCGGCGTGGGGTCTTTCGCCCGATCGCCTGCCCTCGCTAGCGTGTGGACCAATAGCACTGCACTCGCCACCTGCAGAGGAGCCCAGCATGACCGACGAGACATCCACCGCCGACACCATCGAGACGCCCACCAAGAAGCTGGGGCTCGTCAAAGCCGCCGGCATCTTCGGCATCGTCGTGGGCGCCCTGTTCATCATCGTGGGGATCGTCGCCTGGATCCTGGTGACGAACCAGCTCACGGCGGAGAACATCACGATCCCCGATGACGCTGCGGCCTTCCAAKGCCAGCAGGTCACCGGACCCCTCACCGCGTACGTCCAGGCCGACATCATCAACCACCACGCGCTCGAGGCCTCGGGCGGCAAGACCTACGCCGAGCTCGACCAGGACGACCCGGTTCGGGCGACCGTCATGCAGGCCTCGTTCCTGCGTGCGTCGCTGTTCACGTCGGTCGTCGCCTACGGCGTCTCGCTCTTCGCCGCGGGTGTCGGCGTCGTGCTGATCGCCTTCGGGTGGGCCATCCACCGCCTCGCGAACACGCCGGTGGTCGTCAGAAGGTCCGCCGTCGCTTGACATCGCGTGACGGCGCGGATCCCGGGGGAGACCCCTCGGGAGCCGCGCCGTTCGTCATCCATCCGCACGACGCGCTCGTCGAGATCGCGACGCTTCTCGAGCGCGAGCGCTCATCCCGCTACAAGTCCAAGGCGTTCCGCGCAGCGGCGGACGCGATCGCGGGCCTGAGCGACGAGCAGCTGCGAGATGCCGCATCCCTCCGCCGCCGCAAGGGCATCGGCGATTCGACCTTCGCCGTCATCCAGGAGGCGCTGGCCGGCAGCATCCCGCCGTATCTGGCCGACCTCCGGCAGCGCGCGGGAGTCGAGGTGGCATCGACGCTTCGGCCTGCCCTGCGCGGCGATCTCCACAGTCACAGCGACTGGTCGGACGGACTCACCTCGATCTCGCTGATGGCAGCCGCGGGCCGCGCTCTGGGCCACGAGTACCTCGCCCTCACCGACCACTCGCCGAGGCTGCGAGTGGCCAACGGGCTGTCGCCTGAGCGGCTGCGTGCCCAGCGCGACCTCGTGGCGGCCGAGAGCGCCCCCGGGTTCACACTTCTCTGGGGGATCGAGGTGGACATCCTCGACGACGGGGCACTCGACCAGGAGCCGGACCTCCTCGACGAGCTCGACATCGTCGTCGCCTCAGCGCACTCGAAGCTGCGGATGGAGCGAGCGCCGATGACGCGCAGACTGGTCGAAGCCGTCTCCAATCGCCGGGTGGACGTGCTCGGACACGTCACCGGGCGCCTGGTCGAGGGATCGCGGGGCACGCGACCGCAATCGACATTCGACGCGCAGGCCGTGTTCGAGGCGTGCGCCGCGACGGGCGTCGCGGTCGAGATCAACTCGCGACCCGAGCGACAGGATCCTCCCGACGACCTCCTCCAGCTCGCGCTGCAGCTGGGCTGCCTCTTCTCCATCGATTCGGACGCGCACGCGCCCGGTCAGCTGTCGCTGATCGATCACGGCGCGGAGCGGGCCGAGCGCCTCGGTGTGCCTCCGGAGCGCATCGTCACGACCTGGTCGCTCGAGCGGCTTCGGGAGTGGACGCGGCGCGAGCGCTGACCCGGATGCGATCTCCCGCGACCGGCGGACGGGCGTTATCGTGATGACCGGGGACCCGGTGGCCGAGCGCCGGAGAGGTCCGCGCGGGCAGAAGGGCAGGCGGAGATGGCGACGGAGCAGCGCGATGCCCTGAGCAGGCGGAACGCCGAGGAATACGCGCAGCTGAAGTCGGCTGTCGCACGACTGCGAGCCGACGGCCGGATCGACGATCCCTTCGCGGGCGAGTCGCGCGACCGCTGCGTCCGCGATGTCCTCGCACACCTGCTCGCCTGGCAGCTGCTGCTCGAGGGCTGGTACGAGGACGGCATGATCGGCGGCTCACCGGCGCTCCCCGCCGATGGCTACACGTGGCGTCAGCTCGACGCCCTCAACGTCGTGCTGCGCGATCGATGGCAGGATGCGGCGCTCGACGAGGTCGAGCGCCGACTGGATGGTTCGCACGACGGCCTGCAGAGGCTCATCGCGGCGCACTCCGACGAGGAGCTGTTCGACGGCCGGACGTACTCCTGGACTCGGGGATCGAAGCTCGGCGAGTTCTGCCTGGAATGCGGAGGCAATCACTACGCGTGGGCCCGCACGACGATCGCCGCGGGGCTCCCCGAAGAGGGCCGTCCATAGAACCGACGGGTGACGGCGTGAGGGCCTGACCGCAGAGCCAGGCCCTCGCCCGCGTCAGTCCACGGCGTTCGCGCGCAGCACCTCGAGACGAGCGCGGTACTCGACCTCGTCGATGTCGCCCTGAGCGTAGCGCTCGGCGAGCGTCGCCTCTGCCTGCCGGGATGGGTTCAGCCGTCCGTGGGGGCCGTACCCGTTCTCTGCGGCTGACCGACGCCAGCGCCGGCCGAAGAACCCGAAGATCAGGACGAACACGAGGATCCAGAAGAAGGGGATGAGCAGGAACCACCAGCCGAAGGCCCAGGGGCCGGCGAAGTGGGTGGCCACCGTGGCGGCGGCGAGTGATGCGGACATGGGAGACCTCTCGAACGGGCGGCGGGATGCCGGTGATCCGAGTCAAGTCCCGACGGTCACTCGGCGAATCCGACCCCGGGAGTGACCTCGACTGCTCCGCGGGGAGTACCTCAATCGGTCTGCCAGCCGGCGCGGACCAGGCCGTGCTCGTACGCGAGGACGACGAGCTGCACCCGATCGCGGGCGTGCAGCTTCTGCATGGCGCGCGAGACGTGCGTCTTCGCCGTCAGCGGCGAGATGAACAGCCGGGCAGCGATCTCCTCGTTCGTGAGTCCCCGTCCGACGAGCGCGACGATCTCCGTCTCGCGCTCGGTGAGGGAGGCGAGGGTGGACGGCGGAGCATCGCGCAGTCCTTCCGCCGCTCTTTCGAGGAGCCGTCGGGTCACACCCGGGGAGAGGAGCGCGTCGCCGGCTGCCACCACGCGGACGGCCCGGATCAGATCGACCGGCTCGGTGTCCTTGACGAGGAACCCGCTCGCGCCGGCCCTGATCGCGCGAGCGACGTACTCATCGAGCTCGAAAGTGGTGACGATGACCACACGCACGCCGGCGAGGGCCGGGTCGACTGCGATCTGCTCGGTGGTCCAGAGTCCGTCTCCGTCCGGCATCCGGATGTCGAGCAGGGCGACGTCCACCGGCTGCGCGCGGATCGCGCGCAGGAGCTCGTGGCCACCGGACGCCTCGGCGACCACCTCGATGTCGGGTTCCGACTCGAGGAGGGCGCGGAATCCGGCGCGCACCAGGTGATGGTCGTCGGCGATCGCGACGCGGATCATGCCGGGCCCTCCCACGGAAGCTTTGCGGTGACGACGGTCCCCTCGCGCCGGCCTGCCTGGACGCGTACGGATCCGTCCAGGAGCGCTGCCCGTTCGCGCATGCCCCGGATGCCGCCTCCCTCGAGCGTGTCGGCATCCGGTCCCGTACCGTCGTCGATCACCTGGACCACCAGCTCGTCGCCGGCCCGCTCGAGGGTCACGATCGCGGTCGAGGCGGCGGAGTGGCGGACCACGTTGGTCAGGGCCTCCTGGACGATCCGGTAGGCCGTGGTCTGCACGGCTCCGGAAGGCGCCTCGGCGCCGAGCCGATCTTCGATCGTCACAACGAGCCCGAGTCCGCTGCGCTGAGCGGCGAGACGGGGGAGGTCGGAGAGCTGCGGCTGCGGTGTGAGCGGAGCAGTCTGCGTCGCGCCCTGGTCATCGCCGCGGAGGAAGGAGAGGACGCCCCGCACCTCGTCGAGACCGGTCGCGCTGAGGCCCCGGATGTTGGCGAGGGCTTCACGAGCGCGCTCCGGCTCGCGGTCGAAGAGGTGCAGCCCCATGCCGGACTGGACGGAGATCTGGCTGAGGGAGTGGGCGAGAACATCGTGCAGCTCCCGCGCGATGCGGGTGCGCTCGTCCTGCTCGAGCGTGCGCCGGCGCTCGAGAAGCTGCGCGCGTCGCTCGGCGCCGTGACGGAGCCTGCCGCGGATGCCTTCTCCGAGCATGAAGAACAGCGCGAGGGCGAGCGTCGAGAGTGCGACGCGGAACGGGTGCCACCCGGGGCCGAGCAGTCCGCTCGCCGACACGGCGACGAGCCAACCCACGCCGACGGAGGCGAGGGCCCACACGCGCGCACCGCGCACGACCGCGCCGATGATGGCGAAGGCCAGCGCGACGAACGTGGGGCCGGCGTCGGGTGGGACGAAGAGGTCGATCGCGGTCAGGGCGGTGACGACCGCGACGGTCGGCCCCGGCCACCGGCGGGCGCCCAGGAGCGAGAGCGCCGTAGCGACCGCGAGTGCGATGCTGATCGACGCGGACGATGCCGGGATGTGCTGCCCCACCGAGATCGCGATCGTCGCCGGCACCTGGGCGAGAAGCGAGATCACGACCGGCGCCCAGAGCGTCACGCCAGGCGGCGGTCGGAAGCGCGGCCAGTCGTCGTCCCCTGCGGCAGCCGGCATGGCCTCGATGCTACGCCCGGCGGGTTCGGCGGTCGTCGCTCGGGGGGAGTGGCGGGTCGTACTCCCCGGGGAGTATGCCGGCGCCCGGCGAGCGGGCTGTCCTGCCCCGGCGGTCGTTCGCGGGTCAGTTGTCGTGTGCTGCTCAGGCGGGATCGACGGTGTCGAGCACGTCCACGATCCGAGTCATCGCGGTGCCGAGTGCCCAGCGCTCGGCGAAGGCCGCGGCATCCTGTCTCGCAGCGTCGTCGAGCGGGCGCAGCCGAGAGTCGACGGCGGGGAGGTCGAGATCCTTGACGACGGCGACGACGGTCGGCGCGACCTCGAGATAGGGGAGTGCCGCGGTGATCTTCGCGGCGACGCCCGCCGTCATGCCCTCGCGTGCCTCGGCAGCCGCGATGATGCGGTCGAGGTCGCCATGGGCGGTGAGCAGCGTGGCAGCGGATTTCTCGCCGATCCCGGCGACGCCGGGGAGTCCGTCTGAGGAGTCGCCGCGAAGCGTTGCGAAGGCCGCGTACTGATCGGGCCGGACGCCGTACTTGGTGATCACGAAGTCATCGGTGACGAGGTCGAGATTGCTCATGCCGCGGGCCGTGTAGATCACGCGCACCTCACGGGAGTCGTCGACGAGCTGGAAGAGATCYCGGTCGCCGGTGACGATGTCGACCGGGACGGTGGCGGTCGTCGCCAGCGTTCCGATGACATCGTCCGCCTCATGCTCGGCTGCGCCGACGATCGTGATGCCCACCTTCTCGAGCGCCTCGCGGATGAGAGGAACCTGGATCTCGAGCGGGTCGGGGATCACCTCGACGTCGGGGCCGACCTCGATCACTTCGGCGACTCGGTGGGTCTTGTACGACGGGATGAGGTCGACGCGCCACTGCGGCCGCCAGTCGTCGTCCCAGCAGGCGACGAGGTGCGTCGGTCGGTAGAGCGTCACCAGCTTCGTGATGATGTCGAGGAATCCGCGGACGGCGTTGACCGGGGTCCCGTCCGGCGCCCGTACCGTGTCGGGCACGCCGTAGAAGGCGCGGAAGTAGAGGGATGCCGAGTCGAGCAGCATGAGGCGGTCGGTCACGGGAGTCATCCTGTCACGGGGGAACGACGAGGCGTGGCAGAGCGGTGGTCCGAGGAAGCACCGGGCAGACCCGCGACGTCAGCAGCCGGGACCGGACAGGTCTTCCGTGCAGGTGCGGTCGACGAGCGCCGTGCGCACTTCGACGACCCGGACCTCGTACCCGGTCGCGGAGGCCGAGACGACGCCGGGAACGGTGCGCCACCCTCCGCCGAAGTCGACCGAGGGGATGTACTGCACCGTGACGCTCACGGGGTAGGCGCCCCGCGCACGGTAGGTATGACTCGTCGATGTGGGGGTGAACTGCGCCTGGCCGAGCTGCTCCCAGCTCGAGCCGCCCGTGCGGGTGCGCGACGTCGTGCCGTCGCCGTAGTCGAAGACATAGGCCGCCGGCACGAAACGCACGGTGACGGCCCACCCGAGGATCGTGCCGGCGATCTGCTGCTCGGATGCCGCTGCCACCACGTTGGCGGGCATGCCCACGACCCCGAATCCCTGAGGCTGGCCGCTGAGGGTCGGGGCCGCCGGCCGGAAGGAGGCGAGATCGGCGAGGGTGACCTCCGGGGGCATCGCGACCTCGTAGTTGCCGCGGCAGAAGGGCGGGGCGTCGCACTCCGCCGTCGGCACGGGCGCCGGTATCGCGTCGGTTCGCGGGCGGTCTGCGCGGGGAGCGGTCCCGGTGTCTTGGGCGTGATCGTGCGTGCCTGGGATCGTCATGGAGGCGCCGACGTCGACTTGCGAGCCGTTGTTGGACACGTTGCAGTTGCCTGACCAGCCCGCGGAATCACATTTGTCCGCCAACGCGGCAATTGGGGTCCCGACTGCGAGAGCCAGCCCCAATGCAATGCCAATCGGGATTAGGCGCTGCACTCGGGCGCACCTTCTCGTCCATCGATATCCGAGATGAGGAGACCAGTCGGCGAATCGGGAACGGAGGTAAGTACTACGGCCATGGCTTGAACGTCGCGCCGATCGGGGGCGACCACAGATTCGCCATCTGCATCCACCAGAGTCACTCCGGACACGTCGAGGCATGTGGCGAGATGGATCACGTTGGACGAGTCCCCCGAATGTGGCTCCATGAGTTGGATAGCCGTCGGACCTGCGACCACCCAGCCGTCCGCATGCATCTGGCTGAACGACTCGCGAGCGCCCGCATTCGCCTCCCCGGTCGTCCAGGCATACACGTCCTCGAACGTCTCGGGATCGCTCAGATCGACCTGGTTCAGCGCGTCGACGTACTGGCGATACGTCTCCTCCGCGGCGGCGAACGCCTCGTCCTCACTCGTGAACAGCGAAGTGGGCCCGGGCTCGGGCTCGGGCTCGGGCTGGGCGAAGCATCCGGTCACCACTCCAGTCACCAGCGCGAGAACGAGCGCGGCCGGAGCAAGGCGAGAGAACACGCGACAACCGTAATCGCAACCCGCGGTCCGGCCGCCGCGCTTATCCACAGCGGGCTCCCGGGGAGGAGGCCAACGTTCACCAGTGCGTCGTCTGCACGACCTCGCACGTAGGGCAGCCGTCCATCCCCGGCCAGGACCGTGGGAGCCTGCGGCCGAATGCGCCGCCGGGAGGAACATGAGTCGCGACGCAGTCCTGGCGTGGGTGGAGTCTCCGCTCCAGCTCGTGGGCGCCGCCGAGTGGGCGTCCGCACACGAGCGCACCGTTCCGGTGGCGGGACGCCTCACCGCCCAGATGGGCGAGACCGCAGACGAGCTCATCGCCCGCGGAGCGCGGTTCGGCGAGTGCGAGCCTTATCTCGGCATCCCGTTCACGCTGCTCTCGAAACATGACCACTGGCTCGTCGGCGACGGGCTCTCGGGACAGTTCCGGATGGCCGTGAGCGTCCTGCGGCCGAAGTCGCTGACCTTCCTCGACGACGGCGCGAACACGCTGGCGTTCGCGGCGGCGCTCGCCGGATCGGGCCCCTACGCGCGCCCAGGCGTTCACGAGGGACGACTCACCACCCTCCTCGCCCCGCTCGCCCTCGAACGGATCCACCGCCGTGCCCGCCACGGACGTGTCACCTTCTTCACCGCGTTCGGCATCCCCGAGCGCGAGCGGCTCACCGAGTACGGGATCGAGGTCGAGCCGCACAGCTTCCCCTGGACGCGGGCGACCGCGCCGCCGACGGAGATCGGCCCCCGCGTCATCATGGGAAGCGCGCGACCCGTTGACGGGCGCATGGAGCTCGCGGCATTCCTCGCCTGGGTCACCGCGGTCGCAGCGGGCGGGCCTGCCACCTACCTGCCGCATCGCCGCGAGACGCCGGGGCAGCTCGAGGCGGTGCGCGGCATCCCGAACGTCACGATCTCGCCCGCGCGACTGCCGGCCGAGCTCGCGCTCGCAGGCGCGCACGGGCCGCTCGAGATCTTCACGCTGCCCTCGAGCACCGCGACCACCCTGCCGCTCGTGCTGGAAGGCACCGGATCGGTCATTCGCACGAAGGCGGCCCGCACGCGAACACGGGGAGTCGCCTCATGAGCGAGGTCGTGGCGATCATCCCCGCGCGCGGGGGATCGAAGGGCGTGCCGCACAAGAACCTTCGCCGGGTCGGCGGCGTGCCGCTCGTCGCCCGCGCGATCGCGGCTGCTCGCCGCAGCGGAGCCGTCGACCGGATCGTCGTGACGACCGACGACCGTGAGATCGCAGCGGTCGCGCGGGAATGGGGAGCCGACGTCGTCGAGCGTCCCGCAGCGATCTCCGGCGACACGGCGACCTCTGAGAGTGCTCTGCTGCACGCACTGGACGACCTCGCGGGGCGCGGCATCGACGTCGGCCTGGTCGCGTTCCTGCAGGCGACGTCGCCCTTCATCGACTCGTCGGCGCTTGCCGCGGCGGTGCGCGGGGTGCGCGAAGGCCGCTTCGACAGCGCGTTCTCCGCCACCGAGACATACGGCTTCACGTGGAGCCGGGATGCCGATTCCCACGCGGTCGCGGTCGGGCATGACGCCTCCCACCGCCCGCGGCGGCAGGACCGCCGGCCCCATCACCTCGAGACCGGTGCCTTCTACATCTTCGGCGCCGCCGCCTTCCGTGCGGCAGGTCACCGCTTCTTCGGGCGCATCGGCATCATCGACGTGCCCGAGCACACGGCGCTAGAGATCGACACGGCTGCCGAGCTCGAGCGCGCCCGCGCGCTGGCGCACCTCGTCGACCTGCCCGAGGCGCTCGACGTCGACGCCGTCGTGACGGACTTCGACGGCGTCCACACCGATGACTCGGTCTACGTCGACGAAGACGGCCACGAGTTCGTGCGGGTCAGCAGGTCGGACGGCATGGGCGTCGCTCTGCTGCGAGGGCGCGGCATCCCGTTCCTGATCCTTTCGACCGAGACGAATCCCGTTGTCGGCGCCCGAGCGCGCAAGCTGCGCGTCGAGGTGCTGCAGGGCGTCGACGACAAGGCTTCGGCCCTCATCGCATGGGCGGATGCCGCGGGCATCCCGCTGGCACGTGTGGCGTACCTCGGCAACGACGTCAACGACCTCGCCTGTCTCGAGCTCGTCGGCTGGCCCGTCGCCGTCCCGGACGCGCACCCTCTCGTGCTCGCCGCCGCCCGCGTCGTCCTGGACAGGCCGGGCGGCGCCGGAGCGGTACGGGCCCTCGCCGACCGAGTGCTCGCCGCGCGCGCGACCCAGACCAACAGCGGCGACACCACAACGACCACGCAACACCCACAGACCCCCGACCAGAGGAGCGCACGGTGACCGTCACCATCGGAACCCGCGTCATCGGAGGCGGACGCCCCGCCTATGTCATCGCCGAGATCGGCCTGAACCACAACGGCGACGTGGAGCTCGCCAAGCAGCTCATCGACGTCGCCGCGGATGCCGGCGCCGACGCCGTGAAGTTCCAGAAGCGCACGCCCGAGATCGCGACCCCGGAGCACATGCGGGACGTCCCTCGTGAGACGCCCTGGGGCACGATGACCTACCTCGACTACCGACGCCGGGTCGAGTTCGGCCGCGACGAGTACATCGAGATCTCGGACCACGCGCTGCTCCGGGGACTGGAGTGGTTCGCGTCGCCGTGGGACGTGCCGAGCGTCGCCTTCCTCGAAGACCTCGGCGCGGTCGCGCACAAGGTCGCCTCCGCGTCGCTGACCGACATCGAGCTGCTCCAGGCGCTCCGCGACACGGGTAAGCCGATCATCCTGTCGACCGGAATGTCGACCATCGAGCAGATCGACCGAGCGATCGACGTGCTCGGCACCGACCGGCTGGTGCTCATGCACGCGACCTCGACCTATCCCATGGAGCCCGAGGAGGCGAATCTTCGCGTCATCCCGGCGCTCCGCGATCGGTACCCCGGCGTGGCCATCGGGTATTCGGGCCACGAGCGCGGTCTGCAGATCTCGCTGGCCGCCGTGGCTCTCGGAGCCGTCGCGGTGGAGCGTCACATCACCCTGGACCGCACGATGTGGGGCTCGGACCACGCGGCGTCGCTCGAGCCGGCCGGTCTGCAGCACCTCATCCGCGACATCCGCGTCATCGAAGCGGCCCTCGGCGACGGCGTGAAGCGCGTGTTCCCCGGGGAGTACGCGCCGATGGCGAAGCTGCGTCGCGTCACGGTGTGAGGCCGTCCGACGTGGGGCCGCGGATCGTCGCGATCGCCGACACCGACTCGTACGTCAAGTGGGCCGCCGCCCTGCTGGGCAGGCTCGGCGGTGGATGGGATGCGGAGCTCCTCGTATTGGAGACCCCCGTCGTCGTGAGCCCGTCGCAGGAGCGAGCGGCCGTCGCGGGCAGTGCGCTCGGGCGCGTCTCGCGCATCGGGTACGAGGCGCTGGCCGACCGGCTCGCGGCACTGCGTCCGGACGTCGTCCTCCTCGCCGCACGGGGACCGCTCGTGCGGGTGCTCGCCCGGCTCGTCGCGGGTCTCTCGCCGCGCCCGGTGATCGTGTCGGGCCTGCCCGGCATCTCGATCCCGGCGACGAAGAAGGCCCTCGTCTACCGAGCGCAGTGCGACCTGTTCGTGCTGCATTCCCGCCGCGAGGTGCGGGAGTTCGCGGCCCTTGCGCGACTGCGCGGCGAAGTGCAGAGGTTCGCGCTCACGCGTCTTCCGTTCGCCGACATGCGACCGGATGCCTCGCCCGGCCCGCACGCGACCGATCTCGTGTTCGCGGCGCAGGCGATCGTCCCGCGCGAGCGCGAGGATCGCCTCCGGGTCGCCCGACTGCTCGTGCGTGCCGCGGAGGCCGATCCGTCGCGCCGGGTGGTCGTGAAGCTCCGCGCCGCGAGTGGGGAGCACCAGACGCATGACGAAGCGGACGCCCTGCCCGACCTGCTCGCGTCGCTCGGTTCGCTTCCTCCCAATCTGGTCACCTCCACCGGCCCCATGGCGAAGGCGCTCGACAACGCCCAGGGACTCGTGACGGTCAGTTCGACCGCAGCGATCGAGGCGGTGGCGCGCGGCATCCCGGTGATCGCCCTCGATGTCTTCGGCGTCGCGGACGAGCTCATCAACCCGGTCTTCCGGGGCAGCGGACTCTTCGGCACCGAGGAGGATGTGATCGCGCGCCGGCTGCGGCATCCGTCGTCATCGTGGCTGCATGACAACTACTTCCACGATCCCGTCGACGACGATCTGGCGATGCTGCTCGAGGAGCTCGTGCTGCGGCGGCGCGAGTCGCGGCTGCGGCCCAAGGCGCCGCTCGCCCGACCCGGTGGGCGGCTCCGCCAGGCGTGGGAGCGCAAGCTCGTGCTGGGGCGGCTGGATCGCACGCCGAGCGGCTTCGTCGCGCTGGCTGTCGGGATGCCGGTGCGGGCAGTCGTGCGCCTCGGCCAGCGCCTGCGGCGCCGCGTGATGGGCGGGGCGGAGCAGACGCTCGCCGCCTGATCTCACTCGCGGGAGCGACCGCGGTCCCGCTTCGGGGAGCGAGGCTCGGTGAGGCTCTCATGGATGCGGCGGAGGTCTTCCAGCAGCGAGCCGACCAGCACCCAGTGGCTCGAGGAGGGCCGCGCGACCCGGAGCGGAGCGGTGAGCGCCGCCGTGTCATCGTCGACCGGCGATGCCACCGCCTGCGGGGGAGCGCCCCTGACCTCCGCCCGACTGACCATCAGCCGGACATCGTGCGCCGCGCGACGCAGCTGCTCGGCGATGGCGGGCACCGCGGGTTCGTCGTCGATCGACGAGTCGTAACGGTCGGCGCATGCCCGGGTCATGCCGATCATCTGGGTCACGATGGGGCGGAAGGTCTCGAGCAGCCCCTCGAGCACGTCCAGCTCGTCACGGTGGCGGCGAGCGCGAGGGTTGAGGGTCAGCGACTCGGCGCCGTCCTCGATCGCCTGCTCGGCGGCATCCAGCAGGTCCCGCACCCGGCGGGCGTCCTCGAGGAGCCGGGCGAGCTCGGACGGCGTTCGCGGGCTCTCGAGCGCGAGCGCGAGTCGGTCGAGCGACGTCGCGAGGGCTTCGCCGAGCTCGTCGACAGCCCGGTGGGCCGGTGCGACGGCGACCGGAGCCACGATCGCGAGATTGACGATGATCCCGATGGCGGCGCCGATCAGCGTCTCGAGCACGCGGTTCAGCGCGTACGCGGGCGTGGCGGTGCCGAGCGCGAGGACGAGGATGGCGCTGATCGCGACCTGATTCGCGGTGCCGGGCGTCATGCGCAGCGCCCAAGCCACGAGCAGTGCGACGGCGGTCGTGAGGAGGATGGCGCCCGTCGTGTCGCCGAGCAGGATGCCGAGCACCGAGGCGATGACGACTCCGGCGATCACGCCGACCGTGCGCTCGAGGGCACGGGTGAGCGATTGGTTCAGGCTCGGCTGCACCACCAGGAGTGCCGCGATCGCCGCGAAGACCGGCGGTACGCCCGGGAACAGCAGTCCCGCGATCAGCCAGGCGGCGCCTGTGGCGATCGCGGACTTTGCGACCTGCAGCAGCGGGGCGCGACGCGTCGCGCGGATCGTGGCGGGCATGCGCATGACTCCACGCTAGGGCGACCGGCCTTCGGCCGCTCCCCGAGATCTCTAGCGCGATGCCTGAGCGAACGGCCCCACGGGGTGCATGCTCACCTCGGTCGACCCCACCCACCTGCGCGTGCGGCCGTCATCCGACACGAGCAGCCCGGTGGTGGTGCGGGCACGGGAGAGCCACGAGAGGTCGTCGAATCCGGAGACCACCGCCGCCGTCGCCCAGACGTCGGCGTGCCCGAGACCGTGCGACACCACGGTCGCCGACGCCACTCCTGCCGCCGTCTCTCCGCTGCGCGGGTCGACGATGTGTCCGCCGCGCTCCGCGGACCCCGAGGTCGCGACGGCGCCCCTGACCACCTCGATCGTCGCGAGGATCCCGCTGGGCGCCGCCGGATCGGGGATGCCCACCCTCCACGTCCAGTCCGCACCGTCAGCTGTGAGCAGCTGCATGTCGCCGCCGATGGAGAGTCCGACGGCGCGGCATCCGTCGTCCTCCAGCAGGGGAGCGAGGTGCCGCGCGGCGGCTCGCTCGACAGCCCACCCCTTCACGTAGCCCGTCGGGTCGAAGCGACCGTCGCGCCAGGCCGAGAACCGGCCCTCGGTCGCGGCTTCCGCGTCGCGGCACTCGCACGCGACTTCGGAAACGAGGCGGTGGGCATCGGCGATCTGGATCTCGCCGCGGCGGATTCTCGAGATGTCGGACTCCCGGAGGAAGGGCGAGAAGATCTCCTCGGCGCGCGCCAGCTCCGCGAAGCAGGCCTCGATCCTGCGGTCGACCTCGAGCCCTGGGTCGGACGTGACGAGGCGGAGGCTCGCCACCGACCCCATGACCGTCCGCGTCCACGTTCGTCCCGCCGCTGGACGGGCCATCGTGCGTGACCCGCTCATGCCGTCGCCTCGTCGATCGCGCTCTGGAGCGAGCGGATGTAGCCGTCGCTCGTGTAGGTCGCGCCCGACACCATGTCGATCTGCGTGCTCTGGGCGTCGAGCGTCTCGGACACGAGGATCGGGACTGCCGTCTGGTTGATCTGGCGGTCACGCGGATTGCTCGTCGGGTAGTCGATGGCATCGGCAGCGGTGATCACGCCACCTGAGACGACGATCTGCACCTGGACGGGCCCGAACCGCGTGTTCACCGACGATCCGGTGTAGGTGCCGTCCGCCAGAGACGAGGACGACGCCGTGGCCGAGGAGCCGCTGGAGCCCGTCGAGCCGCTTGAGCTGTCCGACGAGCCCGATGGGCTCGAACTGCCCGCATCGCCCGATGCCGAGTCCTGCTGCGAGGCGTCGTCGCCGGTCGCGGCATCCTCCCCGGTGCCGTCCGTCGATCCGGTCGATCCGCTCGTTCCGCCGGTGCCGGTGTCACTGGCGGCCGGCGCTTGCGTGACGGGAGTCACCACTTCGAGCGACGTGCGATAGCTGAACAGGAGCACCAGGCCGCTGACGGTGGCGAGCAGTGCGTAGATGATCCGCTTCATGATGACTCCTCAGACCGTGAACGATTCGGTGTGAATGGCATTCGACGCCGCGCCGGCGGCGCGCAGGTCGCGGACGACGGCATCCATCCACGGCTGTGGACCGCACACGAACACGTCGTACGCCTCGAGATCCGGCGCGATGAAGCGCAGCAGATCCGATCCCCTCCACGCGGCGTGGGATGCCGGCAGCCAAGGCGATCCGCTCCGTGATCGCGGACCGGGAAGGTCGAGGTGCCGCAGACCGCGACGCGCGACGAGGTCATTCACCTCGCGCCGCCGCATGCCCGAACGGGGGTCGCTGTCGCGGGTGAGGACGGTGGCATCACCCGGGGCGAACGACTCGCCTTCGGCGATCGCGATGAGCGGGGCGATTCCGGCCCCGGCGGCGATGAAGAGCATCTTGCTGCGGGTGCGGGCCGCGCCGGTCATGGTGCCGTACGGGCCCTCCACGAGGACGCGCGTGCCCGGTCGCAGTGAGCGCAGTCGCTGGGTGCCGTCCCCGACGACGCGGGCCGCGATCTCGAGCCCGCCGCCGCGCGGGGCGGCCGCCAGCGAGAACGGGTTGCCCCTCGTCCAGCCGGGACCGTCCATGAACCGCCAGACGAAGAACTGCCCCGGGCGCGCGTTGAGGCGGTGGAGGTTCCTGCCGGTGACCCGCACGGCGACCCCGTCCATCCCGTCGGGCGTGACGCTCGCGACACGCAGGCCGTGTCGCCACGACCGGGCGAGGGGGAGCGCCACACGGAAGAGGATGACGGATGCCGCGGCCGCCGCCCACAGCATCCACCAGTAGGCGGTCGCCGCCGGTGACGAGAGGAAGTCCGCACCCGTCCAGAGCTGGTGGGGGAGCGCGAGCCCGACTCCGAGGTAGGCGTACAGGTGCAGAAGGTGCCACGACTCGTAGCGCAGACGCCGACGGGAGCGCCGGATGGACGTGACCACGACGAGCACCAGAAGGAGCGTCCCGGCCGTGGCGAGCAGCATGCCGGGGTAGTCCACGACGAGCGTCCAGAGCTCGGCGAGCACGTCGACCTGCGCGGTCACGGCGTACCCCACCGCGATGAGGGCGATGTGGGCGGCCATGAGCCAGAACGACCAGAATCCGACCAGACGGTGCATGCGCGTGATGCCGTCCCGTCCGAACCCGCGCTCGAAGAGCGGGATCCGGGCCATCAGGAGCACCTGGTAGAGCAGCAGGTTCGCCGAGACGAGCCCGGTGATGCGGCCCAGAGTGGTCAGCGTCTCGCCGTTGACACCGACGAGGGCCTGGATGCCGCCGCCCGACACCCACAGCGCCACGACGAAGAGGCTCGTGAGCCAGATGACCGTCGTGGCGGCGATGTTCCACCCCCGGGCGGCCGGACCCCGCCCAAGCCGGCGAGGAGCCGAGAGAGGCTGCGCTGCGCTCGCGGCGGTCGCCGGGGTCGTCGCGTAGGTGGTCATGTCCCCACGATGAGGCGCCGACCTTTGCGTGGGCTATGTGCGCTCGGTGAGCTTGTCGAGCTTCGGGCTTGCGGCCGCAGCTCACGGTGACGAGCCGTGTCGCCCGTCCCTCGTAGGCTCGAACATCATGACCGGCACCGACGACCTCCTCCGCTCCGAGCGGGCCGCGGCCGAGCGCCGGATCGCACAGCTGGATGCTGATATGGCCACCCTGCGCCGGGACCGCAGCAGCGAATCGTCCGACGACGAGCACGACCCGGAGGGAACACCCCTCTCCGGCGAGTGGTCGCGGCTCGCCGGCCTTCACGACGCCGCTGTCGGAGAGCTCGCGGAGATCGACGCCGCCCTGCGCCGGTCGGCGGCCGGGACGTACGGCGTGTGCGAGGACTGCGGCAGAAGCATCCCGGCCGCCCGGCTGGAGGCGCGGCCGACCGCCACCCGGTGCGTCGACTGCGCGGCGAAGGCGAGCCGGTGATGTCATTCGGGCAGGCGGCATCCCGTCCGAGAGGATTCGCCATCGTCCGCGGGGGAGACCCCTGCCCCTGCGGCAGCGGCGCCACCTTCGACGGATGCTGCGCCCGGGTCCTCGCGGGCACACCGGCCGCGACCGCGGAGGCGCTGATGCGCTCGCGCTACTCGGCGTTCGTCGTCGGCGACGAGCGGCACCTCGCGGAGACGTGGCATCCGCGCACGCGCCCAGAGGCGATCGACCTCGACCCCGCGCTCCGCTGGACGGGGCTCGAGATCATCCAGTCGGAAGCCGGCGATGCGGACGACACGCGGGGCACGGTCGAGTTCCGTGCCCTCTGGCGGGACGGCGGCGCGAGGGGTGCGCTGCACGAGCGCAGCCGGTTCATCCGGTACGCGGGCCGCTGGTGGTACGTCGACGGCGATGTCGAATGACCCGGCCGCCCCCCACATCACAGTGTCATTGCGACACGGTCTCGGGACGGGATCGGCCACTCCGGCGCCCATAGACTCCCCGGCATGACAAGCCTCCGCGACGCGATCGAAGCGGGGCCCGTGGTGCTCGACGGAGGCCTCGGGACCCTCCTTGAGGCGCGCGGGAACGACCTGTCGTCGCCGCTCTGGTCTGCGCAGCTGCTCCTGGAGCATCCGGCCGAGATCCGCGCGGCCCACGCGGAGTTCTTCGCCGCCGGAGCCAGGGTCGCCATCACCTCGTCGTATCAGGTGAGCTATGAGGCGCTCCAGTCCGCGGGTCTGGATGCCGGCGGTGTCGACCTCCTGCTGACGCGCAGCGTGCAGCTCGCACGGCAGGCGCGCGCCGACGCCGGCCTCGCCGGCGAGGCATGGGTCGCGGCATCCGTGGGTCCCTTCGGAGCATCGCGTGCCGACGGCAGCGAGTACACGGGCGACTACGGCCTGACCGTCGGCGAGCTGCGCGCGTGGCACCGGCCGCGGCTTCACGCACTCGCGGCAGCGGGCCCCGACCTCCTCGCGATCGAGACGATCCCCTCGCTCGCCGAGGTCGAGGCGATCCTCCTCGAGCTCGAGGAGCTCGCCATGCCCGCCTGGCTGAGCGTCACGATCGCCGACGGGGCTCTCCGTTCGGGCGACGGTCTCGCCGAAGCCCTCCAGCGTGCCGCCGCCTCTCGGTCGGTCGTGGCCGTCGGCGTCAACTGCTGCGATGCGCTCGACGTCGCGGCGGCCCTGTCGATCGCGCGCTCTGTGACCGACAAGCCGCTCCTCGCCTACCCGAACAGCGGCGAGACCTGGGATGCGGTGCACCGCAGCTGGTCCGGTCTCGGCACGCCGCTCGAGTCGTACGTGCCCGCCTGGATCGACGCTGGGGCGCGCCTCGTAGGCGGCTGCTGCCGGGTGACCCCCGCGCAGATCAGCTCCGTCTCGGCGGCGGTGATGGGCGCGGCCGCCGTCCACTGACGACCCACCGGCCTCGCGTGGGCGACCCGCTACGCTGACGAGCACGCGAGGAAAGGACACCCGGTGGGTCTACGCGAGCAGCTTCTTCGTCGGAAGCCGATCGTCGCGCCCACCGCGACTCCCGGTGGCCTGCAGCGCCGGATCGGCACGTTCCAGCTGACCATGCTGGGCGTGGGCGCGACGGTGGGAACCGGCATCTTCTTCGTCATGCACGAGGCGGTGCCGCTCGCCGGACCCGCGGTCATCATCTCGTTCCTGCTCGCCGGCCTCGCGGCGGGTCTCTCCGCCCTCTGCTACGCCGAGATGGCCTCCGCCGTGCCGATCTCCGGCTCGACGTACTCCTACGCCTACGCGATCTTCGGCGAACTGATCGCCGTGGGCGTCGCCGCGTGCCTGATGCTCGAATACGGCGTGTCGACGGCAGCAGTCTCGTCGGGATGGAGCGGCTATCTCAATCAGCTGCTCGATGATCTCCTGGGCTGGCGGATCCCGGTCGAGCTGAGCGCGGCGCCCGGCGCCGGCGGCATCGTGAACCTTCCCGCCATGGTGCTCGTGGGACTCTGCGCCCTGCTCCTGCTGAAGGGCACGCGTGAGTCCGCCGCCGTCAACGCCGTGATGGTGCTGATCAAGCTCGGCGTCCTCGTGATGTTCGGCGCGATCGCGTTCACCGCCTTCAACGCCGACTACTTCGCGGACTTCGCTCCGATGGGCGCGGCGGGCGTCACCGCCGCCGCGGGGACGATCTTCTTCACCTTCATCGGGCTGGATGCCGTCGCTACAGCGGGTGACGAGGTGAAGGACCCGCAGCGGTCGCTCCCTCGGGCGATCCTCACCGCCCTCGTGATCGTCATCGCCGTCTACCTCTTCGTGGCCGTGGCGGCTCTCGGAACCCAGCCGTGGCAGGACTTCTCCGACCCCGCGCAGCAGGAGGCCGGGCTCGCGATCATCCTGCAGGACGTCGTCGGCGCCGACTGGCCGGCGACGGTGCTCGCCGCCGGAGCAGTGATCTCGATCTTCTCCGTCACGCTCGTGACGCTCTTCGGACAGACGCGCATCCTCTTCACGATCGGACGTGACGGACTGCTGCCGAAGATCTTCGCCCGCGTGAACCCGCGCACCCACACGCCTGATTTCACGATCCTCGTGGTGGCGCTGGGAGTGGGGCTTCTCGCGGGATTCGTCCCACTGTCGAACCTGTGGGACCTCGTTTCGATCGGGACGCTCGTGGCCTTCATCGTCGTGTCGATCGGTGTGATCGTCCTGCGCCGCCGGCGGCCGGATCTTCCCCGCGCTTTCCGGGTGCCGGGGTACCCCGTCGTCCCGATCCTCTCCGTCGCCGCGTGCCTCTACATCATGTCGGGACTGCCCGGGACGGCGTTCTTCTGGTTCTTCGTCTGGCTCGCGGTCGTCGTCGCGTTCTATCTCCTGTGGGGCCGCCATCACGCGACGCTCGCCGACCCGGTCGCCGAGGCGCGGGAAGAGGCGGGGGAGTAGCCCCGCCCACGCCCGTCAGCTCGCTTCCGGGGAATGCGCCGCGGAATAGCCACCGCCTCGACCCGGTTCTGTGCTCTGTGGATCCTGTGAGCGTCGACGTCGTCGTGATCGGCGCGGGACAGGCGGGCCTCTCGGCGGCGTACCACCTCCAGCGGCGCGGCTTCGTGCCGGTGTCGCGCGCAGGCGCCGCCGACGACAGCTTCGTCGTGCTGGACGCGAACCCGTTTCCGGGCGGTGCGTGGCAGCACCGTTGGGTGTCCCTCCGGATGGCGACGGTGAACGGCATCCACGAACTCCCGGGATTCGCCGTTCCGCCCGCCGACCCGGGCAGCGCGAGCCGCGACATCCTGCCCGCCTACTTCTCGGAGTACGAGCACCGGTTCGACCTCGAGGTGCGTCGGCCCGTCCGCGTGAGCGCTGTCCGTCGCGCGGACGACGATCCCGCGGGTCGTCTCCTGGTCGAGACCGATGGCGGAACGTGGACGGCACGCCATGTGGTGAACGCGACAGGCACCTGGACTCGCCCGTTCTGGCCGCGCTATCCCGGTCAGGACGTGTTCCGCGGCCGCCAGCTGCATGTCGCCGACTACGTCTCGGCGGATGAGTTCGCAGGCCGCCGAGTGGTCGTGGTCGGCGCCGGCGTCTCAGCCGTGCAGCTGCTCGACGAGATCTCGCGCGTGGCCGACACCCTGTGGGTCACGCGCCGCGAGCCGAAGTGGGCCGAGGCCGACTTCGACCTCCCCGCGCGGGTCGCCGCGATCGCCGGCGTGGAAGACCGCGTGCGCCGCGGGCTCCCGCCGGGCAGCGTCATCTCGGTGACCGGCATGCACTGGACGCCGTGGGCGAGGGCAGCGGCGGCGCGCGGGGTGCTGGTGCGGCATCCGATGTTCGCCTCGATCGAGGAGACGGGCGTGCGGATGCCGGACGGGACGTTCGAGCCCGCCGACGTGATCCTGTGGGCGACGGGCTTCCGGCCGGCGCTCGACCACCTCGCACCCCTGCGACTGCGGACCCCCGAGGGCGGCATTCGTGTCGCGGAGGGCCGGTCCATCGACGAGCCGCGCCTCTTCCTCATCGGGTACGGTCCGTCGCAGTCCACGGTGGGAGCCAACCGCGCGGGCCGGGATGCTGTGCGCGCGATCGTCGCCGACCGTTCGGCGCTCGCGGCCTGACTCGGGCACCCGCCGAGGCGCAAAGGGGCGCGCTGTCAGTCGGTCGCCACCCTGCCGAGTCCCTCTCGGATGGCGGTGAGCTGCGTTCGGGTGAGGCGGTCGAGGAAGAGCTCGCGCACAAGGGCGATGTGCCCGGGGAACACTCGGCCGAGCAGCTGCTCGCCTGGCGGAGCCAGCCTGATGAGGACGGATCGCGCGTCCTCCTCGCTGGTGCGCCGCGAGATCAGCCCCCGGCGCTCCAGCTGGGATGCCTGGTAGGTGATCCCGTTCTTGGAGGCCACCAGCCGATGTGCGAGGTCGGTCATGCGCAGTTCGCCCGCGTCGTGCACCTGAGCCAGGATCGTGAACTGGGTCTCCGTGAGCTCGAACTCGCGGAGCTGGCGAGCGACAGCCTGCTGCAGCCGGTCGCCGGCCGCCCGGAGGGCGAAGTACGCCGACAGCTCGTCGCGGCTGATCGTCTGGTCCACCGCGGATTCCGTCTTGCGCATGACCCCCACGCTATTCCGATGGGCGATGTGTCCGTGGGGGATCTGCCCTCCGGAACGGATGCCGCCGGCGAGGAGACGTCCAGCCGGCGGCGTGGCTTTGCGCTCAGCGGACGATGGCCAAGTTGAACTGCGGGCTCCGAAGCGCTGCCATCAGCCCTGCGAAGAGCAGGAAGTAGTGCTCAGCCGCGCGCGCGGTCTCGATGCCGCCCAGGTCGATCTGCTGGTCGTCAGCCCAGCCCAGGTCTCCGAGAAGGGCCGACACCGCGGATTTGGCATCCGCGTCATCTCCGGAGAGGAACACAGTGGTGGGCGCGGACAGCAGCGAAGGGTCGACGCCGATGGGTCCCCCCACCGTGTTGAGCGTCTTGACCACCTTCGCGCGAGGCAGCGTCCGCTGCAGGCGCTCCCCGAGACTGGAATCGGGGTAGATGAGGTCGAAACGCTGGTCCACCGCGTTTCCGATGTCGATCAGCACCCGCTCGCCGATCGCATCGGCCAGCGGGGCCAGGGTCTCGAGCGAGTGTGCGGCAGCGAGAGCGCTGATGATGAGGGTCCCCTGGGCGATCGCCTCACTGTGACCGGCGACCGGCGCAGGCAGATCGGAGGGTGCGTCGGGAGTGCGGGATCCGAAGACGACGGAGTGGCCCGCCCGCAGCAGTCCGCCGGCAAGCGTCCGTGCCATGTGTCCCGTTCCCAGGATCGTGATTGTGGTGCTGTCCATGTCGGCTCATCTCTTCCGTGCGCCCGAAGGCACGATCGTGTTGGTTCTGATTGGAACAGACCCCACGCCGAGAATATTTCCAATTGGGACTAATTGCCCTGGCCGGCGGTCAGCGATCCTCGCTGGCCGCACGCACCGCTGCCGCCACGTCACCAGGCGATCCCCTCCAGGGCGTGCCATGCCCGGGAAGCACCCACGACACATCCAGCGCCGCGAGTCGCTCCAGCGATTCGGATGCTTCGGCCGGATCATCGGTGAAGGGTGCCGGCTGCAGCCCCTGACGGCCGGTGAGGACATGGCGAGTGGTGAGGGCGTCTCCGACGAACACGGCATCCGCGATCGGCACATGGACGGCGATGCTGCCGGGGGAGTGCCCGGGCATGCCGAGGATCACGGGTGACCCCGGCAGATCCAGCACCTGCCCGTCCTTCACGGTCACGACCTCCTGTACATACGCGGTGCGAAACGCGTTCTTCCGCAGCCCATAGGCGAAGAAGCCCAAGGTGGGCGCGAACCTCATGYGCCCCAGAGGAGTCTTCGGCTTCTCACCCGTCTGTGTGCGCACGGCGTCGGCCGCATGGACGTAGACCGGGACTCCATGCTCATGGCGCAGCCGCTCCGCGAAGCCGATGTGGTCGCTGTCGCCATGGGTGAGGATGAGGCCCCGGATGTCGCGCGGCGACTTTCCGATCGCCTCGAGCTCGTCCTGCAGGTCTCGCCAGTGGCCGGGGAGCCCGGCATCGACCAGGGTGATGCCCTCGTCGGTATCGATCAGGTAAGACGCGACGATGTCGTTCCCGAGGCGGTGGAGGTGCGGAGCGAGCTTCATGGCGGATCCTTCCGGCGGTTGTCAAAGCTACGGTAGATAGCTATCATGGCTAATGTCAATAGCCATGAGGAGATCGCATGCCCACGCCGGACAGGACATCGCTGGCGGAGATCGTGGACGCCGGCCGCGAGGTGCTCGAAGAGGGAGGACCGTCACGGCTCACGATGCAGAGCGTCGCCGACCGCGTCGGAGTTCGCGCGCCGTCTCTCTACAAGCGCGTGCGCGACCGTGACGCCCTGGTCGCAGCGGTGATCGCCGCGACCATAGACGACCTCACGGATCGGCTCGAGGCCTCCGACCGTTCGCTCGAAGGGCTCACCCGCGCCTATCGGGAGTTCGCGCACGACCGTCCGGAGGGGTTCCGCCTCATCTTCTCGACCAGCGCGCCGCAAGCGGCACTGGGCCGGGCGTCCGCCGCGATCCTCGAAACCGCCCGTGCGGTCGCCGGCGATGCACGCGCGCTCGAGGCCGCCCGGCTCGTCACGGCGTGGGCTACGGGGTTCGTGCAGATGGAGCTCGCCGGCGCGTTCCGGCTCGGCGGTGACCTCGACGAGGCCTTCGCCTTCGGAATCTCGGTGCTGCGGCGCGGGCTCGGGACCGTCTGACCGGTTTCACGTCGGACGGCGTCTCGTGGCGTCCCGGCCCGGCGTTGCTGTGGCCGGTCACCGCACAATCTCCGCGACAACGGTCTGGTCAGACAGCCGAACCGCCGTCGTACCCGCGGGAGCAGCTCAGAGGAGCGATGCGAACGCCATCGCGACGGCGGAGGCCCCCATGCCCGCGTACTGCGCGCGATCGAGCCATCGGGCGGAGCGCACCGCTGCGACACCGGACGCGGCGGCGTACAGCGCCACCGCGACGATGATCGCGAAGGAGAGTAGTGAGCCGGAGGCGCCGTGGCTGTGCTCCGAGGCAGACATCATCGTCGGGCCGCCGCCCGTCATGGCGACCAGGAGTGCCGCCATGACGATCAGCCCGAAGGCCGAGTGCAATGTCATGGCGCGATCGCCGTGTGGCGCGCGCTCGCCACGCCGCCGTGCACCGCGCAGCGCGGCGAGCGCCATCGCCGCAGCGAGCAGCAGGATCGCCCAGTAGATCGGCGCGATGACCGAGGAGTACGCGGCATCCGCCATCGCCACGAGCATGAGAACCGACACCGAGAGCTCGGGCGCCCGCACCCGCCGGCGATCGGCTGCGAGGCAGCACGTTCCGATCGCGGCGGGCGCGAGCGCCCAGACATGGAGGAGCTCGGTCATCGACTCACTGATGGTGGTGGCCGTGGCCGGCGTGATCCGTGCCGTGAGCGCCGTGGTCGTGCGCGCCGTGGTCGTGGTCGACGTGGGCGTCATGCGCGCCCGGGGTGGGGCCGTAGCCGCCCGCTGTCGCGTGGGCCGACCCGGTGTCCGCCGAGCAGTGTGCCGACGCGGGTGCAGGAACATTCAGCACAGGGTTGCGCTCGAAGAAGTTGTACGGCTTGAGCGTGAACTTGGCGTAGTCCATCGGCATGACGGGCCAATCCTCGTTGCGCGGAAAGTGCGTGAGGCCGAAGGTGTGCCAGAGCACGACATCCTCGCCGACGAGCGGCTCGTCGCCGGCGATGAACTGCGGGATGCCCGCCCCGCCCGGATGCTGGTTCACGAAGTCCCCAGCCGCGTAGCGCTCGTCGGGGTCGTACTTGGTGACGAAGAGGTTCTTCGTCGCGAAGGCGGCCCGCTCCGTGATGGAGGCCGAGGCGTCGGCCATCAGCGTCGGCGTCTCGGTCGGGAAGAGCACGTACGACGTGGCTTGACCAAGCGACGTCGTCTTCTCGGTCGACGCGATCTGCCACACCCGGTTGAGGGATCCGTCCGCGACTCGTCCGGACACCTTCTCGGAGAGGATCGGCGTCACGCGCTTCGTGAAGGCGTTTCCGTACGGGTTCTCCGGCGACACCGGCAGCCGTACGGCGTCGATCTCGTTGACGACGTTCGCGACACCGTCCACCGTGAGGTCCAGGCGCGCCGAGAAGAGGTGCTGGTGGTACGGCGCGCCCAGACCGGGCGCGACCTGAGAGGCGTACGGGTAGGGCGTGCCGTCAGCCGCATCGCCGGGGAAGGCCGACGTGAACAGAATGCCCGTGAGCTTCGCCTCGCACTCGATGGTGCCGTCGAGGTAGAGGTACCAGTAGAAGCCGTAGTCATAGTTTCCGACCGTCGTGAAGAACGAGATGACGAGACGCCGCGCGCGGCGCACTTCGCTCGAACCGGTGAAGATGTCGGTGTGCTTCCAGAGGGTTCCGTAGTCCTCCTCGTGCATGCAGACGCCGTTGCGGACGGTGCGGGGAAGCCCGAGCTCGTCCGCGAGGATGGCGTCGAAGTACCGGATCTCGCCGACGCAGTCGCACCCGAGCTCGAGCTCGTTCGTGTAGCGGCCGAAGAGGTATTCGCCGGTGTCGAAGTAGTTCTGCCAGAAGCGGTTCGGCGAGGGGTCGGCATACGGCACCACCATCTCGCTGATCGAGCCGCGGTAGAGGACGGGTCGTCCGTCGAAGGAGAGCTGCCGGAGGATCAGGCCCTCGCGGGTGTCGAAGCCGATGCGCAGGTCCCATGCGCCCCACTTGACGTGCTCGCCGTCGACCGTGTAACTCGCGCCCTCCGGCTGGGTGATGACGATCGGGGTCAGACCCTCCAGGGGTGCGCCCTGCAGTTCGGGGTCGTCGAAATTGCCGCTCGTGGCGGGAACGGCGAAGCCCGGTGTGTCGACGATCTCGATGATCGATCGGTCGGCCACGTCGATGTAGGCCGTGAGGCCGTCGACGGGGTGCGCCCACGGATGGTCGGAGGGGTGCAGCTGCTGGAACGCGAAGGTGCGGAGGATGCGCCGCCCTTCCTCCGCGGCGCGGCCGTAGTGGCCGGCCGAGAGCGGTACGAGCACGACGTCGTCGGGTGTGAGGCCGCGCTTCGCGAGCGCGGCGACCCACTCGGCGCTCGCGTTCGCGATGACGCCGACCTCCTCGAACTCCGCGTCGAGGATCGGCAGCTGACCGTCGGTGCCGTCGAGCACCGTCTCGCTCAGAACCGCGCCTGTGTCGATCGATACGACGAGGTCGCTCGAGCGCGTCGTCGCCATGTCGAGCAGCTGTACTCGCGCCTTGCGCTCGGGAAGTGCGCCGCCTGACTGCCAGGTCAGGACCTCACCCTTGGCGGGCTCTTCCAGGCCCACGTATGCGAAGCGCACCGTTTCGGTCGTCTCCGGGATGCTCAGCACGATGCTGCGGACGGCCTCGATCTCGCTCGCGGTGAGCGACGAGAGGGGATGCTGCGGCGCCGGCGGGGCGGCGTAGGTCGCGACGGCCTCGATGTCGGTGATGCTCATGGTTCTCCTTGTGTGTCGGGTCAGGGTGTCGGTCAGCCGGCGATGGTGTCGATGAGCTTGGCCCACGCCGCCGGGCGGCGTCGGCGGATCCACGCGGCCTGTGCGTAGCCGAAGGCGGGGAAGATGACGATGAGCGCCAGGAGGAACCAGCTCACGGCGCCGAACACCGGGGTGCCATCGGCGGACACGTCGCCCACCATCAGCGGGAAGTAGGCCGTGATGAGCACGGCCGACAGCACCAGGCCGAGGAAGCCGAGCGCCGGCGCGATGACGGTGTTCCAGACACGGCCGTCCTTCTTGCTCTTGAAGAAGTAGACGATCACCGCGACTGATGTGACGGCCATGAGGAGCGCGATAGCGAGGGTCGCGACACCCGCGAACCAGGTGAACACGGCGAGCACCGGGTCGAGCTGGAACGCCGCGAACACTCCGATCAGCACCACGGCAGTCACGGTCTGCACGAGCGAGGACACGTGCGGCGAAAGGTGGGTCGCGTGCACGGCACCGACCCGGTCGGGCAGCACGCCCGCGTTCGCCATCGAGTGCTGGTAGCGGGTGATGACGTTGTGGAACGACAGGACGCACGCGAACATCGACGTGATGAGGAGGACGTTGGTGATGACCTCGCCGGCGGTGCCGAGGTACTGGGCCATCGTGCGCAGGATCAGGCTCCCCGGGTCGGCGGCGGCCGCGTTGAGGATCGCGCTCGGACCCCATGCCATCACGAGGCCCCACGCCGCGAGGGTGTAGAAGATGCCGATGCCGATGACGGCCGCGTAGGTCGCGCGGGGGATGGTCTTGTTCGGATCCCGTGCCTCATCTCGGAAGATCGCCGTCGCCTCGAACCCGATGAAGGCCGCGATGGCGAACATGAGGCCAACGCCCGGCGAGCCGCTCACGATGTTCTCGGGGGCGAACGGCGCGAGGCTCAGGCCCTCGGCGCCGCCGGAGAACACGACGGCCGCAACGAGCACGAGCACGATGCCGACCTCTGCCACGAGCAGCACCCCGAGCACCTTCGACGACAGGTCGATGTGGCGGTACCCCAGCACGCCGACGAGGCCGATCATGAGAAGCGCGAAGAGCCACCACGGCAGCCCGGGGCCGCCGAGGGACGAGACCGTGTAGCTCAGGATGTAGCCGACGTAGCCGTAGACCGACACCTGGATGGTCGTGTAGGTCAGCATCGCGATCCACGCCGCCGCGAGGCCGGTGGAGCGCCCGAGCCCGTAGCCCACGTAGGTGAAGAAGGCGCCGGGCTTGGGGATGTGCTGCGACATCGCGGCCAGCCCGACAGCGAAGAAGAGCAGGATGACGGCGCTGATCGCGTACAGCGCCGGGAAGCCCACGCCGTTGCCGAGAAGGATGCCGAGCGGCGCCGCGCCCCCGACGACAGTGAGGGGCGACGCGGCCGCGACGACCATGAAGACGATCGCCGTGACGCCGAGAGAGCCGCGCAGCGTCCGCTTGGCGGATGCCTCGACCCCGGCAGATTCGAGTTGGGTCATTTCTGTCCTTTCCAGGACGGGTGTGAAGGATGCCCCGAGCCTCGCCGACGGCGATTGCACGGCCGTCTCGGCGGTGTGAAGGCTCGCGCATCCCGAACGGGAGCGTGCGGCCGTGCTGTCTCATTCGGGAGACACGAGCCGGAAACACGGGGGAAGCGGCCGTGCAACGGTGGCTCGATAGCCTCGCCGCAGGCAGCACCGGGAGGTCTCCATGACGGCACAGCACCGCGGCGACGCGTCGTGACCGCCCTCCAGCGTGCGATCGCGCGACCACGGCCGGTCCACGACTTCGCCGGCACCTCACCGCTGGAGGGCCTCGAACGGCGCAGCGTCGGCTTCCTCGACGTGCTGGGCCAGTCGGTGTCCGCCGTCGCCCCCTCGGCGGCGGCGACGACGATGATCCTGCTCGTCTCGGGGGTCGCCACCCCCGTCAACACCGTGGTGGCGGTCATCGTCGCGGCGCTCCTGTCGCTCATGGTGGCGCGCACCATCAATCAGTTCGCGCGGCGGATGGTCACGAGCGGCTCGCTCTTCACGTATGTGGCGAAAGGCCTCGGACCGGTTGCGTCGATATCGACGGCGAGCGCGAGTCTCGTCGGCTACGGCTTCGTGTCGGTGTTCGCGCTCCTCGGCGGCGCGCATTACCTCTCGATCCTTGCCGAGCGCTTGCGGCCCGACCTGGCGGGCCCGACGACCACCGCGGGCCTGCTCCTGTTCGAAGGTGCGGTGCTGTCGATCGTGCTGGTGCGCGGCATCCGTCTGTCGACGCGTGTCGCCCTTGTCGTCGAGGTGCTGTCGGTCGCGCTCATCGCGGGCATCCTCGTCGCGCTGCTCGTGCGGATCGGACCGGTCGATCTCGCCGCCGTGGTGCCGGCCACAGGCGGAGTGTCTGCATCGGCGATCGCGGCCGGCGCCGTGCTTGCACTCACAGCGTTCGTCGGGTTCGAGAGCGCCTCGACCCTTGGCGTCGAGGCGCGGGCGCCGCTGCGCAACATTCCTCGCGCCATCTCCGGGACGGTGGTCGTCGCCGGGCTCCTCTACGTGCTCGCGGCATACACGCAGGTCGCCGGGTTCGCGACGCTCGATCGCGATCTCACCGGGTCCGAGTCGCCCGTGAACGACCTCGCCACGGCGTTCGGAGTCGATCAGTGGGGGGCGGTCGCCGACGTCGGGATCGCGGCATCCTTTCTCGCGTGCGCCATCGCCTCGACGACGGCGCTCACCCGCGTGCTGTTCGCGATGGGACGGGACGGGATCGTGCCGCTGTGGTTCGGGTCGGTGCACGCGCGACTGCGCACGCCCATTGCGGCCATCGGGGTCGCGGTTCCGCTCGTCGTGCTCGCGCCCGTCGGCCTCGTGCTCGCCGGCGTCGGGGTGTGGCGTGCCATGGAGGTCGTCATCGTCGTCGCGGGGGTCGGCTACATCGTCGCCTACGCCCTCGTGTGCGTCGCGGCTCCTGCGTTCCTGCGCCGCATCGGAGAACTCACTGCCGGGGCGGGGCTCGTGGCGGCGCTCGCCGCCGTCGCCCTGACCGGCGGTCTCGTCATGTACCTCGTGGTCGAGGGCGCTGCGGGCAACCCGGGCGTGTGGGTCGCGACGGGCCTCGCGATCCTCGTCGGCGTGCTCGTCATATGGCGGGCACGGCCGGGCGCGCCACCGCTCGACGACATCGGCTCGTACGACGAGCCTCTTGCCTCGCAGGTACTGGGCGGGGTGGCGCGCAGGGAGCCGGAGTGAGCGAGGCAGGCAGGTCTGGGGCGCCGTCGCTGGCGGCCCGTCAGCCGCGCGCCATCCACAGCGCCCTCACAGTCCTCGAGGCGGTGGCCGGGATCGGGGCGGGCGCCACCGCTCGCGAACTCTCAGATGCTCTCGGTCTGCCGCGTGCGACGACCTATCGCCTGCTCAACCTGCTCGTGCAGGACGAGTACCTCGTGCGCACCCCTGACCTGTCGGGTTTCGCGCTGGGGGCGAAGGTCGTGCACCTGGCCGTTGCAGCGGCGCCGATCCGGCTGCCTACGGCGGCGCGCGAGGTCATCGCGGAGGCGCGCAGCGCCGTCCGCGGTGGGGTGCACGTCGTGCGGTACGACGAAGGGCGGCTGTCGATCGCCGACGCCGACCCGGACTTCCCGCTCAGCGACACCGTCCGGCTCGTGCGGGAGCCCGAACGGTTCGCCCTGGGGCGCCTGATGCTCGTCGAGCAGGGAGCGCCTGGCGAAGTGATCCCAGCCGCGGCATCCGACCTCCGAGTGTGGGGTGCGACGCGGCAGATCGGCGAGTTCTCGGCGGGAATCGGATGCGTCGCTGTGCCCATTCGGGATGCCGCAGGGGCGCTCGCAGGCGCAATCGGGTTCTCCGGAGCACGCCACCGCGTCGAAGACCCGCGTCGGCTGGTGGAGGTGCTCGCGCCCGCGGCGAAACGACTGTCTCCTCTCCTGACCTGAGTCCCACCATCGACGCAAGCCCACGCGGATCCGACGATGAGGCGACTACGCTGGCCGAAACCGAAGGAGCTCCGCATGGCGAGGATCTTGATCATCGGCGGCCACGGCCGGCTCGCCCTGCTCTCAGAGCCGCTGCTCGTCTCCCAGGGCGACACCGTGACGGCGGTCATCAGAAATCGAGACCACGAGGCTGACGTCGCGGCGACCGGTGCGACACCACTCGTGGCCGACATCGAGACGTTCGATGTGGACCAGCTGACGAATCTCGTGAGCGGCAACGATGTCGTGGTGTGGGCCGCCGGCGCCGGCGGCGGCAATCCCGCCCGCACGTACGCCGTGGATCGCGACGCTGCGATGCGATCGATTGATGCCGCGAGCGCCGCGGGCGTGCGCCGCTACGTCATGGTGTCGTGGATCGGCTCGAAGGAGGGCCACGGCGTAGCGCCCGAGAACCCGTTCTTCGCCTACGCCGACGCGAAGCTCGCCGCCGACGAGCACCTGCGCGCGAGCGGGCTGGACTGGACGATCCTCGCGCCCGGAACCCTCACCTTGGACGAGCCGACGGGTCGCATCACGATCGATCCCTCGGGAGCGGGTGAGGTCTCCCGAGCGGATGTAGCCGCGGTGATGGTCGCCGCCCTGGACGATCCCGCCGCCACGATCGGGCAGACGATCCGGTTCGGCGCGGGCGATGCGCCGATCGCCGACGCACTGCGGTCGCTCGCGGAGTGACGGGACCGGTCCGAGGTGACCCCGGGCCGCTCTAGGCTCGAAGCATGCTGGCCACCGTCATCCACGCCGAGCGCGACATCCGTGTAGAAGAAGTTCCCGATCCCGTCCTCTCGACGGGTCCCGACGCCATCGTGCGCGTCGTCGCGGCGTGTGTGTGCGGCTCGGACCTGTGGCCGTATCGCGGCGTCACGAAGACCGAGGAGCCCCATCGCATCGGACATGAGTTCGTCGGGATCGTCGAGGAGGTCGGGCCGCAGGTCGAGGTCATCAGGCCGGGCGACTTCGTGATCGCTCCCTTCTACGTGTGCGACGGCACGTGCCTCAACTGCCGCAACGGCGTGAGCACCTCGTGCCTCACCGGCGGCTGGTGGGGCAGCGACGATCGCTTCGGCGGCTTCGCGGACGGCGGTCAGGGCGAGCGCATCCGCGTGCCGCTGGCCGATGGCACCCTCGCGGTCGTGCCGGGCCCGGTGGGCGACGACGAGATCCCCGGACTCCTGACGCTCAGCGACGTGATGGGGACCGGCCACCACGCGGCCGTCTCGGCGGGGGTCAGCCCCGGCGACTCTGTCGCCGTTGTCGGTGACGGCGCCGTCGGGCTCTGCGCCATCATCGCCGCCAAGCGCCTCGGAGCGACCACGATCATCGCGATGTCGAGGCACCCGCAGCGGCAGGCTCTCGCACGGCAGTTCGGCGCGACGCACATCGTCGAGGAGCGAGGGGATGCCGGCATCGCCCGGGTGCAGGAGCTCACCGACGACATCGGCGCAGACCGCGTGCTCGAGTGCGTCGGGACGAAGGAGTCGATGGACCAGGCACTCCGTTCGGCGCGACCGGGCGGCATGGTCGGCTACGTCGGCGTGCCCAACGGGGGTCCGGAGCTGCCCATCCGGTCGATGTTCAGTCGCAATGTCGGCGTCAACGGGGGAGTGGCGCCGGTGCGCGGCTACATCGAGGAGCTGCTGCCCGATGTGCGCTCCGGTGCGATTCAGCCCGGTCTCGTGTTCGATCTGGAACTGCCTCTCAGCGAGGCGGCCGAGGCGTATGCGGCGATGGATGAGCGCCGCGCGACCAAGGTGCTCCTGCGCCCCTGAGCCGGCGCGCCCGCCGGTTCAGGCCGGGTAGCCGACGAATGCGGGTGCGACGCAGGGGCCGACGAGCAGGATCCAGCCCGCCGCGAAGACGATGAGCATGCCCGCGGCGCCCGGCCGGAGGCGGGGTCGGAAGAGCATCACGATCGCCACGATCGGTGCGATGAGGAACGTGACGGCCAGCCCCACCAGCGACACCATGCCGTTTCCGCTGTAGGTGGCCCCAAGGGAGGCGATCACGATGCCGACCCCGACGATGGCGCTCACGATGAATGCCCCGATGCCGACGAGGATGCCCGCGAGCACCGAGAACCGGCCTTCCTTCGGGGCGGTGCCCGGAGGCGGCGTCGCCGACCACCCTGGCGGGGGAGGCGCCGGCCAGCCGCCGCTCGGCGGTGTGCCTGACCAGCCTGGCGGAGGGGCGGCCGAGCCTGGCGGAGGGGCGGCCACGCCTGGCGGAGGGGCGGCCGCGCCTGGCGGAGGGGCGGCCGCGCCTGGGGGCGGCACCGGCCCCGCCGCCGGCGGCGCCCAGTCGGCTCGCGGATTGCTCGCATCCGGGGGCGGTTGATCCACACCCGCTGGCGACGGACTCGCATCACCGACCGGTTTCTGGTCGGGCCCAGACTTCTGGTCGGGCTCGGGCTCTGGGCTGGGATCGCGCCCCGGCACCGGCTCGTCGGTCGGTTCAGGCGATTCGTCCACGAATGGGCATCCTCTCTGGCTGGGTGTATGCGCCGCGCGAGGCCTGCACCGCGATGCGGGCCAGCAGCAGCGGGATCGTCACGAGCAGGAACAGCTGCGGCCGAGTGAGGCCGAGCCAGACCACTTCATTGCCCCGCACGAACTCGACGGCGAAGCGGAAGAGCGCGTAGGCGCCTATATAGATCGTGAGCGTCTCCCCGGATGCGATCGGCCGGTGCCGAAGCCAGAACCACAGCACCGCGAACGCGACGGCGTGGAAGACGATCTCGTAGACGAAACTCGGGTGCAGCGGAACGCCCGCCGGGGCGGCGAGGCGGGCCGCGGCCTCCGCATCGAGGACGATGCCCCAGTCGGCGCCCGTCGGAGTGCCCGGTTTCTCCGTGAGAAGGCATCCGATCCGTCCGATGGCGAGGCCTGCGGCCACGGCGGGAGCAAAGAGATCGCCGGTGCGCAGCGGATATCGAACGATGCGCTTGGCCGCGTGCACGCCGAGCCAGGCGCCCACGAGTGCGCTCAGCATCGACGCGTTGCCATAGGCGAGCTGCTCCACGAGTCCGAGATTCCGGGTCGGATCGAGGTGCTGAGCCCAGGTGCCGAGGCGCATGAAGATCGCCGCGCCCGCCACTGCACCCAGAACGAGGTACACGACCCGCTCGTCCCTCTGCCCTCGCCGGCGCGATTCGATGACGAACAGGAGCCCAGCCACGCCCATCCCGAGCGCCACGAACGCCGAGTGCGTGTCGACCGCGAAGGGGAGCCCGAAGAGGTCCTGCAGAGTGGGGAACACGGCTCACAGCAGCCGATCGATCCAGAACCCGACCCAGAACGGGATCATGATGGCGGCTGCGGCGGCGAGCACGATGAGGTACGCGAGCACGAGCCGCGTGTCGCCGAGCTTGCAGCGCGAGCGGAGCAGGCCTTCCCGGCGCGCCCGCGCGTAGCCGGCGATCGCGAGCAGAGCGAAGCCGAGCAGGGCGATCGGACCGAGCAGCACGGCCAGCAGGGCGACGGTGGCGTAGACGCAGAGGCGCAGCGGGTCGAACGGCGCAGCGGGGTCGCCGACTCCCTCGTCGTAGCGATTGAGATGCGAGAAGTCCTGCCCGCTCATGCCGGCACCGTGAGCGGCAGTGTCCGGCGCCCGCCCGTCGCTGTCGAGATGCGAGTGCGCGACAGCGGGGCCCATGCCTGCACGGCGCAGAACGGCGCACACTGGTGGGCGTCGGTCGTCGCATTGACGGTGGCGACGTGGACGCAGCACTGCGTCAGCCGCTCCTCGATCATCGTGTTCATATCCATGAACGGCTTCACCGTGACGCGCAGCACCCGCTCGCCCATCATCCGGCGGAGGCGCTGGTGCTGTCCGGGAAGGGTGGAGGTGGCCAGCGCGGTGAGCGTGCCGATGCCCAGGTCGCAGTTCTGGCAGATGTCGCGCCAGATGGTGCCCATCGACGGATGCGACAGCGACGACTGTTCGCTCAGCAGGTCGAGCAGCGAGCCCTTGACGGCATCACGAAGCGCCTTGCTCACGGACTTGTCGGCGATCCGGTTGGCGAGCAGCTCGGGCTCGAGGTCGAGGAACTCCTTCAGGCGATCATGGCCGATGAGCGTCGTGAGCGACTTCCAGTCACCGGCGTCATCGCGCAGCAGGTAGCCCACCGAGCAGCAATGCGGATGGCTGCACGGCAGTGCGGTGAGGTCGGTCCAGCTGACCTGGCCATCGGTCTGCGGCCCCAGACGGGCGAGCACGCCGGTGTGCGTCAGGCGGTCATCCGGGTCGATGCCGCTCGAGCGGCCAGAACCGAAAACGGGCTGGATCGTGACTCCGCCCACGTACGGCGTCGCCATCGCACGCCGGATCACGGCGCCGATCTCGTCGTCGTTGACGCCGAGCGCCGCCGTCATGGTGAGGGTCATGAAGACGCCCGCTTCCGACAGTCGCTCCACTGCGCGCTGCTTGAACCGGCGGATGTCGGCGCCGCGGTGATACTTGGCAGACTGCGCGCTCTCGCCGTCGTACTGGAGGTACACCTCCACGCGCTCGCGGTGTCGCTTCAGCGTCGCCACGAACTCGTCGTCCTGGGCGATGCGCAGGCCGTTCGAGTTGAGGAGGATCCGCACGATGGGTCGCGCCACCAGGTGATCGAGCAGCTGCTCGAGCCAGGGGTAGAGCGTGGGCTCGCCACCGCTCAGCATCAGGACGTCGAGTCGGCCGTTCTCCTTCTCGAGCCGGGCGTCTACCGATGCGAGAACAGCGGCGAGTGGGGCGACCGCGGTGGATTGCGGGCCGGATTCCGCGAAGCACGTGGGGCACCGCAGATTGCAGTGGTCGGTGAGGTCTTCGAGAAGGATGCAGGTGTGCTGCGTCTGCATCTGCGGGAGGCCGTCCTCATAGGCCGAGGGCACCGGCTTGAAGTTGCCCGCGGCGTCGGGGCCGTGCACCTTCGTCGGCGCCGTCCACTGCTCGAGATAGGAGAGGATCTCGGCAGACTCGTCGTAGAGAGTGCGTACGAGCCCGTGAT
Source organism: Microbacterium sp. P5_B6 (assembly GCF_056400345.1). NCBI lineage: Bacteria > Bacillati > Actinomycetota > Actinomycetes > Micrococcales > Microbacteriaceae > Microbacterium > Microbacterium sp. P5_B6. Next base: position 11,654 of record NZ_JBFULL010000014.1, on the reverse strand, counting down.
CCGGGCACCCGCGTTCCAGCCAGACCCGCGTGTCGCGCACGGCGAGCCAGCCGGAGAGACGCCGCACCTCCGACAGCGGGCGCTCCGGATCCTCTTCGTGGCAGCGGGGGCAGAAGGCGTTCACGTAGCGATGCACGCGGTAGTCCCGCAGCGGCATGCCGGTGGCAGAGGGCGCCGTCATCTGCGCGCCGCGGACCGTGCGAGGGAGGACGTCATCAGACTCCTTGGTCAGCCGTCGTGTTGACCGCAATCGTGGAGTGCTCGGCATCCGGTGTCAACGGGTGCCTGCGTATCGGCGGGGATCCGGGCGCTCCCCGCGTGCCTGCCGCGAATCATCCCTGCCCACGATATAAAGAGGAGGCGTTGCGTTCCGGGGATCGATCCCTGATCCTCGACCTGAAAGGACCCCACGCGTGAAAATCGTCAAGCGCGTCATCATCGGGCTCGTCATCGCGTTCGCCGTCTTCTACCTCGTCACCAAGCCGCAGGATGCCGCGGGTGCCGTTCAGGGCGTCATCGCTGCGCTCTGGGGCGCCGGTGTCGCCATCGTGGACTTCTTCGTGGCGCTCATCAGCTGATGACCCTTCTCGATCCGCGGATCGAAAAGCACCTCATCGCCGACCAGGGCGAGGTGGTGATCGACGAGGTGCGCAAGCACTGGGCGGCGACTGTCGCGGCGGTGCTCGAGCTCGTGGCCGGCGTGCTCCTGCTGTTCCTGCTCTCGTTGGCTGTGCCGCCGCTGCCGTGGTGGGTCGCCGTTGCGCTCGGCTGCGGCGTGATGGCGCACGCCGGGTGGCGGATCCTCGAGCAGAAGGCCGATCGCTTCGTCATCACGAACATGCGGGTGTTCCGCGTGCACGGCATCCTGTCGCAGAGCATCGCCACGATGCCCCTGGCGCGCATCCTGGACATCTCGGTGCACAAGCCGGTGATCGGCCGCATCTTCGGCTTCGGCCATTTCATCTTCGAGTCAGCCGCGCAGGCGCAGGGGCTCCGCGAGATCCGCTTCGTCGGTGATCCGGATCGGCGCGGGCTGACCATCCAGCGGGTGATCCAGCAGGCGGGGCTTCGCGGGTCGATCGGGGGCGGTCCCGAGCCGAGTCCGGCTGCCGCGCAGACGCCGGCCGGACCGCCGGCCCCTCCGCCGCCGCCGCTGCCGGTGCCAGCCGGCTTCGAGGAGCTGTCCACTCCCCGGCAGGATCCATCGGCCCGCCAGACCCAGGGCGACTGGCTCGCCGACGCGCACCGCCGAGAGCGGGAGAGGCTTGCCGAGCTTCGCGGTGAGTCCGCGAGCCCTGGTGCCGAGCGCTTCGACCCGGACCGAACACCCACGTCGCCGATTCAGCTCCCACGCTGAGCGAATGAGGGCTCGGGAGGTGGCATCGGACCGCCGGTTCCCCCCGCGTTTCTGATACCCTGAAGTGTCACATGTGTGGCTATATCGCCACGCCCGGGTTCCGGCTTCGCGCCTGACTCACGGTGACTCGCACCAAAACAATCCGCTTCGCTTCCATCGAGGCATCCGTTCGCGCTCCCGCGGCCGGATCGCGGTGGAAGCCCGAGAAAACCAACCCAACAAGGACAACCCACTACATGACTACCGCAACGACCGCCCCGGCCACCAAGCAGGTCGCCATCAATGACATCGGATCTGCTGAGGACTTCCTGGCTGCGGTCGAACTGACCCTCAAGTTCTTCAACGACGGCGACCTCATCGAAGGAACCGTCGTGAAGATCGACCGCGACKAGGTCCTCCTCGATGTCGGCTACAAGACCGAGGGCGTCATCCCCTCGCGTGAGCTCTCGATCAAGCACGACGTCGACCCCAATGAGGTCGTCAAGGTCGGCGACGAGGTCGAAGCCCTGGTTCTCCAGAAGGAGGACAAGGAGGGCCGCCTCATCCTGTCCAAGAAGCGCGCGCAGTACGAGCGTGCGTGGGGCGACGTGGAGAAGATCAAGGAGAACGACGGTGTCGTCACCGGCTCCGTGATCGAGGTCGTCAAGGGTGGCCTCATCGTCGACATCGGCCTCCGCGGCTTCCTCCCGGCCTCGCTCATCGAGCTGCGCCGCGTCCGCGACCTGACGCCGTACCTCGGCCAGGAGATCGAGGCGAAGATCCTCGAGCTCGACAAGAACCGGAACAACGTCGTGCTGTCGCGCCGCGCCCTGCTCGAGCAGACGCAGTCCGAGTCGCGCACCACGTTCCTCAACAACCTGCACAAGGGCCAGGTCCGCAAGGGCACGGTCTCCTCGATCGTCAACTTCGGTGCGTTCGTCGACCTGGGCGGCGTGGACGGCCTCGTGCACGTCTCCGAGCTCTCGTGGAAGCACATCGAGCACGCGTCCGAGGTCGTGGAGGTCGGCCAGGAGGTCACCGTCGAGATCCTCGAGGTCGACCTCGACCGCGAGCGCGTCTCGCTGTCGCTCAAGGCGACGCAGGAAGACCCGTGGCAGGTCTTCGCCCGCACGCACGCCATCGGCCAGGTCGCCCCGGGTAAGGTCACGAAGCTCGTTCCGTTCGGTGCGTTCGTCCGCGTCGCCGACGGCATCGAGGGCCTCGTGCACATCTCCGAGCTCTCGGGCAAGCACGTCGAGCTCGCCGAGCAGGTCGTGTCGGTCGCCGAAGAGGTCTTCGTCAAGATCATCGACATCGACCTCGAGCGTCGTCGCATCTCGCTGTCGCTCAAGCAGGCCAACGAGTCGGTCGACCCCAACGGCACCGAGTTCGACCCGGCTCTCTACGGCATGGTCACGGAGTACGACGAGCTCGGGGAGTACAAGTACCCCGAGGGCTTCGACCCCGAGACCAACGCGTGGCTCGAAGGATTCGACGAGCAGCGCGAGCAGTGGGAGCAGGAGTACGCCGCTGCCCAGGGTCGCTGGGAGGCGCACAAGGCTGCCGTCGCCAAGGCTCTCGAGGCCGAGGCTGCTGCTCCGGTCGAGACCGGTGCGTCGTCCTTCTCGTCCGACAGCGGCCCCGCCGGCACGCTGGCAGACGACGAGGCCCTCGCCGCTCTGCGCGAGAAGCTCTCGGGTCGCTGATCCGGCTCTGACCGCTTCCCGCGGTCGGGTTCACGAAAGGGCCGTCACCTTCGGGTGGCGGCCCTTTCGCCGTCTGCCCTCGCATGCGAAAGCCCTGGTGTCGGCGGCTGCTCGTAGTCTGCGAAGGTGACGACACCTGCCACGGCATGCCTGGTCGGGGACGGATGCCGCGGCCCGGTGCCGCTCGATGCTCCGCTCCCGCTCTGCGAGCGCCACCTCGCCGCAGCGGCCGACTGGGCGGCGTCGACGTACGGCGTGACGGACGCCCTTCCCTCGCCCTGCCGGCTCTGCGGATCGCGACTCGGCATCCGGTACCCCTCCGGTTGGCTCTGCGCGACGTGCGAGTGGCGGCACGGCGAGCTGATCGACGGCGAGCTGCCGCCGCCCCGAGTCGATGTCGTCTACTACCTGGGGTACGCCGACAGGGTGAAGATCGGCACGACCTCGAACCCGCGACAGCGGTTCGCCGCGATCTGGCACGACGACCTCTTGGCGCTCGAGCGAGGCGACCGCAGGCTCGAGCAGCAGCGGCACGGTGAGTTCGCCGCCGAGCGGTTCGGAAGGACCGAGTGGTTCGAGCACTCCGAGCGTCTGCAGTGCCACATCGAGAGCGTCGGCGGGGGAGTCGACCCGTGGGACTCCTATCACCGATGGGTGAGCGAGGCGAGGGCGCTTCGCAGCTGACGGTGCGCGAGAGAATCTCAGGGCAGACGCCTCGAGCGGCCCTCCGTGAGGCCCTCGCGCAGATCGCATCCACAGACCGTTCCGAGCGACGCGATATAGCGTGAGAGATCCCCACAGACTTCGGAGGACATGATGGGATTCCTGGACCGGCTGTTCGGCACCGACAATTCGCGCCGACAGGCTCCGCCTCTTCCACAGAACCCGTACGGTCAGCCCGCCTACGGCCAGCCCGGATATACCGGGGCCGCGCAAGCATCCTCGCAGCCCGGCACACAGCCGCCGAAGAGCGAGGACGAGCTCGCGATCGAGCGGTACCGCTACCTGCTTCGCACCGCTCCGCCCCAGACGATCGAGCAGGTGCACGCCGAGGCGTTCTCGAAGCTCTCGCCGGCGCAGCGACAGCAAGTGCTGGCCGACCTCAAGGCGGGACTCCCGCCGTATGAGCAGCCCCGAGCCGCCGATCCCCAGACCCTCGCCCGTGCCGCGACCCGCGCCGAGTACATGAACCCGGGGTTCATGGAGCGCACGCTGGGCACCCGCGGGCGGCAGAGTCCCGGTTTCGGCTCGATGGTCGGCGGATCGCTGCTGGGCACCGTCGCCGGCTATGTCATCGGGTCCGCGATCGTGAGTTCGTTCATGGCACCCGGCTTCGCCTACGATGCGGGCTACCAGGATGGCGCGGATGCCGGGGGCGGTGACGCGGGTGCGGATGGCGCCGCGGACGCCGGTGGAGATGCCTCCGGCTGGGGCGGCGACGGCGGTGCGAGCTGGGGCGGTGGCGACTTCGGCGGAGGCGACTTCGGCGGAGGCGGAGACTTCGGCTTCTAGCCGTTCTCCCCGTCCCGAACGCGCAGACGTGGCATCCTCGTTGCATGCCTCTTGTCGCACTCACCGGTGGCATCGCCTCGGGCAAGTCCACCATCGCCGCGCGGCTGGCCGAACGCGGAGCGGTCATCGTCGACGCCGATCAGATCGTGCGTGACGTGCAGCAGCCCGGATCCCCCGTTCTCGCCGACATCGCCGCCGAGTTCGGGGCTTCGATGCTCGCCCCGGACGGGTCGCTCGATCGTCCGGCGCTCGGAGCGCGCGTCTTCGGCGACGTGGATGCCGTGGGCCGGCTCAACGCGATCGTCCACCCGGCGGTGCGTCTCGAGTCCGCTCGAAGATTCGCGGCGGCCCTCTCGGCCGACGCCGCCGCTGTCGTGGTCTACGACGTTCCGCTGCTCGTGGAATCACGCAGGAGCGACCCATGGGAGCTCATCGTCGTCGCGCACGCACCCGCCGAGATGCGCAAGGGCCGATTGGTCGAGCTCCGGGGGATGAGCGAGCCGGATGCCGCGGCCCGCATCGCGTCACAGGTATCGGACGACGCGCGTCTCGCGATCGCCGACGTCGTCATCGACACGTCGGGGACCATAGACGACACACTGCGGCAGACCGACGACCTGTGGGAGCGGATGCCGGAGCTCATCACGGGGCGCGCTGCCCGCTGACCGCGACACCGTCGCCGGCCCTGATGTCGGTGGCCCCCTCGCCCGCCCCGATGTCGGTGGCCCCGCCTACGCTTGATGGGTGCAGACCACACGATCCGTACGACCGTTCGAGGTCATCAGCGACTACCAGCCGAGCGGCGATCAGCCTCAGGCGATCGCCGAGCTGGCGGCGCGCATCAACGCAGGAGAAACCGACGTCGTTCTGCTCGGCGCGACGGGCACGGGCAAGTCCGCCACGACGGCGTGGCTCGTCGAGGCCGTGCAGCGTCCGACCCTGGTGCTGGCCCACAACAAGACCCTCGCGGCACAGCTGGCGAACGAGTTCCGCGAGCTCATGCCGAACAATGCGGTCGAGTACTTCGTCAGCTACTACGACTACTACCAGCCCGAGGCCTACGTCCCTCAGACAGACACCTTCATCGAGAAGGACTCCTCGATCAACGCCGAAGTCGAGCGTCTGCGCCACTCGACGACGAACTCGCTGCTCAGCCGCCGAGACGTCGTGGTCGTCTCCACGGTCTCGTGCATCTACGGCCTCGGTGCGCCCGAGGAGTACATGCGCGCGATGGTGGCGCTGCAGGTGGGGGAGCGCTACGACCGCGACGCCCTCATCCGCAAGTTCATCGCGATGCAGTACAACCGCAACGACGTCGACTTCTCTCGGGGCAACTTCCGCGTCCGGGGCGACACGATCGAGATCATCCCGGTGTACGAGGAGTACGCGATCCGCATCGAGATGTTCGGCGATGAGATCGAGGCCCTCTACGTGCTCCATCCGCTGACCGGCGACGTGATCCAGCGACTGGACTCCGTGCCGATCTTTCCTGCGTCGCATTACGTCGCGGGCACCGAGACGGTGCAGCGGGCCATCGGCACCATCGAGCATGAGCTCGAGGAGCGTCTGAAAGAGCTCGAGTCGCAGCAGAAGCTGCTCGAAGCCCAGCGACTGCGCATGCGGACGACGTTCGATCTCGAGATGCTTCAGCAGCTCGGCTTCTGCTCGGGGATCGAGAACTACTCCCGGCACCTCGACGGCCGTGAGCCGGGTGCCCCGCCGCACACGCTGCTCGACTTCTTCCCTGACGACTTCCTCATGGTGATCGACGAGTCGCACGCGACCGTTCCGCAGATCGGGGCCATGTATGAGGGGGATGCCTCACGCAAGCGCACACTCGTCGAGCACGGCTTCCGCCTGCCGAGCGCCCTCGACAATCGTCCGCTGCGCTGGGACGAGTTCAAGGAGCGCGTGGGGCAGACCGTCTACCTCTCGGCCACTCCGGGCCGTTATGAGATGGGAATCGCCGACGGCATCGTGGAGCAGATCATCCGGCCGACCGGTCTGGTGGATCCGCAGATCATCGTCAAGCCTTCCAAGGGCCAGATCGACGACCTGCTCGAAGAGATCCGCCTCCGCACCGAACGCGACGAGCGCGTCCTCGTCACGACACTGACGAAGAAGATGGCCGAAGAGCTCACCGACTTCCTCGGCGAGCACGGGGTGCGCGTGCGCTACCTGCACTCAGACGTCGACACGCTGCGCCGTGTCGAGCTGCTCAGCGAGCTGCGCGCCGGCGTCTACGACGTGCTGGTGGGCATCAACCTCCTCCGCGAGGGACTCGACCTGCCCGAGGTGTCGCTCGTCTCGATCCTCGACGCCGACAAAGAGGGGTTCCTGCGTTCGGGCACGTCCCTCATCCAGACGATCGGCCGTGCCGCACGAAACGTCTCGGGCGAAGTGCACATGTACGCAGACAGGGTCACCGATTCGATGCGCAACGCGATCGAGGAAACCGATCGGCGCCGCGACAAGCAGATCGCCTACAACCTCGAGAAGGGGATCGACCCGCAGCCGCTCCGCAAGCGCATCGCCGACATCACCGAAGTGCTCGCACGCGAGGCTTCGGACACGAAGGCACTGCTCTCGCGCAAGGATGCACTGCACTCGAAGTCCGGCAAGGGCAAGTCGCCCACGCCCCGGCTGCGCCGGGAAGGCATTGCCGCCGAGGGTGCTGATCAACTGGAGGCGACGATCGGCGATCTTTCCGACCAGATGCTCGCGGCGGCCGCCGAGCTCAAGTTCGAGCTCGCGGCCCGGCTCCGCGACGAGGTCCAGGACCTCAAGAAGGAGTTGCGCGCCATGGAGCGCGCGGGCCACGCCTGAGCCGCGGCATCGTGCACCGGACGGGGATCTGCTCCGGCAGGTCCTCAGGGGCAGTGCATGAGCGGCTTGGGGCCACTGCGGTCGAAGGTGTGGGCCGTCATCGGGTGCCCGCACAGCGGGCACGCCTTCTCCGCGCGCTCCTCGACCGTCGGGGCGGCGGTCGTCTCGTAGGGACCCACCGACGCCGGGCCTGCCAGACGGATGAGGTTCGCGTTGATCCAGGCGTACCAGCCCCCGGCGTCAAGGACGCGCTCACGCAGTCGACGCTGTTCGGGAAGAGGGTCTTCGGAAGCCATATCCTTAGTGTACTAACTATTCGCGCACGATAGGATCACTTCATGGATACTCGGGATGACCTCCTCCTGCTCGACAATCAGCTGTGCTTCGCGCTGGTCACCGCCGCACGCAATGTCGTGGCGCTGTATCGTCCGGTGCTCGAGCCGCTCGGACTCACCCACCCGCAATACCTGGTGATGCTCGCATTGTGGGAGGTCTCGCCCCGCTCGCTGACCGAACTGGCGGATGCCCTCGCCATGGAGCCGGCGACCCTCTCGCCTCTTGTCAAGCGGCTCGAGGCGCAGGGTCGCATCACGCGCTCCCGCCGGGTGGGCGACGAGCGCGTGCTCGACATCGCGCTGACCGAGGAGGGCCGGTCGCTGCGCACGCTGGCACTCGAGGTTCCCGGTCAGATCATGGAGCGGACGGGAATGGATGCGGCGGCCCTCGCGGCCCTCCGAGACGGCCTCAGCCCGTTCGCGGGCGGACGAGAGCGCCACGAGGCACTCTCGCGATCCTGATTCCCCCCCAGGTCGCCAGTGGAACGGCGTGTGCGCGTCGGTGACACTGCGTCCCGGAGTGGTCGCCGGCAACACGGTTGTGTGAACTTCTTCTCATTCCCTAGGCAGACCCCCAGGCATTTCCTAGGCTCTGTCTCGAGACCCCATGCATCCCGCCGTGCCGAGGGTCCTGTCCACCCGACACGAAGAGGAACAAACATGCGCGCTCGGTCACACCCTGACCAGTCCCCGCGCCGCCGCAGGCTTGCGGTCGGAGCACTCACCACAGCAGTCGCGCTCGGCGCGGGTCTGGTCGCCGCACCTCCCGCTCAAGCGGCGACAACGGATATTCAGATCCTCGCGACCAACGACTTCCACGGCCGCATCCTCGATGAGGGGGCCCAGGCGGGCGCGGCGAAGCTCGCCGGTGCCGTCAAGCAGCTCCGTGCCGCGAACCCGAACACGGTGTTCGCCGCCGCGGGCGATCTGATCGGCGCGTCGACCTTCGAGTCGTTCATCCAGCACGACAAGCCCACGATCGACGCCCTCAATGCAGCCGGGCTGGAGGTCTCCGCGGTCGGAAACCATGAACTGGATCAGGGCTACGACGATCTCGTGAACCGCGTGATGGCTCCCTATGACGCCGTCGACAATCCCTATGGCGGCGCGCAGTGGCACTACATCGCGGCGAACCTCAAGGTGAAGGCCACCGGCAACGATGCCGTCCCCGCCACCTGGCTGAAGGAGATGAACGGATTCCAGGTGGGCTTCGTGGGAGCGGTGACCGAAGAGCTTCCATCGCTGGTGAGCCCGGCCGGCATCAGCGGGATCGAAGTCAAGGGAATCGTCGACACTGTCAACACCGAAGCCGCTGACCTCGTCTCGCAGGGCGCCGACATCGTCGTGATGCTCGTGCACGAGGGCGCACCCTCGACGAACTGCGCCACGATGCGCGAATCGGGCAAGTGGGCGGACATCATCAACGGCATCTCGCCGGATGTCGACGCGATCGTCTCCGGCCACACCCACCTCGCGTACAACTGCTCGTTCCCCGTGCCGGCCTGGCAGGGGCGGGCGGTCACCGAGCGTCCGGTCGTATCGGCAGGCCAATACGGCACGAGCCTCAACCGCCTGGTGTTCAGCGTCAACGAGAGTGGCGACGTCACGGCGAAGTCGCAGGACATCTTGGCGATCGCGGGATACCCGGCCGATCCCGACGTCGTGCCCATCGTCAAGGCGGCGAAGGATCAGGCGGACGTCCTCGGCGCACAGCCCCTCGGCAAGGTCAGCGGCGCCTTCAACCGCGCTCAGCTGAGCACGACCAACCCGACGACGGGTCTCCCGAATGAGAACCGCGGCGGCGAGTCGACGCTCGGCAACCTCGTGGCGGAAGTGCAGCGGTGGGCTACGGCGAACCCCGAGTCGGGCGCAACCCAGATCGCCTTCATGAACCCGGGCGGTCTCCGCGAGGACATGAAAGGCAGCGACCCCGGCGACGGGAGCTACCCGCGCACGCTGACGTACAAGCAGGCCGCGGTGGTCCAGCCCTTCGCGAACACGCTCGTCAACATGACCCTCACCGGCGCTCAGATCAAGACGGTGCTGGAGCAGCAGTGGCAGCGCACCATCTACAACGGCATTCCGACGCGTCCGTACCTTCGCCTCGGCGTCTCCGACGGATTCACGTACACCTACTCGCAGAGGGTCGTCACCGAAGCGCAGCAGGACGATCCTGCGACGCCGAACAAGAACGAGTCGCTCGATCCGGTCACCGCTCCGAAGGGCACGATCACGGGCATGTGGCTGAACGGCCAGCCCATCGACCTGGCGGCCGGCTACTCCGTGACGGTGAACTCGTTCCTGGCCTCCGGAGGCGACAACTTCCGCGAGCTGGCCAACGGCGTGGGCAAGCGAGACACCGGAAAAGTGGATCTCGCCGCGATGGTCGACTACATGGCGGCCTTCGCATCGACCACCCCGCTCGCTGTCGACTACGCGCAGCATGCCGTGGAGGTGGGCTTCCCTGCAGGCTCACCGACTGCGTACGACCTCGGCGCCACCGTCGGACTCGACGTGAAGTCGTGGTCGATGTCGACGCCCGCCGATGTCAAGGACAGCGAGATCGTCGTCTCACTCGACGGCGCGGTCCTGGGCACGGCGCCGGTGACGACCGCGCTGGGAACCGATCCGTATGACAACCTCGGCACGGCTCCGGTCTCGGTCGTCCTCCCCACCACGCTCACACCCGGCAGCAACGTCACACTGACGCTGACGGGTGCCAAGACGGGGACTTCGGTTCTGGTGCCGCTGACGATCGACAAGGCTGACAGCACCACTGTCGGCCTTCCGAACAAGACGCTCGCCAACTCGAAGGGCAACGGCGTCATCCAGTACGAGACCACCGTCACCGCGCAGTGGGGGACTCCTGTGACGGGTGACATCACCGTCTACGACGGAGAGGTGGCGATCGCGACGGGGACTCTCACGGCGGCGAGCAACGGGGTGATCAAGTTCAAGCTCCCGAAGCTCGGCAAGGGAGACCACCTCCTGCACGTCGTGTACTCGGGCAGCGACACGGTCAAGCCGTCGACGAGCGAGACCGTGGTCGTCACCGTCAAGTAGCGGAGGTCAGTCGCGGCTGTGGCCGTGACCGAGCGGATGCCGCGGGGCCTGTGCCCCGCGGCATCCCGCTTTTGCGGCATCCCTTCGCGACCGGCGAACACCCCGCGGGCCCAGTGTCGGAGGCCCCGCCTAAACTTGTCTGGTGCCCATTGTCCCTGTCGTCGTGCCCGCAAACGCCATGTCCCACGCCGCCCCGAAGCCCGGCTCCACCGGTCATCTCAGCGTGCGCGGCGCTCGCGTGCACAATCTCAAGGACGTCGACCTCGACATCCCACGCGACTCGCTCGTGGTGTTCACCGGACTGTCCGGCTCCGGCAAGTCGAGCCTCGCGTTCGACACGATCTTCGCCGAGGGTCAGCGCCGCTACGTCGAATCCCTGAGCGCCTACGCGCGTCAGTTCCTCGGCCAGGTGGATCGCCCCGACGTCGACTTCATCGAGGGGCTCAGCCCGGCGGTCAGCATCGACCAGAAGTCGACGAACCGCAATCCACGTTCTACGGTCGGCACGATCACCGAGATCCACGACTACATGCGCCTGCTGTGGGCGCGCATCGGCGTCCCGCACTGCCCGGAGTGCGGCGAGGTCATCCAGCGCCAGACGGTCCAGCAGATCGCCGACCAGCTGATGGATCTCCCCGATCGCACGCGCTACCAGATCGTCGCCCCGGTCGTCTCCCAGAAGAAGGGCGAGTTCGTCGACCTCTTCCGAGAGCTCGGCGCCAAGGGCTACGCGCGTGCGATCGTCGACGGCGAACTCATCCAGCTCGCCGAGCCGCCGACCCTGAAGAAGAGCTACAAGCACGACATCGCGGTCGTCATCGACCGGCTCGTGGCCGGCCCCGACATCCTGAGCCGTGTCACCGACTCGGTCGAGAC
>NZ_JBFULL010000013.1:0-80537 GCF_056400345.1 Microbacterium sp. P5_B6 | reverse complement strand
CATTCCCCTAGCCTGCCGCGGCACCAGGCCGCGGTCGAGGTTGCCGCCGAACACCGCCTTGCGCCACTTGATCAGCTGCGCATACGTGAGGCCCCGCTCGCGCAGCCAGATCGCCTTCTGACCATGCGGCTGCAACTGATACTCATGCACAAGCTCGCGGATCTCCGCCGTCGTGAACCCCGGAGTAATCGACAACCCCGCCCTCCTCGCTGACCGTGAACTGACTCACAACCAGCCTGGCGAAGAGGGATAAGTGATGAACTCATCGAGTTCTTGTCCCTTCGTAGGGGCAAGAAACCCTGGTCATGCGAGGTTTTCTGTAGCAGGAGCGGGGCTTGAACCCGCGACCTCACGATTATGAGTCGCGTGATCAGTCGCGCAGCAAACCAGCATCCTCTGGTTGGATGTAGCTCCTTGGGGAGCACGGGAGCGATTACGAAAGAAGCCGGAGTCCGCGGATTCTAGGGTTATGGACTCGAGTTGACCCAGTCCGCGAGGTTCTCGACAGCAGCCCGACCCTCTCCCGTGAGCACATGACGATAGGGATCGGATGCTTCCGGAGTGGTGTGCCCGCTCACGCCGGAGAATGCCGCCCACGGGATGCCGGCGTGCTCCGAGAGGGTGACGTAGGAGTGTCGGAGCCAGTGAGTCGTGGCATCCGGCCTGTCCACATCAGCCTGGAGAAGGGCCGCGCGAAGGTCCTCGTTGTCTTCGGTGTTGGTCTTCGGTGAGCCATCCGTACGGGGCCACACCAGCTCGTGTGAATTCCATCCACCGTCGGAGGACGCGTGAGCGCGCAGCTGCTCGACCATCGCTCCGGTGAGCGGAATCTCACGCGCCACCGAGTTTTTCGGGCGCACCAGCACATGTCGCCCCTGGAGCGGCACCCACTCCAGGTCTGGTGCGAGCTCGAGCCGACGCTCGGGACACGCACCCGCGCGCGTTCGTCCGCATGAGCCGTCGCAGCCATGGGCGAACGTTCCATCAGTCAATGACCACGACAAGCTCGCCACACCCGTCGACAGATCAATGTCTTCCCAGCGCAGTGCGCGCGCCTCACCACTGCGCAGACCTGTCAGGAGAGCAAGAGTCCACCGCGCATCCGCGATCGCCAGCAGCGACTTCGCCTCGTCGCGCGTCAGGGAGGCACGCACTTTGCCTGGGCGCGTCCGCCGCGGGGGAGTGACTGCCGCGACGTTGTCGGCGATGATCCGCTCCGCCCGGCCGTACTCCAGGAGGCTGACGAGGGTGCGGTGCGCGCCGGCGACGGTCGAGTCCGCGACGCCGCGTCTGCGCATCGCGCTGTGCATGCGACGGATGTCCGCAGGGGTGAGGTCAGCAGCGATCCGATTCCCCAGCGTCGGAAGGACGCTCGCCTTCAACGCGGACCGGTAGTTGGCGAGCGTGTGCGGTCGGGCATGCTCGGACACGTCCTCGAGCCAGGACGCTGCGAGTTCGCGAACACGGGTGGACCGATCGAGGACGATCCCCATCGAGTCGCGCTCGCGCAACATGGTGTTCAACTTCTTGACCGCACCGTCCTTAGTCTTGGACATGCGAGCCTTCTGCAGCCGTGCGCCTGTCACCGGGTCGAAGCCGACGTCGACAACTGCGCGCCACATTTTGCGCGATTCGACCCAGTACAGGGCTCCCTGGCCGTGTTCGCGGCTCTTCGGCATGCGGAGAGGCTACCACCGCGGTGTACACATAGGTGTACACATAGCTGTGGCGTCACATGGCGTGCTGTGCTGAGACTTCCGCGGAATTCCGCGGTTTTTCGGAGGGGATGACGGGAATCGAACCCGCGCTATCAGCTTGGGAAGCTGAAGTTCTGCCATTGAACTACATCCCCGAAGTGCCTTTCGGCGCCCGGCCAGCATAACAGGGAGGGATGGCCGCACCGTTCGAAGGGCGGCGCTGCGGCCACACCTCAGACCGTCGGAATGAAGACCCGCATCGTAGAAGGGCCGCGCTGGGCCCAGTCGTGGTACGCCACCAGCGGCACTTCGAGGCCACCATGGGGCGCAGCATCCGTCGTCCCTCCATACGGCCATCCCGCCGTCGGGGCGGGCAAAGCGGCCAGCCGCACCCACACCCTCCCGTCGCGCTCGACCGGTGGGACGCTCGAGTCGAGCACGGCGCCCGCCACGTCGTGGAGCTCACCGCCGAGATCGACCGACTCCAGCGCGAGCACCTCGGGACCCCGCTCGATCGCGACGCAGCCGCGCACCGCGTCGATCCGCGCATCGGGTACCGATAAGCGTGGCGCCATCGGAAGCTGCAGCTCGACCACGTCCCCGTCCGCGAACGCCCGGCGAACATCGGCGGTCCCCGGTTCGACGCTGCGCTCCACCACCCCCTCGCGATCGATCATCCGCAGCCGCGCTCCCGCGGCCCACTCCGGCACGCGCAGGCTGAGCGTCCACTCCGACTCGGAGTCCCCCCGCACGGTCACACGCACGAGCCCGTCGTCGGGGTACCGCGTCTCGACATCGAGCGCGACCGCAGCGCCGCCCTCGAGGGTGGTGCGGATCTCGCTCGGCGCGTACTGGTGCACCTGGATGCCGTCGCCCGTCGCCGTCGCGACGTAGCCATCCAGGCTCGCGAACGTGCGGGCGACGTTCGGCGGGCAGCACGAGACCTCGAACCACGGCGCGCGCAGTGACGACGATGCCCGGGGCGAGGTCTCGTCCGAGGCAGCCGGGATGCCGGGCACCCGCTGATGGAGCGTGTTGGCGTAGTAGAAGGCGGTGCCCTCCGCGTCGGGCGAGGTGGCGATGACGTTGTAGAGGGTCCGCTCCACGAGGTCGGCGTACCGGGCATCCCCCTCGGCGAGCAGGAGCCGCCAGGCGAACATGATCGACCCCACGCCCGCGCACGTCTCGGAGTAGGCCCGATCGGCCGGCAGCTCCCAGTCGTCGCCGAAGGCTTCGTCCTGATGGTGCGAGCCCTGCCCGCCCGTGATGTACGTGCGGCGCCCGATGGTGCGCTCCCACTGACTGCGCAGGGCGCCCAGAAGCTCGTCGTCGCCGCTCTCGACGGCGACATCGACGGCCGCCGCAGAGAGGTAGTTCGCGCGGACGGCGTGCCCGCGCAGAACCTCGGCGGAGCGCACGGGAACGTCGTCCTGATAGTACGAACGGCCCCATTCGTGCTCGGCGAGGGTGCGTTCGCCGTGCCGCTCGACGAAAAGCCGAGCCTGTTCGCGGTACCTGTCGTTGCCCGTGAGGCGGGCGAGCTCAGCCAGGCCGGCCTCGACCTCGGCGTGGCCGCAGATCGACTCGATGCCCCCCTCGCCGAACACGTCGCACACGAGGTCTGCCGCGCGACGCGCGATGCCCAGCAGGTCGTCGTCGCCTCCCGGGCGGGTGCGCTCGCGCGCGACCGCGGCCTGGAAGAGGTGCCCCAGACAGTACAGCTCGTGGCCCCACTCCAGATTGCTCCAGCGCCCTGGCTGGCCGGGCCGGCCGAACCTGGTGTTGAGGTAGCCGTCCGGCTCCTGAGCCGCCGCCACCCGCCGCACGATTGCTCGGAATCGCTCCTCAAGCCCCGGATCGTCGGTGCGGCCGATCTCCCAGGCGAGCGCCTCGAGGTACTTGTAGACCTCCGAGTCCGAGAATTCGCGGCCGCGACGCCCGTCCGGCAGGCCCCCGGCCGCGGCGAGGTCGAAGTTCGGCAGCCACCCCTCGGATTCGAGCCGCGACTCGATGTGCGGGAGAGTCGCCGTGCCGTTCACCTGCTGGCGGCGGCCCCAGAAGCCCCCGGTGATCCGCACCTCTCGCTGTCCGAGCGGTCGCAGGGCACCGCGCGCGGGGACGACGGGGGTGGCGGGCGTGGTCGTCGAAGTCGAGGTCATCGTCATCCTTTGAAGGCACCGGACATGAAGCCGCGCACGTAGTGGCGCTGCAGAACAAGGAAGAGCACGATGCACGGGAGCGCCAGCACGACGACACCCGCTTCGGTCGCTCCGTAGTCGATGACACCCTGCACCTGCACCCGCAGGTTCGCGACCGCGAGGGGCAACGTCATCTTGTTGGTGTCGGTGATGAGGATCAGCGGCGCCATGAAGTCGTTCCACGCGGCGAGGAACGCGAACAGGCCCACCGTGATGAGCCCCGGCTTGACCGCGGGGACCAGCACCCGCCAGAGGGCACCGAAGGTCGAGCATCCGTCGACCATCGCAGCCTCGTCCATCTCGCGTGGGATGGATTCGAAGGAGATCCGCATCATGAACATCGAGAACGGGAGCTGGAACATCGTGAGGACGATGGCGACTCCGACCAGCGAATTGCTGAGGCCGACGGCGTTGAGGATGACGTAGAGCGGGATCAGCAGCGTCGCGTACGGGACCATCAGAATCGCCAGCGTGGTCAGGAACAGCAGGTTCTTGCCGGGGAACGAGAACCGCGCGAAGGCGTACCCGCCCAGCAGCGAGATCGTGAGGGTGAGCAGCACGGTCAGCAGCGAGACGAAGAGCGAGTTGCCGAGGTACACCCAGATCCCGGCCTGGTAGTTGGCCAGTGCGACGTAGTTGCCGAAGCCCCACCCGTCGGTCTGGCTCGTCCCCGCCCGCGGCTGGACGGACGTGATCGCCGTCCACACCAGCGGGTAGAGGAAGATGATGGCGAGCGCCGTCGTGAGCACCCAGTACGGGACTCCGAGAGCGATGCGGCCGGCGGCCGACCGGCCCCGGGATGCCGAGCCCGACGGCTCGACGCGGATGACGTCGGTCGGGGTGAAGGTCTGCGGTGTCGCCATGCTCAGGCCTCCTCGGGACGGCGGAACGCGCGGAGCTGGAAGATGTTGATCGCGATGAGCGCGAGCAGCACGATGACCGAGAGCGCCGCGGCGACGCCCAGGTCGTTCTGGCCCTGGAACGCGACGTTGTAGATCAACTGGACGATCGTCATGGTGCTGTTGTCGGGCCCGCCCTTGGTGAGGATGTAGAACTGCTCGAACGCGAGGAGCGACCCGGTGACGCAGAGGACGATGGTCAGCGCGAACGTCGGCCGCAGGAGCGGAAGCGTGATGTCACGGAACGTCTGCCACCGCGAGGCGCCGTCGATGCGGGCGGCTTCGTAGATGTCGTCCGGGATGCCCTGGAGTCCCACGAGCATGAGCAGCATGTAGAACCCGGCGTAGCGCCATACCACGAGGAAGACCGTCGACCACAGGGCTCCCTCGGGCGTGCCGAGGAACGTGAATCCCCACGCCTGCATGAGGTCGGCGAAGGGACCCGCGTAKGGCGAGTAGAGCACGTAGAAGAGGAGGGATGCCGAGGCCAGGCCCAGCGCGCTCGGCACGAGGAACGACGTGCGCAGGAACGCCTTCCAGCGCGTCGACTCCTGCACCAGCATCGCGAGCCCGAGGCCCAGCCCGACCAGGAGCACCGTCGTGATGAGCGTGTACTTCAGTGTGAACGCGATGGAGTCCCAGAACAGCCGGTGGTCGACGGCATCCACGTAGTTCTCGGGGAAATTGGGGCCCTGGTAGCCGCTCAGGAGCGGCCAGTCGGACGCCGACATGCGCAGCACGAGGCCCAGCGGAACGAGGAAGACGAAGATCACGAACGCCGCGGTGGGGAGGGCGTAGGTCCATCCGCGCAGCGCCTCACGGCGCGCTCGTCGGGTACGGTGCGGACGCGTGGCCCGGGCGGGCGGGGCGGCGATGGTGTCGGCGACCATGCGGGTCTCGGTCTCTCTCGTCGATGGGTCGGAGGGTGGCGGGATGCGGCATCCCGCCACCCTCGTTCTCTCTGCATTGAGCGGGCCTGTGCCCCCTCGGTCACTGCTGAAGGATCTCCGTGATCCCCTCGTTGTCGGCGTCGACGGTGTCGCTGCCGTCGAGGACAGCGTTGCGCACGAGGGTGAGCCACGGGCTGCCGGGCGCATTGAACGCCTGCTGGAAGTTCAGCGCGACCGGGGTGTCACCGTTGCCGGCCACCTCGTTGATCGTGACGAGCCGGGGGTCCTTCTCGGAGTACTTGTTGTTGGCGAGGTCGGACCGCGAGACCACGTCGTTGTCCTTCGCGAGCACCTCGACCTGCGCGTCCTCCGACATCATCCAGCTGAGGAAGTTCCAGGCCTGTGCGGCCTTCTTCGAGTCCTTCGAGACGCCGATGCCATCGCCGCCGACGAACGTCGATCCCCCGCCCTTCGGGCCGGGAATGCCGGCGACGCCCACGTCGAACGGGGTCGACGAGAGCAGCGTGGCGGGATAGAACATGAGCCCGACGTTGCCCTCGGTGAAGCCKGCGGTCCAGGTCGGCCCTGCCTCGTCCTGCGAGCTCGGCAGCACGGCACCCGACTCCCAGAGGTCGTTCCAGGTGGAGTAGACCTCCTTGGCGGTGTCGCTCGCCAGCAGCGACTCGGTTCCGTCGTCGCTCAGCACTTCCTCGCCATCGGCCCACACGCTCGGGAACCACGTGAAGACGAGGCATCCGCCGCAGTTGAGGCCCGTCGCCGTTCCGTAGACGCCATCCTTGCCCAGCGCCTGAATGGCCTTCGCGTCTGCCGCGAACTCGGCGAGGTCGGCGGGCGCCTTCTCAGGGTCGAGGCCCGCCTCGGTGAACAGGTCCTTGTTCCAGAAGAGCATCGACAGGTCGAGCACGAACGGGAGCACATGCTCCTTGCCGTCGCTCGTTCCGGCGGCGAGGTGTCCCTGGTTGATCGAGTCCTTGAAGTCGAGGCCGTCGATCTGCGCGGAGATGTCCTGGAAGAGGCCCTGCTCGACCCAGTTCGGCACATAGACGATGTCGGCCGCGAACAGGTCGGGGAGTCCGCTGGCTCCGGCGGCTGCGCCGACTTTGGCCACGTAGTCGTCGTTGGGGACCACGGTGAGCTCGACCTGGTTCTCGTGGCTGGCGTTGTACGCGTCGACCAGCAGGTTGGCCTGCTTCTCGAGCGGTGCGCGCGTCCAGAGTGTGAGCGTCGAGCCGTCATCCACCCCGTCCGGACCGATCGACTCGGCGGGCGCAGGGGTGTCTCCACTCGAGCAGGCGGCGAGCCCGCCGATGAGCGCCCCGGTCGCGACGATCGCCGTCAATGCGCGCAGTGCGCGCCGGCGTCGCAGATTGGTCATGCTGTCTCCTCTTGCTCTTCATCGAGCGGATGCCGGTATCGGGCCGATCGAACCGCACTGTGCATGGATGCCCGGACTTCGAAACAACCGAAACCCATTTCGGAACGGTATCCTGACTCTCAGCCGTCAGTCAAGACAGCAATCCGATAACGTTTCCGAAACGGGAGGGCAGATGCTCGCGAACGACGGCGCGTCACGGACGGCGACTCTCAGCGACGTCGCGCGGCTTGCGGGCGTCTCGATCGCCACGGCCTCCAAGGCGCTGAACGGACGCGAGGACGTCGCCTCCACCACTCGCAAGCGCGTGCTCCAGGCAGCCGAGAGCCTGTCCTTCACCCCGAACGCGATGGCCCGAGGGCTGCTCGCCGGCCGGACGAGCACCGTCGGTCTCCTGACCAGCGATCTCGAGGGCCGGTTCATGCTGCCGATCCTGATGGGCGCCGAGGATGCCTTCGGAGCGGGCCAGGTCAATGTCTTCCTGTGCGACGCGCGCGGCGACGCGATTCGCGAGCAGCACCACCTCAAGGCACTGCTGAGCCGCCGGGTGGACGGCATCATCGTCGTCGGTCGGCAGACCGACCCGAGGCCGTCGCTCGGCCAGGAGTTCCCCGTACCGGTCGTGTATGCCTATGCGCCGTCGGATGACCCCCGCGACCTGTCCCTGACCCCCGACAACTACGCGGGCGGGCGCCTGGCGATCGAGCACCTCATCGCCTGCGGCCGCACGCGGATCGCCCACATCTCCGGCGATCCTGCCTACGCGGCCGCGCAGGACCGGCTGGCGGGGGCGCGTGCCGCCCTCGAGAGCGCAGGGCTCGCACTGGTCGGCGAGCCGATGTTCTCGGTCTGGTCAGAGCCGTGGGGACGCGATGCGGCCGCGATGCTGCTGGGCCGGCATCCCGAGATCGATGCGATCTTCTGCGGCTCCGACCAGATCGCACGCGGCGTCCTTGACACCGCCCGCGATCTGGACCGTCGCGTGCCCGACGACCTGGCGGTCATCGGATACGACAACTGGGAAGTCCTCGCGACGAACGCCCGGCCCGAGCTCACGAGCATCGACGCCAACCTGCAGCAGCTCGGCAGGCACGCCGCGCAGCGGGTCTTCGACGCGATCGACGGGGTCGACATCGGAGAGGGCACCCATCACCTGCCCGTCCGGCTCGTCATCCGCGGTTCGACGATCGCTCGTCGCTGACGAATCACCGGTCTCAGGCCAGCGGTTCCGCCGTCTCGCGGGTGGCGCGCTGCGAAGACCGCACCGCGCCGATGCTCGCGAAGATCACCAGCGCGATACCCGCGATCTCGAGCACGGAGAGTCGCTGTCCGAGCAGCAGCCAGCCGGCGAGCGCGGCGGTCGCCGGTGCGAGGCTCATCAGGATCGCGAACGCGGATGCCGCCAGCCGGCGCAGGGCGATGAGCTCCAGGGCGTAGGGAATCGTCGAGGACAGCACCGCGACCGCCGCACCGAGCGCCAGGATCTGTGGCTGCAGCAGCGCCCCACCGGCCGAGACGATCCCGAAGGGCAGTGCGACGAGCGCCCCGACGGTCATCGCGAGGGCGAGGCCGTCGAGCTTGGGGAACTCCTGCCCCACCCGCGCCGAGGCGAGGATGTAGAACGCCCAGCTCGCCGCGGCGCCGAGCGCGAACAGCACTCCGAGGGGGTCGAGCGTCTCCCATCCGCCGCCGCCGAGGGCGAGGACACCGACGAAGGCCACCCCGGCCCAGATCCAGGCCGAGGCACGCCGGGCGGCCACGATCGACAAGACGAGAGGCCCGAGCACCTCGATCGTGACCGTCACGCCGAGCGGCAGGCGCTCCAGGGCGAGATAGAACAGCCCATTCATGACGGCGAGCACCAGGCCGAAAGCCACGACGGCTGTCCAGCCGTCGCGGGAGTGCCCCCGCACAGCCGGGCGGGTGATGAGCAGCAGGATGACGGCGGAGAACACCAGGCGCAGCATCACCATGCCGAGCGGCCCGACCTGCGGAAACAGGAGCACGGCGAAGGAGGCGCCGACCTCCTGGCAGGCAAGGCCGGCAATGACGAGGAGTACGGCGGGAGTCTGACCCCCGCGGCCGACAGCGGTCGTCACGGAATGGGGCAGATCGCGGCGCTCGTGATGGCGTCGTGGTACTGCTGCGCCGTCCACGGCAGGCCCGCCTCAGGGGCGGTCTCACCGGAGGCGGCGGGGGCCTTGGATGCAAGTGCCGCCAGCTCCCAGGCCAGGTCGAGGGCAGGAGTCGCTCCGGCGCCCGAGTTGTTGAGCGCCACCGCCACGGTCAGACCTGAGGACGGGTCGGCGAACGCCGCCGTCGCATAGCCCGGGACGGAGCCGTACTGACCGAGGAGAGACCCCGCCTGATAGACCCCGCCGCTCACCGTGAACCAGGAGGGAGCGCCGTCGTACGCAGGCAGTGCACCGGCCATCCGGTCGGCACTCGACGGCACCAGGGCGCCGGTCGCGAGCGCCTGCGCGTAGCGGCCGAGGTCGTGGATGTCGGTGACGACGCCCGCATCCGTGAAGCCCGTGGAGGCCGACAGCTGCGTGATGTCGAGGGGCGCAGCGCAGTTCGCCGCGCCGGCGGCATCGCGCTGGGAGAGGTACCCCGGAAGCATGGAGGAGGGGAACTTCTCGCCGCCAGCGGGCAGCTCGGTCGCTGTGAGCGCGAGCGGACCGGCGATGTACTCATCGATGAGCTGAGACGCTTTCATCCCCGACGCGTGCTCGAGTGCCACTCCGAGCAGCACATAGCTCGCGTCCGAGTCGCGGTACGCCCCTCCGGGCTCGCTCCGCCCCACTCCGAGGCCGTAGCTGGAAAGCTCCCGAGGGTTCCAGACACGGTCGGGATTGGTGAGCCACGTCGCCAGCAGCTGGCCGGAGTACGTCCCGATGCCGGCTGTGCCGTCGCACAGCTGCCCGAGGGTCACCTCGCTGAGGTCGGCGACTCCCGAGACGTAATCGGTGACCGGATCGTCGAGCGAGACCGTGCCCCGCGCCACCATCAGGTACAGAAGATCGCAGGTCATCGCGCGCGTGATCTGTGCCGCCTTGAAGGGCTGGTCGACCGAGACGGCCGCTCCTGCCCCTGCTGGCTGCTCGGTGCCGACGCCCGCAACCCAGGCACCGCTCCACGGCGCCCAGACTCCGACGACGGCACCCGGTGAGCCGGTGGCGGCCATCGCGTGCGTGACAGCGCCCTGCAGCTGCTCGACAAGTTCGGCAGGGAAGTCAGCGTCGGTCTGCGGAGGAAGATCGACCGTCGCGGCCGATGGCACTGAGCAGGCCGCGAGAGCGAGGGCGACGACTACCGCGCACGCCGCTGCGCCGCTTGCGCGGCGAAGGCGGCGATGGTGCCTCAACTCTCACCCCCCGATGATCGTTCATAGATTCAAACACACCGCGCCGCTTCCGCCGGCGTCCGCTCCCTACCCTTGACAGATGACCTTTCGATTCGACCAAGACGTGGTGGCCGCCGTCCTCCGGCACATGAACGACGATCATGTCGGCGACAACCTCCTCATCGCCCGCGCCTTCTCGCCCGCATCCGATCTCGTCGCGGCGACGATGACCGGGTTCGACGGAGACGGCGGCGATTGGCTGGCCGAAGGAGCCGACGGCGACCCTCTGGAGGTGCGCGTCCCCTGGCAGGGCGGACCCATCACCGAGCGGGCCGCGGTGCGCCGCGAAGTGGTGGCGCTGTACGACGAGGCGTGCCGCCGGCTCGAGGTGACGCCGCGCGAACACGACTGAGCGGCCCCGCGGGCCGGCGCGTGCCTACCGCGAACTTAGGCCGCCCTTACCTTGAGCTAGTATGAAGGTCATGAGCGACCTCGTCCCGTTCTCCACCGCCCTCCGTGAGCGATCGAGCTCAGCGCATTCCACCAGCGAGCACGCCGGCTTCATGGCCGACCTGGTCAAGGGCGAGGGCACGCGCGACGACTACGTCGCCCTGGTGGCCCAGCACTGGTTCATCTACGACGCACTCGAGGCGGCGGCCGAGCGGATGCGGCGCGATCCGGTGGCTTCCGTCTTCATCAGCGACGGCCTGACGCGCCTGCCCGCACTCGAACTCGACCTGGAGTTCCTGATCGGCACCGATTGGCGCCAGCGGATCGTCGCGCTCCCGACCACCCGACGGTATGTCGATCGCATCAACCAGGTCGCCTCCACCTGGGTCGGCGGCTTCGTCGCGCACCACTACACGCGGTACCTCGGCGACCTCTCAGGCGGTCAGTACATCGGCCGGCTCATGGCCCGCCGCTTCGGCTTCGAGACGAACGGCATCGGCTTCTACCTCTTCGCCGACATCGCCGACCCGAAGGCGTTCAAAGAGGTCTACCGCGAGCAGCTCGATGCCGCCCCGTGGGATGCCGCCGAGCAGGCCCGGGTCATCGACGAGGTGCTGCTGGCCTACCGCTTCAACACCGAGCTGTTCGAAGACCTCGCCGCCGCGAAGGCCGCCGACGTCGCCTGACCCTCCCCCGGGACTCGCGAACCCATGAAGTAGCGCCGAACCCATGAGTTGTTCCGCATGGTTTCGGCAACAATTCATGGGTTCGCGAGTCCCCAGGCCGGGGGCGCGGGGCGCGAGCGGGGCGGATCAGGATGCCGCAGGCCGGCGCACCGCCGACGCCATGAACCGCCGCACATCAGGGTCCACGCGGATGTCGCTCGGGCGCAGCGGCCGCGACAGATACAGACCCTCGAGCGACGTGAGGCGCGACAGCGCGACATAGGTCTGCCCCGGGGCGAAGGCGCCCGAGCCCAGATCGATGATCGCCCGGTCGTAGGTCTTTCCCTGCGACTTGTGGATCGTCACGGCCCACGCGAGCCGGAGCGGGAACTGGGTGAATTCCGCGACGACATCCCGTGACAGCGACTTCGAGCCCGGATCGTACGAGTAGCGAAACCTCTCCCACACCGCAGGCTCGACGTCGACCTCGTTCCCCTCGACCTCGACCCGCACGGAGCCGCCCGCGATGCGGGTCACCGTCCCGATCGTGCCGTTCACCCAGCGCGGCGGCTCGCCGAACGATCCGACGTCGTTGCGGAGGAACATCACCTGGGCCCCGACCTTGAGCTTGAGCTCCGCATCGGCGGGGTAAGCGGCATCCCCCCGCCCGAAGTCGCCGCTGATCTCAGCCATCGCCGTCTGCGATCGCCCGGTGAGCGCGTCGAGGTGCCGGGCGTTGATGCTGTTGACGATGTCATTGCGGGTGGCGAGCGTGATGATCGGCGCCTCACCCTCCACCGATGCGGGCGGGGTGCGCGCGCCCGTCTCGTTGAGCATCTGCGCGATGTCCGCCGTCACGATCCCATGCCGCACGGCGTTGAGCATCGCCTTGAAGCCCGGGTCCGCCTGCCGGTGGATATCGACCAGCTCGCGGATGTTGAGGGCCGCGCCGAATGGCCCGAGCTCCGCGAAGCCCTCGAGCGATGGAGCATCCGCCACGGCGGCCTGCGTGCCGGCCCAGACCTTCGCGTCGAAGAACCAGAACGACCGGTAGTGGTCGCGCACGTAGCGCAGCTCCTCGCCTCTCGGCGGAACCGGCGCCAGTTGATAGGGATCGCCGAACATCACGATCTGAGCTCCTCCGAAGGGCTCGGAGCGTCGACCCCTCGCGACACGCAGGGCGCGGTCGATCGCGTCCATGAGGTCGGCGTTGACCATTGAGATCTCGTCGATCACGAGGGTGTCGATCGTGTTGAGCAGCTTGCGGGTCGCATCGGACTGGGGCTCATCGTGAGAGCCGATGATCCCGAGGGGCAGCTTGAACAGCGAGTGGATCGTCTGGCCCTCGACATTGAGCGCCGCAACCCCGGTCGGGGCGCACACCGCGATCTGCTTGGAGGTGTTCCACGCCAGGTGCTGCAGGAGCGTCGACTTGCCTGTGCCGGCCCGTCCGGTGACGAAGACGTGCTCCCGCGTGTCTTCGATGAGCCGGAACAGCGCCTCCTGCTCGGGGGACAGTGGCGGCGCGATCACCGATTCATGCTAACGACCGGATGCCGCGGCCCGTCGTCGCCGTGCACGGTGAGCCCGTCTCACGCCGTCACGCACAGGACTCTCTGGGCCGCGTTTTCCTAGACTGATCGCGTGGATCGGGGGGCGCTGGACACGACGCCCGGCGGCACTCAGGTGCCACCGGGTCTGCCGGCGAGCCCAGCGACGGCGCGCGACCCGGCCGATGCGCCGGCTGCGGACGCCGGGAGCGCGGCGACCGCGGGCGGGCCGAGCCAGCCCCCGGCGGCGGCGACTGCCGAGCCCGCCGACGCCTCCACCCCCGGCATCCCGCCCCCTCCTCCCCAGGGTTCCGGTACTCCGGCGCCCCGGCGACGCCGCGGCTCGCTCGCGCTGGATCTGACGCTCCTCGGAATCGTCGGCGTGCTCCTCGCCGGTGCTGCCTTCGCCGGAGCCCAGCTGCTGTACCGCGAGTTCTACAGCCCCACCGCCTTCGTCGAGCGCTACCTCGCCATGCTGGCGAACGGACGCACGGGCGATGCACTCGCGGTCCCGGGGGTCTCGGTCGATTCCGCCGAGCTCGAGGCGGCGGGCCTCCCGGCTTCGGCGTCCGATGCCCTCCTGCGCAGCGCGGCCCTCGTGGCCCTGAGCGGCGTGAAGGTGGTCTCCGAGACCACGGACGGCGCGACGACCGAGGTGACGGTCGAGTACAAAGCGGGACCCCACCCGGGTCGCACGACCTTCGACATCGAGAGCGACGGCCAGATCGGCCTGGCACCGACGTGGCGCTTCGCCCGGAGCCCGCTCGCCGTCCTCGACCTCACCGTCCTCGGCTCCATGAGCTTCGAGGTCAACGGCTTCGAGATCGACAAGCGGCAGATCTCTCCCGAGGGAGCGGATGCCGATCCTCTTGCCGCCATGCCCCTCCTCGTCTTCTCCCCCGGCCTCTACTCCGTCGCGGTCGACACCCCGATCTCGGCGACTCCCGGCGTCGCGGTGCTCTCGGACACTCCGCTGCACGCGACGAAGGTGAACGTCCAGGCGGAGGCGACGGAGGAGTTCGTCGGCGTGGTGCAGGAGCGCGTCGAGGGCTTCCTCTCCGAGTGCGCGACGCAGGACGTCCTTCTGCCGTCCGGGTGCCCGTTCGGCTTCCCCGTCGAGGATCGCATCGCCTCCACGCCGCAGTGGTCGATCATCCAGCAGCCCACCGTGTCGGTCGAGCCCGATGGTGCCAACTGGAAGATTCCTGCGGTCGATGCCCTCGCGCACATCGAGGTCGACATCCGCTCGCTCTTCGACGGCTCGGTCCGACAGGTCAGCGAAGACGTGCCGTTCCGCATGACGGGCGCCATCACTGTGCTGCCCGACGGCAGCGCCTCCATCCTCATCGGCGGTCCCGACACGCGCTGAACCCGTTGTGCACGCGTTCAGAACCCGCGCGGGGGCGGTGATCGCTCCTCGCCCACCGGGGATGATCGGGAAGGCGACGGATGCCGCTCCTCTGCCTGCCGAGACCGGCCGTCCGTCAAGATGTGTCCGGGAGGAGCATGCATGGAACCTCAGGGGATCACACGATGGGTGCCCGGACTCGGCGTCGCCCGGCAGTACAAGCGCTCGTGGCTGTGGCCCGACGTGCGCGCCGGGATGGTCGTCACCGCGCTGCTCATCCCGGCCGGCATGGGCTACGCCGAAGTCGCCGGCCTGCCGCCTGAGACCGGTCTCTATGCGACGATCGTGCCGCTCATCGCCTATGCGATCTTCGGCCCCTCCCGCATCCTGGTCCTGGGTCCTGACTCGTCACTGGCCCCCATCATCGCCGCCGCGATCCTGCCGCTCGCACTCGCGGACGGGCAGCGCGCCGTGGCGTTGGCGGGTCTCCTCGCGATCATGGTGGGAGCGTTGCTGCTGCTGGGCGGCATCCTGCGGCTCGGCTTCGTGACCGACCTGCTGTCGAAGCCGATCCGGGTCGGCTATCTCAACGCGATCGCTCTTCTCGTGATCGTGTCGCAGATCCCCAAGCTGCTGGGCTTCTCGATCGACGCCGACGGCGTCTGGCCCGAGATCGTCGCCATCGTCCAGAGCATCCTGGCGGGTGAGGCCCTGCCGCTGGCGGTGGCCTTCGGAGTCGCGTCGCTCGTCATCATCTTCGTGCTCAAGTGGCTGAAGTCTCCGGTGCCGGGCGTGCTCGTCGTCGTCGTCCTGTCGATGATCGTGACGGCGGTGTTCGGGCTGGCGGACGCGCTTCCGGTCGTCGGGGCGCTGCCTCAGGGCCTTCCCGCTCCCGCGCTCCAAGGCCTCACCTGGAGCGACGTCGCCGCCCTCGCCGGCCCCGCCGCAGGGATCGCGCTCGTCGCGTTCACCGACAGCGCCGTGCTGTCGCGCACGTTCGCGGCACGGCGCGGCGAGGATGTCAGCGGCAGCCAGGAGATGAGCGGCATCGGCATCGCGAACATCGCCGGAGGCCTCCTCGGGGGATTCCCCGTCTCGGCCTCGTCCTCGCGCACGCCGGTCGCAGAGCAGGCGGGATCCCGATCGCAGCTGACGGGAGTCGTCGGAGCGCTGCTGATTCTGGCGTTCATCCTGCTCGCACCGGGCCTCACCGCGTTCCTCCCCTCCGCGACGCTCGCGGCTGTCGTCATGGCCGCGGCCACCAGCCTCATCGACGTCCGCGGCTTCCGGGTGCTCTGGCGCATGGACAAGCTCGATGCGGGGCTGTCGCTCGCCGCGTTCCTCGGTGTGCTCATCTTCGGCGTGCTCGAGGGCATCGTCGTGACGATCATGCTGTCGCTCCTCGCCGTCATCAGCCGATCCTGGCGTCCGTACCGCGCCGAGCTGGGCCGCGTCCCCGGACTCCGCGGATACCACGACCTCTCGCGGTATCCGGATGACGGCGAACGGCTGCCCGGCATCGTCATCGTGCGGTTCGACGCCCCGCTGTTCTTCGCCAACGGAGCGAGCTTCGACGATTGGGTGCGCTCGAGAGTCCGGGCGGCCGGGTCGGACGTCCGCACCGTGATCCTCGCCGCTGAGCCGATCACCGACATCGACACGACGGCGATCGACGAGCTCGTCGAACTCGACGAATACCTCCAGGTGCACGGCATCCGGCTGATCATCGCCGAGATGAAGGACCCGGTGATCGACACTCTCCGTCAGTACGGGATGGGCGACCGCTTCAGTCCGGACCGCTTCGCACCCACCGTCGGTGCGGCCGTGGACGAACTCACCGGATCGCTTCGCGGCGACCTCGACGGCACCAAATGGGATGGCGCGGCCCCCGCCGACCCCGAATAGCGGTGACGCTCATGGGCCGCGAGTCCCGAAAGCTGGGCGAGCCGATACACCTTGCTCGAGCCGATACGTCGCGGACTGCGCCGGTCGTATCGGCTCGTCGCGTCTGTATCGGTTCGCGGCTGGAATGGCGTCAGCGACCCGCGCGCGCGTCCCGCTCGGCGAGCTCCGCCAGCCGCGCGTTGTACGCCTCGAGCTCGACGTCGCCTGATCGGTCGACCTGACGGTCGCGGCGGCGCTGCTGGCGAGCATCCGTCCGACTCCACTGGATGGCGACCGTGATCGCGAGGATGAGCGTCGGGATCTCGCCGATCGACCAGGCGACCCCGCCGCCGATGTACTGGTCCTCGAGGGGCGTCGCGCCCCACGTGCGGCCCATCGCCCCGAACCATTCCGACACCATGAGCCCGCTCTGCATCATCAGCGCGATGCCGAAGAACGCGTGCATCGCCATGATGCCGATGAGCAGGAGCAGCCTTCCGGGGTATGGCAGGCGGTACGGCACCGGATCGACCCCGATGAGCGACAGCGCGAAGAGGTAGCCCGTGATGAGGAAGTGGGCCACCATCCACTCGTGGCCCAGGTGGTCGTACAGCGTCCAGCGGAAGAGGTCGGTGAAGTAGAAGATCCAGAGCGATCCGATGAAGATCCCCGCCGCGACGAACGGGTGGGTCAGGATACGCGCGACCGGCGAGTGCACGGCCCAGAGGATCCATTCGCGTCCGCCGCGGGTGTCGTCCTCCCGCTTGCGGATCGCCCTCGCGGCGAGCGTCACGGGCGCACCCGCGACCAGCAGCACCGGAACCGCCATCGACAGCAGCATGTGCCCGACCATGTGCATGCTGAACAGGTAGTCCTGGTACGCGTTCACCGCCCCCGAGGTCACCCAGACCAGGAGGGCGAGGCCCGAGATCCACAGGACCGTGCGATGCACCGGCCAGGCGTCGCCGCGCGCCCGAAGACGCCAGACACCGGCCAGGTAGAAGAAGGCGCCGAAACCGGCGGCGAACGCCCACAGGAGGTCGACGTCCCACGACGTGAGCCAGCGTTCCACGGTCAGTTCGGGGGGGAGCGGCGCGCCCGTCAGGAACTCGGCCGGAGTGCGCACCACGGGAAGTGCCGAGTTCGTCGGAGGGGCTGTGCGGGAAAGAGCGGCGGCAGCACCGCTCGCGACGCCCATGAACGCGAGTTCGAGCGCCACGAGCGACCAGAACCGGCGGGAGCGGGCATCCTGATCCATCCGCCCGATGAGGCTGCGGCGGTAGCGAGCGGCGAGTATGCCGATGCCCACCAGCGCGAAGACCTTCACGAGCACGATCGCGCCATAGGGGCTCACGAGCCCCGCCCAGGATCCGATGCCGATCGCCGCGCGCACGGTGCCCGCGATCGCGACGACGATGAACGCCACGAGCGCCAGGCTGGAGTACCGCCCGAGGGCCGCGCCCATGGTCTCGCGGCTGACGAGCGGGCGGATCACGACGAGCAGCAGCAGACCGCCCACCCACACCGCGGCGCCGATGGTGTGCAGCACGACCGCCATCACGGCGGCGGTGTGGTTCGCCTCTTCGCCCGAATGACCCTGGGTGGCCATCGGAACGATGCTCGCGACGGCGAGGATGGCGACGAAGAAGGATGCCGTCCATCCGCGCACGGCGAAGGCCAGCACCGTGAGGGCGGCGCCGGCGATCATCGTGATCAGCCACGTTCGGCCGAGCTCCGTCTCGACGAGGTAGCGACCGAGCTGCGCGCCGAACTCGGGCGCGGCACTCACCTCGGGGTTGAACGCGTCCACGAAGGTCAGGAAGCCCGTGACGGCGGCGGTGATCGTGAAGATCGCGGCCGACACCGAGGCGAGGTCCAGGGCGGCGTCGAACTCGCGCTCGCCCGACGAGAGGGCGAAGAGCGCTGTGACCAGTGAGCCGACCATTCCGGCGGCCGCGAGGTTGACGACAAGCTTCGCCGTCGGCAGACCCCATCGCACGAACGGCCCCGCGTCTCCGATCGCCAGCGGTGCCGCACCCCCGCCGACCGCGAGACCCCACACGAGCGCGACGAGCGCGGCCGCGACGAGGATCGCGGGGCCGGCGGCCCGCAGCACACGGGGATTCACCGTTCAAGCCTAAGCGGGGGTTTCATGCCCGGCCTCCGGCAGACATGCAGGAGGGGGATGCCGCGAGCGCGGCATCCCCCTCCCGACGAGAATTGCTGAGGTTTCGATACGGGCGCCTTCGGCGGCCTACTCAACCTGACCCGACTCGCATCAACGCGGGCTACGCGCGCATTGATCCGAGTCGCGTCACTTGACCGCAGCCTTGAGCTTCGAGCCCGCCGTGACCTTGACGCGCTTGCCGGCCGGGATCTGGATCTCTTCGCCGGTCTGCGGGTTGCGGCCGGTACGCGCCGACGTGGCGACCTGCTCGACAGCGAGCCAGCCCGGGATCGAGACCTTGTTGCCCTTGGCGACTGCCTCGGCAACGGTCGAGAAGAGGGAGTCGAGCACGCCCGACACCGCGGACTGGCTCTGGCCCGTCGCGCTGGCGATGCTCGCGACGAGTTCGGTCTTGGTGATGGACTTGTCGGCCATGTGGTGTCCTCCGAGGCGGCGCATGCGCCGCCTTTCATAACTCGGACCGAAGAGCAGTCTGCCCCCCGGCTGGTCGGATCGACCGCCTCGAACCTAGCCGACAACGGCCTAGATCCGCGGATTTCCGCGGCTTTTGGACGTTCTGACCGGCGTGTCGGGTGTCTGGAGGGGCTTTTGTGACGGATGTGACGCCCTCGTGCGCCTGCGTCGCGGGCGGCACTACGGGCGGTGGGAGGCGATCACGCCACGAGCCGTGCGGGCGAAGGCGGGCGCCACACGGTCCTCTCCGTCGAGATATCCGCCCACGAGGGCCGCGTCCCGAAGGAGGACGAGGGATGCCGCCGCCTGATCGGGATCGGTCAGTCGGGCCTGCTCGGCGAGGTGTCGGAGTGTGCCCCGGAACCACTCGCGATGGTCGGCGATGAGGTCGCGCACCGGTCCCTCGTCCGGATACTCCGCTGCCGCGTTGATGAACGGACACCCGCGCGTGTGCCGATCGCGGATGTCTGCGGCGATGCCCTCGATCACGAGCTCGAGGAGCTCGTCCGGGTCCTGAGATGCTCCCGAGGCCTCGGAGAAGAGTCTGCGCAGCTGTGCATCTTCGCCCCGGAGGTACTCCAGGACGAGGCCTTCTTTGCCCTCGAACTGCTTGTACATCGTGGCGCGGGTCACCGCTGCCTGCTCGATGATGCGGTCCACTCCCACCGAATGAATGCCTTCGGAATAGAAGAGTGCCGTTGCCGCGTCCAGCAGCCGCTGTCGCGCAGGCGACGGGCGGGATGCCGTGGCATCCGTCGTAGTGCTCATGACGAGTCCTCCCCCGGCCTTCCATCGTGCCATCCGCTTCGACGAATGGCCTGTGCGAAGAGATTGCGACAATCTCGGAATAGTCTTGTGTAGATAGAACGTTCAGTCTACCATCAAGCCAGACCCACCTCCCTACCCTCACCTCTTCCAAGGAGATCGCAATGAACAGCACGACCAAGACGCCCATCGTCCTGATCCACGGACTGTGGATGACCCCCAAGAGCTGGGACACGTGGGCCGACCGATTCCGCGCCGCCGGCCACCAGGTCATCGTTCCCGGCTGGCCTGGAATCGATGACCGCACCGTGGACGACATCCGCAGCAACCCGGCGGCGCTCAAGGGCGTCGGGCTCACGCAGATCGCCGACAACTACGAGCGCATCATCCGGGCGCTCCCCGAGAAGCCGATCATCATCGGCCACTCCTTCGGAGGGGTCCTCACCCAGATGCTCGCCGACCGCGGACTCGGGGTGGCCTACGTCGGCGTCGCTCCCGGACAGCCGGCAGGCGTCACCGCGCTTCCGCTCTCGACGCTGTGGACCGGCACGCCGATCCTCTCCAACCCGTTCGGGCGCAACGGCGCCAAGCCCCTGTCCAAGCGGCACTTCCACTTCACCTTCGGCAACGACCTGCCGCGCAGCGAGTCCGACGCGCTCTGGGACGAGTACGCCGTCAACTCGTACAACCGCGTGTTCTTCGAAGGTGTCCTTTCGGTGTTCAACGAGAAGAACGGCGTGACGCACGTCG
The DNA here is from genome assembly GCF_056400345.1 of Microbacterium sp. P5_B6. Classification (NCBI taxonomy): domain Bacteria; kingdom Bacillati; phylum Actinomycetota; class Actinomycetes; order Micrococcales; family Microbacteriaceae; genus Microbacterium; species Microbacterium sp. P5_B6. The sequence continues at coordinate 60,061 of NZ_JBFULL010000013.1, read as the reverse complement.
ACTTCGCCCGCACCGAGCGCGCGCCTCTGCTCGTGGTCACCGGAGGCATCGATCATGTCGTGCCCCCGGCCATCGGCAAGGCGATCGTCAAGAAGTACCAGTCGACCGGCAGCCCCGCGGTCGTCGACTACAAGGAGTTCGCCGGACGCACCCACCGCCTGGTGAGCCAGGACGGCTGGGAGGAGATCGCCGATTTCGTGCTGGACTGGGCGACCACCCACGCCGTGAGCAAGACACCCGGGAAGTAGCCCGGGTCCTCGCCGTCTCGCCAGGAGCGGAGCCCGGAGCTCAGGGAGCGCCGGGCTCCTCGGCCGCCATGTGCAGCTGCACCTCCACATGCGGCTGCCTCGGCCCCTCGGTCGCGCGTCTCATGGCGTCGAGCTCGAACTTCGGCCGGCGGTCGGCGGTGAACAGGCCGTTCGCCTCCTGGAACGTGTCGGTCAGCTGGGTGTAGCAGAATCCGGCGAACGCCTCGATCGCATGCACGCTGGAGAGCAGTCGTTCGTACGCCGCGCGCAGCTCTGCGGACGAACCCGTCACCGAGTAGCCCCACGTCCCGTCCGTCTCGGTGGAGGGACGGCACGCGATGCCGCCGAACTCGCTGAGCACGAGAGGCTGCCCCTCCGCCGGGTGCATGTCGAGCGTGATCAGGCGACCGGCCGGCACGGCCGCCCTCAGAGCCTCAGGCAGTCCCCGGCCGTCCATCGCCGCATACCGCTCGCGCAGCCGCTCGGGATCCTCTTCGTAGTCGTGGATGCTGAGGATGTCGGTCGCCGTCGACTCCCAGCCATCGTTGCCGACGACGGGGCGCGAGGGGTCGAGGGCGTGGGTCAGGTGGTACAGCGCCTGCACGAAGGCGCGGTGCGTGCCGACGTTGGGCAGATCGGGAACCCCCCACGACTCGTTGAACGGCACCCACACGACGATGCACGGGTGCGCGGCATCCCGGTCGATCACCTCCACCCACTCGCGGGTGATCCGCTCGACCGACTCGCGCGTGAACCGGTAGGCGCTCGGCATCTCCTCCCACACGAGCAGACCCAGGACGTCGGCCCAGTAGAGGAATCGCGGATCCTCGATCTTCTGATGCTTCCGCACGCCGTTGAAGCCCGCCGCCTTCGCCAGCTCGATGTCACGCACCAGAGCCTCGTCGCTCGGCGGGGTCATGAGCGTGTCGGGCCAATAGCCCTGGTCGAGCACCAGCCGCAGCGGATAGGGACGGTTGTTGAGCAGTATCCGCCCCCGCTGCAGGGCGATCCCGCGCATGGCGGTGTAGGAGCGCACTTCGTCGACGACCTGGTCGCCCTCGAGCAGCCAGACCTCGGCGCGGATGAGGGTCGGCGACTCGGGCGACCACAGCAGCTCGTTGCGGAAGTCGTCGATGCCGGGATCCTCCAGCGCGATCGTGCGATGCAGCGTGGTGTCGGTCATCCGATAGAGGTCGTCGGCGATCACGCGATCGCCGGCGGACAGCCGCAGCCTCAGCTGCAGCCGAGCGGATGCCTCGGCATCCTGGATCTGCGCCTCGACCACGATCGACCAGCGCTCGAGCTGCGGAACGAGCCGCAGATCGACCAGTCGCTTGCGAGGCACCTCTTCGAGCCAGACCGTCTGCCAGATGCCCGTCGTGCGCGGGTACCAGATGCTGTGCGGCTCGTCGCGCCAGTCCTGCTTGCCCCGGGGCTGCGCGAGCCCTTGCGGCTCGTCGTGCGCCCACACGGCGATCTCGTGGGTGCTCCGGTTCTTCAGCTCGTCGGTGATGTCGAACCAGAACGGCGTGAACCCGCCCTCGTGCCTGCCGACGAAACGGCCGTCGACCCACACCTGCGCCTCGTAGTCGACGGCGCCGAAGTGCAGGAGCAGCCGCGTGTCGTCCCGACGGGTGTAGTCGATGGTGCGCCGGTACCAGAGGTCGGGTCCGAGGGTGCGGTCATCGATGCCGCTCGCGCTGCTCTCGGGAGCGAATGGCACGGTGATCGAGCGATCCCACCCGGTCACGGCACTCGGATGCTCGGCTCCGCCCCCGACCGCGAGGTCCCAGGGCCCGTTCAGGCACATCCAGGTGCGGCGCTGCATGAGGCGGCGCGGATAGTCGGGGTGATCGGACGGCCAGCTCTCCGGCCACAAACGCGTCGCCATGCCTTCACGCTACGCGCGGGGTCCGACGGTCGCGACCCTTCAGGCAGGGATTGCCTGAGATGAGGTTTCGTGCTCCTTCACCCGCTCGGCGCTCCCGTGCAGCCGCCGGAGCGCCTGCACGATGTCGTCGTGCCAGCGCCGGGCGCCCGGAAGGACCCCGGTGAACATCGGGGTGTCGTGCGTCATGCCGAGGTAGCGGACAGCGGATGCGTCGACCCCCGCCTCGCGCAGCGCGACGGCGTACGCGGCACCATCCGCGCTGAGGGGGTCGTACTCGGCGGTCAGGACCACCGCAGGCGGGAGCCCCTCGTGCGACGAGGCGAGCAGCGGCGATGCGAGCGGCTCCTTCGCATTGCTCGCGTGGGGCAGGTAGGTGCGTGCGACAGAGCGCAGCTCGCGCCGGGCGAGCACGCTGGGGATGCCGAGAGAGCGGAGTGCTGCCAGGTCGATGTGCCTGCCCGTGAGGTCGGTCACCGGCACCTCGAGCACCTGGAGCCTCAGCGGCAGTCGGGCGCCGTCCCGGTTGAGCAGCGTGACGGCCGCGGCGATGTTGCCGCCGGCGGAGGTCCCCATGATGCCGATCCGCTCGGCATCGATGCCGACCTCGGCCGCGTGATCGAAGAGCCACCGGAGCGCGGCGTAGGCCTGATTCACCTGGGTCGGATAGCGGTGCTCAGGGGCGAGCGAATAGTCCGCCGCGACGATCGCCACACCGGAGTCCGCGGCACGGCGGCGGTAGCCGGCATCCGTCGTGGGATAGTCGATCCCCCCGATGCGGAAGGCGCCCCCGAACAGCGCGAGGCAGCCCGGAACGAGCGTCCCCTCGGACTCGGGCGGGTAGTAGATGCGCACCCGGAAGGACGGCACGCCCTCGGCTGACACGCTGTGCTCGGCGATCCTGAGGTCGGGGCCGGCCGTTCCGACGGTCGTGAACTGGGCGCGATCCCAGTTGAAGGCCGATTTGCGGTGCCGAGCGCGAGCGAGGGCCCGCGCGCTTCGGGAGTCGCTCTGCGCACCCGTCGCCTTCGACGCCTCGGAAGGAGATGTCGCGGCGGCCGGCAGTCCGGAATGCCCGAAGGGGACCATCGCGATCAGGCGGGCCTTGGCCGCCTTGAGCGCTCGCTCGTAGAGATGCCGACGGTGCACCCGCAGCCGGTCGGCGAAGAACGGGTCGAGCGGCATGGGTTGTTCCTCCTCACCAGCGTGGCGAGTCTAGCTCCGGGTCTCCGTGCAGCCACCGCTCTTGACGGACACCGGGAGCGGGAGTAGCCGGGGATGACGGAAGGCCCGGAGTTCCGAGGAACTCCGGGCCTTCTTCAGGTCAGCTGCGGCTTACCAGGACGACTTGGTCACGCCGGGCAGCTCGCCACGGTGCGCCATGTCGCGGAAGCGGACACGCGAGATGCCGAACTTCGAGAGGTGGCCGCGGGGGCGACCGTCGATGACATCGCGGTTGCGCAGACGCACCGGCGACGCGTTGCGCGGAAGCTTCTGCAGGCCGAGACGGGCGGCTTCGCGCTGCTCGTCGGTGGAGTCGGGCGAAACGAGCGCCTTCTTCAGCTCGGCGCGCTTGGCCGCGTTGCGGTCAACGATCACCTTGCGCTGCTCGTTGCGCGCGATCTTGCTCTTCTTAGCCATGGATCAACGCTCCTCTCGGAATTCGACGTGCTTGCGGATGACCGGGTCGTACTTCTTGAGCACGATGCGGTCGGGGTTGTTGCGACGGTTCTTGCGCGTCACGTAGGTGTAACCCGTGCCGGCGGTCGAACGGAGCTTGATGATCGGACGTACGTCCTGAGCCTTCTTCGCCATCAGAGCTTCACACCCTTCGCGATGAGGTCCTTGACGACCGACTCGATGCCGCGTGCGTCAATGACCTTGATGCCCTTCGCCGAGACGTTGAGCTTGATGTTGCGACCCAGCGACGGAACGAAGTAGGTCTTCTTCTGCACGTTCGGGTCGAAGCGGCGCTTCGTCCGGCGGTGCGAGTGCGAGATGCTGTGACCGAAGCCGGGAATTGCTCCAGTCACCTGGCACACTGCTGCCATAGTGATGTCTCCTTAGTACCGTGAGGCCGGACGGCCTCACCCAAGATCCCTTGTCTGCACCCACCACTCGTCCGACCGTTGCCGGTCTGAGAAGAGGGAGTGGGCACGAACTGCGTGCAGGAGTGCGCGCAGACAAAGAGTCAGTCTAGCACGGTCGGCGTGTCGGACCTTTCCGGTGCGATCCGTCATCTATTGACTATCCCCACAGGCAGTCGTGGGGCGCACTTATCCCCAAGCCACAAACTTTCCGGGGCAAAGGGACCTGCCGGTGCCATCATGGGGTTCTTCCGGGGGGATGGACAGAGTTCTGCGGGATGCGAGGACCAATGACCGATTCTCCCGAGCCGGTGCGGCTGTGGCCGCCCTCTCCTTACCAGCTGGCTGACGACAGCCGATGCCCGGCGTGCTTCGAGGTGGCATCGCAGTCGGTGTGCCCTCACTGCGGTCTGCGCCTGGACGATCCGCGCACGGCCCGTGTGGTCGAACTGGGCGGGCAGATCCTCGCGCTCGAGGTGATTCGCCAGTCCACCATGGATTCCATCCGTCTCACGCAGTGGGAGGCGGCCGCCGCAATGGCACCGCCCGCGCGGCAGACGGTGGCTGCCGCCGCCGAGGTCGTGACGCCCGAGGAGCGGGTGGTGACGCTCGAGCCGCTCGCAGAAGCGCCGGTGATCGAGGCCGCGCGCGGCGCTGATGCGGACGCCGCCCCGGCGACGGCGATCGAGGTGCTCCTCCGCGAGTCCGAGATCGCCTCTGTGCCGTTCGACGTGCCGACCTCCGCGCCCGGGTCAGACGCCCCCGCCGCGCCTCCGCTCGTGCCGTTCCGCGTGCCGACCTCGGGGCCCGGTTCGGACGCCCCCGGCGCCCCTCCGCTCGTGCCGCAGGTCGCGGCATCCGTTCCCCGCACGCCGCGACGGCATCTGTCGGTGCCTGTGCTCCTGCTGATGGTCGGCGTGACGCTCGTCGGGATCGCGGCCGTCTTCTTCCTGGTGTTCGCCTGGTTCGTCTGGGGCATCACGGTGCGGGCGCTGATCATCGGCGGCGTCACCCTCGCCGCCGTCGTCGGCGCTTCGCTGCTGCGCCGGCGCGGGCTGACGGCGACTGCGGAGGGGATCGCGGTCCTCGGCATCATCCTGCTCGCCCTGGATGCGTGGGCCGTCCGCGCGAACGACTTCTTCGGCACGGGCGACAGCGACCCGGCGCTCTACGCGGGAGTGTCGGCGCTCGTGATCGGAGTGGCCTGCCGCGTCTGGGCGAGGTTCGCGAAGCTGCGAGGACCCGATGTCACTGCGGCGGTCGCGCTCCCCGCCGGACTGGGCCTGGTCATCGGGGGCGCGCTCGCGCTTCCGCCGGTCGAGGCCGCGGTGGCCGGGCTCCTCGGCGCAGCGGCCGGCGGGCTCCTTCACACGCTCCCCGCACCGTGGTCGTCCGCCCGGTCGGGACGTGACGCCGTCCCCGAGCGGCTCGTGCTCGCGATCATCGGGGTCGTCGCGCTCACTGCCGCCGCGGTGGTCGCCGCGTTCATGACCTTTGACGTGCCCGTCCTGGTGTGGTCGAGCGTCCTCGTGCCCGTCCTCGGCACTGCGCACGCCCTCCTGCTGCGGCCGCGCGCGGGCGAGGAGCCGCTGCCCGTCGCGAGAGGGCTCGCCGGGCTCGCCTCCGCCGTCGCCGTCGCGACGGTCGCGATCGCCGGGTGGCAGCTGTCGTTCCGCCTGTACGACCTCGTGTACGCCGAGTTCATCGCGCCGGTGCTGGCGGTCGCGACCGCGCTCGCCGTGGACCTCATCCGCGCGCGACGCGGCGGGCTCACCGCCGGGTACATCACCGGGTGGGTGATCGCCGCCCTCAGCGTCACGGCCGTGCTCGTCTCGTCCTGCTCGCAGGCCCTCTTCTCCACCCTGTCGTCGTGGACGATCTGGCAGACGGATGCCTTCACCCCGCCGCCGCCGTTCCTCCCCGCGCCGTATCTTCCGATCGCCACCGCGGTCGCGATCGGCTTCCTCCTGCTGCTGGCACCATCGCTTTCGCGCCCGCGGCTGCGCGAGCTGCGCATCGTCATCGCAGCCGTGCTGCTGCTGGCAGCCGGCGCCCAGACCGGCGTGCCCGTCCTCCTGGTGTCGCTCACCGTAGCCCTCACGGCTGCCGCGGTCGCGTTCGCACGCTCACGGCAGCGGGTGGGGTGGGTCATCGTCGCGATCCTGGGCGCTGCCACCGCCTATGCCGGCGGCCTTGCCACTCCCTGGCTGTGGCTCATCGGCGTGGCGGTCGCGATCGCACTTCCGATCGCGTGGGGATTCGTCGTCCGTCCCGGCGAGGATGGGGAGGTCGCGCTTGCGCTCGCGCCCATCGCCGTGGCGGTCCTGTCGGCCTTCATCGCGCCCGGAGCACTCGCCGCAGCCACCGGGCTGGCCGGCGAGGACTGGCAGATCACGGTCGGACTCCTCCAATGGATCGCTCTCGCCGCACTCCTTGTCGCCGTCGCCGTTCCCCTCGAGAGGCGCAGCGGGGTGGCGGTGGCCTTCGCGGCCTACGTGCTCATCGCCGTCGCACTCCTGTGGACGGCCGCGGGATACTCCTTCCTCGTCGACGGGTCAGCCGCTCCGGACGCCTTCCGCGGCGCGATCGGCGATCCCGCGCTCGCCGTTGTCCGGGGCGTCGCGCTGCTCGGCGCGCTGACGGCCGTCGCGCTGGCGCGCACGCGTCTGCGCGGGGCCTCCGTCTATGCCGCGGCTGCGCTCGTGGCGCCATCTCTCGCCTATGCGATCCACGAAACGCTCGGCATCCTCGGGGTGCGCAACATCGAGGCGGTTCCCCTCATCCCGATCGCCGGGGCAGTGGCGATCGCGGGCCTGGGCGCCTGGGCCGAGCTCGTCAGAGAGGTGACTCCCGAACTGCGGATGACGAGGCTCGCCGCCGATCTCGGTGTCGCCGGCACGGTCCTGGTGGTGGTGTGGCCGATCGGCGAGGCGCACGTGTGGCAGGTCTGGTTCCTTCTGGCGCTCGGGTTCGCTGCGCTCGCGGCGACCGACGGCTGGGCGGCTCCGGCGACGACACCCGAGGGGGACGCCTTCGCCACGCGGGCCGTTGGTGTGCCACTGGCCGCCGCGCCGCGACGGCTGCTCATGTGGCCTGCCGTGACCGCGCTGATCCTCGGCTGGTGGTCTCTCCTCGAGAGCGCCTCGGCGCGGCCGATCACCGATGTCGAAGTCCAGTCCGTTCCCGCGGGCCTCGTCCTCATCGGCTTCGCGGCGCTCCTCGTCTGGCTTCGGCGGCGCGTGGAGGCGACGATCGCACTGGCGGCCGGTCTCGCGCTGGCTCTGTGGCCCTCCGCCATCGCCGGGTGGGGCGGAGACGAGCTGCGCGGCACGATCGTCGCGATCACGGCGGCGCTCGTCTGCGTGGCGCTCTCCCTGCGACCCCTGCGCGGCATCCGCCCCCCGGCGATCGCCGGTGCCCTCGTCGCGCTCGCGGCGGTCGGACTGGTGACCGTCGAGCGGGCGCTCTCCGGCTCGGCGAGCGGGCCGGCCTGGCTCCTGCTCCTGGTGGGCACCGCGTACGTCTCTGCTGCCGGGATGGCGGGGGCGCGGCCTCTGCCGCCGGCGTGCCGCGTGTACGCCCTCATCGTGCCGCCGCTCGCTGTCGCCCTCTCGGCTGTCGCCACCCTGCCGTCGACGGACGACGGGACGGTCGTGGCGGCGGCGGTGGCCGTGCTCGCCCTGCTGCACGTCGGCGCCGCGGCACTCGACCGCCTGCCGCTGTCATCGGCCACCCGCTGGACCGCGTTCGCCGGCGCAGTCACGACGGCCGGTGGAGCGATCGTCTGGGGCGGAGCCTCGGAAGTCGAGCTGGTCGCCCTCCCGGTGGCGGGGATGCTCCTCGTCGGCGCGGTCGCTGCCGTGCTGCGCCTTCGGCGCGAGGGGAGGGCCTGGCCAGGGCTTGAGGCGATCGCGTGGGTCGCGAGCCTCGTGATCGCGACCCTGCCGAGCATCATCGCCCCCGCCGAGCCGGTCCGGGTCTGGACCGTCATCGGAGCGACCCTTGTCGCGGCCGCCGGGATCACGCTGTCCCGGATGCCGGATGAGTGGGGCGTGCGGGTGCCCAGCGCCCTCGTGCTCGCCCTCGCCGCCGTCGGGATGGGCGCGCGATCACTCGCCGAGCCCCTCCTCGCGAGTGCGGAGCCGGCCGCAATCACGGCTGCGGCGGGTGCCATCGCCGTCGCGGTGCTCCTCGTGGCGACGACGCCGAGCGAGCGGCCGACCTGGCCGCCGACGCTGATCGCCGCGCTCGCAGCCGCACTGCTCGTCTTCATCGTCGTCGACCGCTCGGACGGCGAGCTCGCGAGCTCTGCCGTGGTCGCCCTTCTCGGCGGCGTGGTCGGCGTCACCGGCGCCGTCGGGCTCGGCGTCCGGCGGTGGCGGGGGATCGCCGCCGTTCTCACCATCTCGGGCCTCGTCGTCGCGGTGTCGGCATGCGCCGTGCGGTTCACGGCGATCATCGGGCAGCAGGGCCTCGAGCCCGACTTCTGGCTCCTGGCAGGCGGCGGCATCACGGTCGGGATCGTCCTCATGGCACTCCGCGCTGTGCCCGCCGGGGGCATGGGCCGCGCCGGCGGTGCCGTCCTGGGCGCGGCAGCCCTCCTGTACGCGTGGGCGGAGTTCCTCGCCCTGCAGACGCAGTACGGGCTCGGGGGCGCGGAAGGCGTCGAAGAGGTCCGCACCGTGCTCACCATGTCGGTCCTCACCCTCGCGGGGCTCGCCGGCGCGCTCTGGCGCGCGCGGCTGCAGTGGACCCTCCTGATCGCCGCGGGGATCGGAGCCGCCGTGTTCGCGCTGGTCGCCACGGTGGGCTTCGGTGTTCGCCCGGTCGAGCTCGTCACCGTCCCTCCGGCGATCGGCGGGCTGCTCTACGGCGCCCGCCGCCTGGTGCGAGAGCCGAGCACCCGCAGCTGGCCCGCGCTCGGCCCCTGGCTCGTGCTCCTCACCGTGCCGTCGCTGGTTTACGACGTCGGCGAGTTCGACCTGTGGCGCGTCGTCGCACTGGGTGTCGTCGCGATCGGGCTCGTCGTGGCGGGCGCGGTCCTGAAGCTCCAGGCGCCTCTCGTCCTCGGCTCGATGGTGGTGCTCGCCCACGGCATCGCCCAGCTGTGGCCGTGGATCACGGCCGGATACGACGTGGTGCCCTGGTGGCTGTGGCTCGGGATCGGCGGTGCGCTGCTGATCTTCCTCGCCGCCAACTACGAGCGGCGCGTGCGCCAGCTGAAGGCCGGGTTCGTGGCGGTGACGTCGCTGCGCTGAGTGGACGTCGGTCGCTCAGCCGCGCGCCGCTTCCGCCGCGCCCCGGCCCCAGCGGAACGCCGACACCGTCGGGTCGCCGGTGATCCAGAAGCGCCACGGGAAGGCGGCCGTGCCGGCATGCCCGGCGACGCCGACCCGCGGTCCGGATGCGACGTCAGCCAGAGGCTCCTCGAGCAGCTCGAGGCACGCGACCGCCCCGTGGCGGGGCTCGCCCGTGATCGCGTCGATGCCGTCGTGCACCGGATGCCGCAGCCCGAGAGCGTCGCCGAGCCGCCCCGGCCCGCGCGCGAGGTCGCGGTCGACCCGCGCTGCCGGGCGACGCCGGCGGGCGGCATCCGCCCCCTCCACGATCTCGCCGCCGCGCAGGAGGATTCCCCCCGCCGACCCCTCGGGTCCGCAGACGACGTTGACGCACGAGTGGATGCCGTGGCTGAGGTAGACGTAGAGGTGCCCCGGCTCGCCCCACATCGTCGCATTCCGGGCCGTCTGCCCCATGCGCGCGTGCGAGCCGGGATCGGCGATCGGTCCGGTGCCGAGCCCGTGATAGGCCTCGACCTCGGTCAGCCGGACGGCGACCGTCTCTCCCTCGACGACGGTGCGGAGGACGCCGCCCAGCAGCCGCGGGGCCACCGCCGCCGGAAGCCCGACGAGGTCCTCACGCCGCGCGCTGCGCAACACGGCGGTCATTGGGGCGGCACCCGGCACCACGAGCTGTCGAGGCCGCTGAGGGCGACGATCTCGTCTCCGGTGGCGATCTCGACGACGTGGGATTCGATCCGTGTCGGCATGGGCAGGAGGTAGGTGTCGTAGCGGTTCTCGATGATGTCCGGAGCGATGGCGAGGACGGCGTAGCGCCCGCTCGGCGAGACGCACGTGCGGATCACCGTGTCGGTGTCGGCGACCTCGGCGACCGGGTGCGACGCGCCGTCGTCAGCGACCCACGCCACCACGGATTCTCTCGGGATCCCTCGGTCGTCGAGCTTGGCGTACAGCCGCAGCGTTCCTCCCCCGGGCACCGCCTGAACCGTCCGGAGCTGGCCGTACTCCGCGTCGGACGAGGGGAGGGCGGCTTCGCTCCCGTCCGTGAGGTCGAGCAGCACCAGTCCCTCGGCGCGATCCACCACGGCGCCCTGCGCGGCGACGTCGTCGAGCGCGAGCGCAGCGCCGAGCGAGGTGGCGTCGGCGCCGGCGGCATCCGTCAGCCACAGCGTGCCGTCGAAGCCGACGAACAGCACGCTGTCGGTTGCCGGCACGAAGCGCCACTGCGCCACGCGACTGTCGGCGCCGGCGACTTCGACGGCCTGCGGCTCGGCGGAGCGGTCCCGAAGCGAGGTCGTGAAGAGCATGCTCTCGCGTCCGCCTGCTGCGCCGAGCGAATCGTCGGTGTAGGTGTAGCCGATGAGGTCTCCGCGTTCCGCGCTCTGCAGATTGGTGATCGACCCCTCCCCGGGGAGCGGCAGCGAGCGCCGATTCGAGCCGTCGAGGTCGCTCACGATGAGCTCGGCCGGACCCATCCCGCCCGAGTCGTCGCCGGCGCGGACCGACATGACCAGATGCGAGGACGTCGCGCGGTAGTCCTCGATGTGCGGGTGCCGGAACACGGGCACCGCCTGCTCGCCCGTGAGATCGGTGCGATAGATGGCGTCTTCGTCCTCGCCCCGCTGCAGCAGGAAGAACTCGGCCGCCCCCGTGCGGAAGGTCTGCTCGATCGTCGTCGCCGGCCCACCGCCCACTCCCTCGACATCCGAGATCCGCACGGTGTACTCGGTGTCATCCCAGAGGGGCAGGGCGAAGCGAACCCCCACGCTGCGCCCCGACGTGTCCACGGCGAATGGGGTCGCGGGGGTGATGGTGACCTGATCGGGCGTGACGTCCTGCAGCGCCTGTGAGGTCGTCATGATCAGGCGGGCTCCGGAGGCCGAGGCCGCCGCGACCGGATCGACCTGTGCGTCCGTCAAGCGCGGGCCCTGCGCCGTGCTCAGCGCAGCACCGGCGAGTCCGGCCACGGCGAGCAGGACGGCGACGCCCGCGAATGCCAGGAGGAACGAGCGACCGCGCCGCCGGCGCGATCGAGCACTCCGCGTGGGGCCCGCATCGGGTTGCGCTGTCGCCCGAGTCCGGCGCACCGGGACCTCAGTACTCATACGGATCCCCCGGCTCGTCGATGCGCTCGACGCTTTCGGCATCGATCGACAGCCCGCCTTCGGCGGTGGCCTTCACGGTTCCGGTGACGCGCACCCACTGACCGGTCTCAGGGGCCGCCGCGCCGGCGAGCACGGGGATGCTGGCGGCCTGCGCGTCGATGACGCAGTGGGTGATCACGAGCCGCGTGAGGTCGAAGCTCCCGTCCCCGGGCGTGACGAAGCCGGTGAGGGTCACCGGATCTCCGTCGTACGCGTCGGGACTCGTCGAGGTCGCGAACACGGTGGACCACTCGCCGATCCCGAACTCCGCGGTGTCGCCCGTGGCCGCCAGGGTGACCGCGTCCGCTCCGGCGAAGAGGGGCGGCGCGTCGATGTCTCGTGACATCGCGAGTTCGGCCGACAGCGACGCGGGCGGGGTGACGAGCATGGCGATGACGATGAGGGATGCCGCGACCCCGCCGCCGACGGTCGCCGCGACGGCGAGGGGGTGGCGGGCGTGTGCGTGCTCCTCGCCCGCTTCGTGAGCATGTCCGTGGTCGTCCTCGGCGCCGAGCGGGAGCGCGAACGTGGCGAGCGCGCCGATCAGCACGACCACGGCCATCGAGACGGCGAACCACGTCGCATCCGGGTTGATGTACAGCCCGAGGCGACCGGTCGCCGCGAGGCTCAGGGTCGTGACGGCGAGGGCCGCGGCGAGCCCGACGCCAAGCCAGCGATCGAGGAGCGAACGACGGTCAGGCAAGGAGATTCACCGCCGTCCCGATGGCGAAGGCCGACAGCACGACGATCACCACGAGCCCCGCCAGCACCCGCGTCGTGAAGGTGGTCCGCATGAGCGCGAGCATCTTGACGTCGACCAGGGGACCGACCAGGAGGAAGGCGACCAGAGACCCGGGCGTGAAGGTCGAGGCGAACGAGAGCGCGAAGAAGGCATCGACGTTGGAGCAGATCGACACGACCATGGCGAGCAGGATCATCGCGATGATCGAGAGCGTGGGGTCGGAGCCGATCGCCAGCAGCGCCTCGCGCGGAATCAGCACCTGCACCGCGCCGGCGAGAGCCGAGCCGATCACGAGCGCGGGGAGGACGGCTCGCAGTTCCACCACGAACTGCCCGGCGCTGCGCTGCCACTTGCCGCTCGCCCCGGTCGCGGGCCCCTGCGCGTGCTGCAGGTCGCAGGTGTCGCGGAAGCGCTCGGTCAGCAGGCCGTCGGGATCGGGATGCCGGCTGTACAGCCATCCGATCAGGTTGGCGATCGCGTACCCACCCAGCAGCCGGGCGACGAGGATGCCGTCCGCGAACCCGAAGGCCTGGTGCGTCGTGATGATCACGATCGGGTTCACGATCGGCGCCGCGATCAGGAACGTCAGCGTCTCCGGAACGCTGAAGCCGCGCATCAGCAGTCCCCGCGCGAACGGCACGTTGCCGCACTCGCACACCGGCACCACCATGCCGAACAGCGACAGCACGGCGCGGCGCGCCCACGCCCGGCGCGGCATCCATCGCTCGAGAACCCCCGGTGGCACCCACACCTGCACGACGATCGACAGCAGCACCCCGAGGACGATGAACGGCAGCGACTCGATGAGGACGCTGAGCGCCAGTGTCAGTCCGTCCTGCACGCGCGTCGGAAGCTCGACCGGATAGACCGTCGGCGCGAAGAGGTCGATCGCGAACAGCAGTCCGATGAGAGCCACGCCGACGACCACCCAGACGCTCGCGCGGCCCGCTCTCGGGCGTGCGTCGATCGCCGGCGGCTCAGTCCGCGTCACGCTCGCTCGCCCGGGCGGCGGCGCAGGTCGCGCACAGCCCGAAGATGTCGACGATGTGCTCGGCCTCGATGAAGCCGTTCGCGGCCGCCGTCCGCCGAGCCCACTGCTCGACATCCGTCGCCTCGATCTCGACCGCGAGCCCGCACGACCGGCAGATGAGGTGGTGATGGTGGCCGCGGGTCGCGCACGCACGATAGAGGCTCTCGCCCTCGGGGCTCTGCAGCGAGTCGGCGGCGCCCTGCGCCGCCAGCCCAGCGAGCGCGCGATAGACGGTCGCCAGGCCGATGCCGGTGTTCTCGTCGCGGAGCGTCGCATGGAGGCTCTGGGCGCTCACGAAGCCGCGGGCATCGGCGAGCGCCTCGCGGACGCGCTCCCGCTGCCACGTGTTGCGCTGGACGACCATGGCGGCGATTCTACGCGGGGCCCACGGGAGCCGCCTGAGTGGAGGCCGCGTCGAGGGACCGGGCGGATGCCGACAGCCGCGCCTTCTCGACGCGCCCACGGCGCGCGCCGATGAGGCGGCAGACGACATAGATCGCGAACGAGAACGTCGTGATGTAGGGGCTCACCGGAAGCGTGCCGGCGATCGCGAGCAGGATGCCGCCCACGGCCGCCGTGAACCCGAACACCGCCGACAGCACCGGCACCGACACGGGTCCCGAGGCGACGCGCACGGCGGCGGCGGCGGGGGTGACGAGGAGCGCCATGACGAGCAGAGCGCCGATGATGTGCACGCTGACGGCGACGATCAGCCCGAGGACGAGCAGGAAGCCGAGCGAGACGGCCGTCGTCGGCACTCCCCGCGCCGCTGCCGAGACCGGATCGAGGGAGTCGAAGCGCAGCGGGCGCCACATGAGCACGAGGGCGATGAGGGCGATGGCGCTCATCGCGATCAGCAGGCCGAGCTGATCGTTCTGCACCGAGACGATCTGCCCGGTGAGCAGACTGAACTGGCTGGCCGAGCGGCCCTGATAGAGCGACAGGAACAGGATGCCGAGCCCGAGCCCGAAGGGCATCAGTACGCCGATGATCGAGTTGCGGTCGCGGGCGCGGGCACCGAGCCACCCGATGAGCAGGGCGGCGATGACCGAGCCGACGAGGGATCCCGTCACCACGTCGAACCCGAACAGGAGGGCGGCCGCCGCCCCGGCGAACGACAGCTCGCTGATGCCGTGCACGGCGAACGCCATGTCGCGCTGCATGATGAACACGCCGATCAGTCCGCCGACGAGCCCGAGCACGGCACCGGCCCACACGGAGTTCGACACCAGAGCGAGGATCTCCCCGTAGACGGGCAGGCCGCCGAACATCGCCTCCCACACCTCGTTCCACGTCATGCGTGCGCTCCCGCTTCGAGGTCGTCGTCGTCGTGGTGGTGATGCGGCTCCTCGGCGTCGGGAGCGCCGACCACCACGAGTCGCCCGCCCGCACGCAGCACGTACACGGGCGCGCCGTAGAGGTCGGTCAGCACCTGCGAGTCGAGCACCTCCTCGGGCTTGCCGAGCATGAAGCGCCCGCCGGCGAGGTAGAGGATGCGATCGACGCTGCGGAGGACGGGATTGGTGTCGTGCGTCACGAACAGCACCGCGGCATCGGTCGTCCGACGGTGCCGGTCGATCAGCGAGACGACCGCCTGCTGGTTCGCCAGGTCGAGGCTCGTGAGGGGCTCGTCGCACAGGAGGAGGCGCGGATCGTCGGCGAGCGCCTGCCCGATCCGGAGACGCTGCTGTTCGCCGCCCGAGAGCAGTCCCACCGGCCGGTCCGCGAATCCCTCCGCGCCGACGGAGCGGACCAGCGCGTCCACGCGTTCGCGATCGGACCGCCGCGGGAAGGGGATGCCCCACTTGTGCCCGTCGACGCCGAGCGAGACGAGGTCGCGCCCGCGCAGCGACGTGTCGCGCGGCAGCGGCCGCGACTGGGGCACGTAGCCGATCCGGCGGTTGCCCTTGGTCAGCACAGGCGTGCCGAGCGCGGTGATGGTTCCCGACGTCAGCGGCTCGAGGCCCAGGATCGCGCGCAGCAGCGTCGTCTTGCCCGATCCGCTCGGGCCGAGGACCGCGATGAACTCCCCCGGCTCGACCGCGAGGTCGAGATCCGCCCACAGTTCGCGGTCGCCTCGGCGCAGGGATGCGCCTTCGATCCGCAGCAGCGCGTCCGTCATTCCTCGAGCGCGTCCTGAATCGACGCGATGTTCTCCTGCATCCACGAGAGGTAAGTCTGGCCCTCGGGGAGCGTCTCGGTGAATTCCACGATCGGGATGCTGTTCGCCGACGCCTTGTCGATGACCTGGGTCGTCTCGGGGCCCCCGGTCTGCGCGTTGACGAACACGATCCGCACGTCGCCACCCTCGAGCAGCTTGATCGACTCGAGCAGGGTGGCGGGCGCGACGTCCAGGCCCTCCTCGACCGCTTCGCTGAACGCGGCGGGGGTGACATCGTCCAGGCCCGCGCCCGTGATCAGGTAATACGGGATGGGCTCCGTGACGAACACGTCGTCGCCCGCGTGGGCGGACTCGATGTCGCCGAGCGATGTCTCGAGTGCGGTGATCTTCCCGGCGACATCGTCGGCTGCCGCGGTGAAGGCATCCGCGTCGCCGGGACTCAGGATGCTGAGCTCCGACGCGATGGCGACGACGAGGTCGGCCATGGTGGCGGGGTCGTACCAGACGTGCTCGTTGAACCCGTCGACGTGGTCGTGCGCGTGCTCGCCTGAGCTCTCGCCGCCGTGAGCGGCCGTGCCGGACCACTCGGACGAGAACTCGACCGCCGTGATCACTTCGGCGTCGCTCCCCGAGGACTCGATCAGACCATCGATGAACGGGTCGTAGCCGCCGCCGTTCTCGATGACGAGATCGGCACCCGCCACGGCCAGCTGGTCCTGGGCGCTCGCCTCGAATGAGTGCGGGTCCTGCGCGTTCGAGGTGATGATCGACGTCACATCGACTGTGTCGCCGGCGATCTCCTGCACGAGCTGTCCGTAGACGTTCGTGGACGTCACCACGTCGATGCGACCGTCGTCTGCGGTGCTCTGGGCCTGCGCTCCGGCGCACCCGCTCAGCAGGACGGCGGAGGCGGCGGTCACCGCGAGGGCGGAGAGTCGGCGGGAGCGCATGCTCCGACTCTACCGTTACTGATAATCGTTCTCAACTCAGCTCGCAACGTGCAACGCGCGCCGATCGAGGCGGCTAGTCTTTCGGCGATGCGCACCGCCCGGGCGCGGGGGAGCGGACGTATGACGAGCAGCACCAAGAGCACAGCATCCGTCCCCCCGATCGTCGCGCGGCTGCGCACCTCGGCGCTGATCGCGCTGCCCTTCCAGGTCGTGACGGTCGCCCTTGCTCTGGTGCTCGCGGCGCTCGGGGCAGAGGTCGAGCTGCCGCTGACGTTCCTGCTGATCCCCGTCTACTGGGTGCCGCTGTTCGTCGAGCTCGTCTTCCGCACCCGGATGCCGTGGCCGCTGCAGGTGAGCTATCTGGCGTTCATCGCCGCCGGGTCATTCGCGGGCAGCGCTCTGCACGTCTACTGGTACTTCCCGCTCTGGGACGTCCTCGTGCACTTCTACTCGGGCGTGATGCTGGCCTGGCTGGGGCTGTTCATCGCCCGTCACGCCGAGGAGCAGACCGGAGCCCCGCTGCCTCGCTGGTTCTCGCTGACCGTCGTGCTGCTCACGCCCATGGCGTTCGCCGCGGCGTGGGAGATCTGCGAGTTCGGCAGCGACATCATCCTGGGCACGGCGTCGCAGCACGGGCTGAGCGATTCGATGACCGACATCATCGCGGGCACCCTGGGCGGCGTGCTCGCGATCATCCTTCTGCTGATCACACGTCGCCCGCGTTCGCTGGCTCCGGGTTCGCTCCTGCCGCGCAGCTGACGCACGGGCGCCTCGCCGGGAGCGAGAGCGGCCCCGGCCCCGGGGCCGTGGCCGCAGCCCCGGGGCCATGGCCACTGGGCCCGGGACCGTGAGCCTCCACTGGACCGACGAGAACGTGGGCGCCACCCGCGCTCTCGTCGGTCGGATGGAGGCTCAGCGTCAGTCGAGCAGCAGTGCCGGCTCTTCGAGGATCGACGCGACGTCGGCGATGAAGCGCGACATCCCGTCACCGTCGATCACGCGGTGGTCGAACGAGCCAGCGACCGTCGTGACATAGCGGGGGCGCACCTCGCCGTCGACGACCCAGGGCTTCTGGCGGATCGTGCCGAGAGCCACGATCCCCGCCTCACCGGGGTTGATGATGGGGGTGCCCGCATCCATCCCGAACACCCCGATGTTGGTGATCGTGATCGTCCCGCCGTGCTGATCGGCGACCGTCGACTTGCCTTCGCGCGCGGTGAACGTCAGCTTCTCGAGGGCTCGGGCCAGCTCGCGGAGCGAGAGGTCCTGCGCGTCCTTGATGTTCGGCACGAGCAGTCCGCGCGGGGTCGCCGCGGCGATGCCGAGGTTGACGTAGTGGCGCACGCGGATCTCGGCGCCGTGGTCGGTGTCGACCCATGCGGCGTTGACCATAGGCGTGCGGCGGACGGCCCAGATCACGGCGCGCGCCATGATCAGCAGCGGTGACACTTTGGTGTCGGCGAAGTCCGATGAGGTCTTCAGCCGGCGGACGAGCTCCATCGTGCGCGTGGCGTCGACGTCGGTCCAGACCGAGACGTGGGGCGCGGTGTACGCCGACTGCACCATGCCCGAGGCGACGGCCTTGCGAACGCCCCGCACAGGGATCGACTCCTCGCGCTCGCCGGCCGGCTCGACCGGGCGCGGACTGGTCAGGGCAGGGGCGGGTGCGGCAGCGGGGGCCGCCACGGGGATCGTCTCCTCGCGGACCGCCGGCCACTCAGGCGTCTCGATGTTGCGGAAGACGCTCGCCTGGGATGCGTGCCGCACGACGTCTTCGCGCGTGACCTCGCCGGCCGCACCGCTGGGGGTGACATCCGCGAGGTCGACACCCAGATCCCGTGCGAGCTTGCGGATCGGGGGCTTCGCGACCACTCCGACGGATGCCTCGACCCGCTGCTGGGCGGTGACCGGGGGCTTCTTCCGACGGGACTGCACCTGGCCGCCTGTGCCGTAGCCGACGAGCACGGCTCCGCCTTCCGGCTCGACCGGTGCCCCATGCTCGCTCTGGCCGACGACGGCCGGCGCCCCGGCATCCGCTCCCGCGATCGGGGCGGCGATCGTGATGATGGGCGTGCCGACGTTGACGGTGTCGCCCTCGGCGGCCAGCAGGTCACCCACGGTGCCCGCGAACGGCGACGGGAGCTCGACGAGCGACTTGGCGGTCTCGATCTCGACGAGGACGTCGTTCACGGCCACGTCGTCGCCGGGCGCGACACGCCACGACACGATCTCGGCCTCGGTGAGACCCTCGCCGACGTCGGGGAGGAGGAAGGTCTGAGTGCTCATCCGGTTGCTCCTGGGTCAGTACGCGAGGGCGCGGTCCACGGCCTCGAGGATGCGGTCGGCGTCGGGGAGGTACTTTCCCTCGAGCTTGGCCGGAGGGAACGGGGTGTCGAAGCCCGACACGCGAATCACGGGGGCTTCGAGGGCGTAGAACGCCCGCTCCATGACGGTGGCCGCCACTTCGGAGCCGACGCTCACGAACCCGGGGGCCTCCTGCGCGTAGACCATGCGGCCGGTTCGGCGCACCGAGTCGAGGATGGGGCCGTAATCGACGGGCGACAGCGACCGCAGATCGACGACCTCGCAGCTCGTGCCCTCGGACTCGGCGAGCGCCGCGGCCTGCAGGAGCGTCGTGACCATGGCGCCGTGGCCCACCAGCGTCACGTCGGTGCCGCGGCGCACGATCCGCGACGCGTGGAGCGGGAGGGCGCGAGCCGACGTGTCGACCTCGCCCTTCATCCAGTACTTCGCCTTCGGCTCGAGGAAGATCACCGGGTCGTTCGAGGCGATCGCATCCTGGATCATCCAGTACGCGTCGTTGGGCGTCGAGGGGCTCACGACCCGCAGACCAGGCGTGTGCGCGAAGTACGCCTCGGGGCTCTCCTGGTGATGCTCGACGGCGCCGATGTGCCCGCCGTAGGGGATCCGGATGACGATGGGCATCGACAGAGCGCCCTCGTGGCGGTTGGTGATCTTCGCCAGCTGCGACGTGATCTGGTCGAATGCCGGGAAGACGAAGCCGTCGAACTGGATCTCGATGACCGAGCGGAAGCCGACCATTGCCAGCCCGATCGCGGTGCCGACGATGCCCGACTCGGCGAGCGGAGTGTCGAGCACCCGACGATCGCCGAACTCCGCCTGCAGGCCCTCGGTGACCCGGAACACCCCGCCCAGGCGTCCGATGTCCTCGCCCATCAGCAGAACGCGGTCGTTCTCCGCGAGCGCACGGCGGAGTCCCGCATTGAGGGCCCGGCTGAAGGGCATGGTCTGGGTGGCCGGTTCGGCGGTCGCGGTCGCGCCGGCGGCGCGCGAGGGCCCGGTGACGTTCACCGCTGTCAGGGATGCCGTCTGTGCATCGGTCACGATGCGCCCTCCTCGAAGGATGCCTCGTACTCGGCGAGCCACGCGCGCTGCTCGTCGATGAGGGGATGCGGCTCGGAGTACACGTGCTGGAACATCGACTCGTTGGTGAGCGTGCCGAGTTGAGTCGTCCGCACCCGGGTGTCTTCGGCGACGTCCTGCGCCTCGGCCTCGACATCGGCGAAGAACGAGTCCGACGCGCCGCGCGACCGCAGGTACGCGCGCATGCGCTCGAGCGGGTCCCGGCGGATCCAGGACTGCTCTTCGTCCGACGTGCGGTACTTCGTCGGGTCGTCGCTCGTGGTGTGAGCGCCCAGGCGATAGGTCAGCGCCTCGATCGCACGCGGGCCGGCACCGCTCCGCGCGTCTTCGAGGGCGCGGCGCGTGACGGCGTAGCTCGCGAGCACGTCGTTGCCGTCGACCGGAATGCTCGGCATCCCATAGCCCTCACCGCGCTTGTACAGCGGTGTGCGCGACTGCGTGGCGACCGGCACCGAGATGGCCCACTGGTTGTTCTGCAGGAAGAAGACCTGCGGGGTGCGATAGCTCGCGGCGAACACCATCGCCTCGTGGACGTCGCCCTGGCTGGACGCGCCGTCGCCGTAGTAGACGATCACGGCTTCGTCGCGCTCGGGGTCGCCGGTGCCGCAGCGGCCGTCGAACACGAGTCCCATGCCGACGCCCGTCGCGTGCAGGGTCTGCGATCCGAGCACGAGGGTGTACGGATGGGTGTTGCCGTTGCTCGGGTCGGTGGGGTCCCAGCCGCCGTGCGTCAGGCCCCGCATGACGCGGATGATGTCGAGCGGATCGACGCCGCGGATTCGCGCGACGACGTGCTCGCGATAGGACGGGAAGATGTGGTCCTGTGGGCGGGCTGCGCGCGCCGACCCGACCTGCGCCGCTTCCTGGCCGAGGCTCGGAGGCCACAGGGCCAGCTGGCCCTGGCGCTGCAGGTTCGTCGCCTGCTGGTCGAAGGCGCGGATGACGAACATGTCGCGGTAGAAGCCTTCGAGCTCCGCTTCGCTCAGCGCGTCGATGATGTCGAGGTACGGCTCGGCGGCCGCAGTCGGTGCGAGCGTCCCGTCCGCCGCGAGGACTCGCACCAAGGCTGATTCAGCCGTGGTGGAGACGCGGGGAGGAACCGAAGCTTCGGTCGGGGTCACTTTTCTACGCTATCCACTCGTCCGGGATGCCCTTCGGGGAGGGCCGATACAACGGATGCCGCGATCCCTAGGACTTTATCCACAGACTCATGCTCGCCGACGGATATACGGATGCCGTCACCCGCGAACGGTCGCACCACGAGTCCCGCCTCGACGAAGCGCTCCGCGACCTCGAGCGTCTCGTCGCCGACCGGCAGCCACACGAAGTTGCCCTGCGCGTCGGGAATCCTCCAGCCGCTCGCGCGCAGCCCCGCCACGAGCGCGTCGCGGCGCTCGGCGATGACCCGCACCCGTTCGATCAGCTCGGGCTCGGCATCCAGGCTGGCGAGTGCGGCGACCTCCGCCTGAGCGGTCACGGAGAGCGGGATCGCCGTCGATCGTGCGGCGTCGAGCACGCGGGGATGGCCGACGGCGTACCCGACGCGGAGCCCTGCCAGGCCGAAGGCCTTCGAGAAGGTGCGCAGGACCACGACGTTCGGTCGCGGGTGTCCGCCCGGAGCGCGCAGTCCGTTGACGGCGGCGGGGTCGGTCACGAACTCCGCGTAGGCCTCGTCGAGGATGACCAGCACATCCGACGGCACCTTCTCCACGAAGGCGTCGAACTCGGTCTGAGTCACTATCGGACCGGTCGGGTTGTTCGGCGTGCACACGATGACCGCGCGCGTGCGGTCGGTGATGGCCGCGGCCATCGCGTCGAGGTCGTGCCGAGCCCCCGCGGCGAGGGGCACCTGCACAGCGGTCGCCCCTGCGACCACGGCGAGCCAGGGGTACGCCTCGAAGGACCGCCAGGCGTAGATGACCTGGTCGCCGGGGCCCGATGTGGCCTGCACCAGCTGGGCGAGGATCGACACGCTGCCCGCGCCGATGTGGACGGAGTCGTCCGAGACCCCGAAGCGCTCGGCGAGACGCGCGCGGAGCAGGGCGGCGGAGGCATCGGGATACCGATTGAGCGCCGTCGCCGCATTGACCTTCGCGAGCACGCCGGGCAGAGGATCGAACGGGTTCTCGTTGCTCGACAGCTTGTACGCGTCGGCGCCGGCCTGGCGCCCCTGCCGGTACGGCGGCAGGGACGCGACCTCGGGGCGCACGCGG
The DNA here is from genome assembly GCF_056400345.1 of Microbacterium sp. P5_B6. NCBI lineage: Bacteria > Bacillati > Actinomycetota > Actinomycetes > Micrococcales > Microbacteriaceae > Microbacterium > Microbacterium sp. P5_B6. Next base: position 37,935 of record NZ_JBFULL010000013.1, on the reverse strand, counting down.
ACGGGGATATCGGTGGCGTCGGTCACTCACCGAGTCTACGAGCGCGGCTTCTGCGGGGCCCCCTCGGCCCGTGCGAGACTGTCCGCACTATGGGCTTCCTCATTCGCGTCGTCATCAACGCCTTCGCCATCTGGGTCGTGACCCTGGTTCCCGCGCTGCAGGTCAGCGTCATCGCCTTCCCCCCTGGCGACACGCTGCAGTACGTGCTGACGCTCCTCATCGTCGCCGCGATCTTCGCCCTCGTGAACACGTTCATCGGCACGGTCATCAAGATCCTCGCGTTCCCGCTCTACATCCTCACGCTCGGCCTCATCGGCCTGATCATCAACGCGTTCCTGCTGTGGCTGACGGCCTGGTTCACCAGCTTCTGGAGCTGGGGCCTGCGCGTGGAGGACTTCTGGTGGGGCGTGGTGGCGGCCATCATCATCTCGATCATCAACTGGGCCGCCGGCATCATCCTCCGCCCGAAGCGGACGGACTGACGCGGGTCGCTCCGTACTCGGTCACCTCGACAGCCACTGCAGCGTCGAGTTCGGCGAACCGCTCGCGCACCTGATCCATGCGCGGGTCGGCCGACGCGTCGAGCATGGCCGCCGTCTCCTCGTATGTCTCGATGTGGTGGGCGCCGAGGGTGAGATCGCCCCCGCTCGGCAGCGGATCGGCCAGTCGCTCGGCGACGAAGCTCCCCGGAGCACCCACCGCGGTGTCGTAGCCCCCGCCCTGGAGCGCGGCGACCGGGTCATCCGTGTGGCGGACCGCCACGCTCAGCGTCTCGTCGCCGACGTCGGCCTCGACGGGCGAGCCGAGGGTCACGAGGGTCTTCACGTCGTAGCCGCTCTCGACGGCGAGCCGAGACGCGATCATGCCCCCCTGCGAGTGCCCGATCGCGTGGACGACGTCCCCGGGCTTCGCGCCGGCCTGACTCAGAGCAGCGAGCGTCGCCGCGTACGAGGCCGACCGCTGTCCCCGGTACAGCTCGAGGTTCGACTTGGTGTCGAAGGCGTCGCGCTCGCCGTAGCCGCTCGACGTCGTGCCGCGGATGTAGACCGCGAACTGCCGCGAGCCGTCGGGCATCGTGTAGCGCTCGACGCGTATGCGGCCTGCCTCCGTCGAAGGGATGCGGGCCGCAGCCACGGCCAGCGACGGCGGAGCCGTGGTCGGCGCCGCGGGCACGGGGAGCTCGCGGAGGTGCACAGCATCCGCAATCCCGCTGAGGCGCGCCTCCCTGGGGACGAGTCCGAGTTCCCGCTCGCGGATCGTGCCCGCCAGGCCCGCCGTCGCGGACGGCAGGGCAGTCGTTCCGCCCAGGGTGAGGGCACCCAGGCCCACCCCGAGCATGCCCGCCTGAAGAACGAGATCTCCCGCCCACCAGGCACCCCGGGACCACTCGCCCCATGCTGCTCCCGACCCGACCCCAGGATGCGCGCGCTCCATCCGGACGAGCTGCCGGTCGAGGCGCTGGACCGCTTCGAGATCACCGGCCGCTTGCGCCGCCTCGCGCTGAGCGCGCACCTCTACCGCCTCGTAGACCGCGGCGAGGCCGCGAAGCCGGGCGCCCAGCGAGCGAGCGGCGTCGGCGAGCGCTGAGCACCGGGAGGCGAGGAAGAGCGCGCGCGACTCCGCGTAGACGGTGTCGGAACCCGGCATCGCGGCGACCTGGTGCGATGCCCGGCCGAAGAGCGCGGCGACGCCGTCGAGGTCATTCCCGAGGCTGTGGAGCCGATCGGATGCCGCGCCCAGTGACGCGGTGTCGACGGCCACGACTCCGCCGCTGCGGATCTCGAGGTCGCCCATCAGCCGGACCCCACCACGAGCTGCTGCCACAGGCCGCGCAGCTCGTCCTCGAGGGCACGGGCCGTCCGCGCCACGCTGTCGAGCTGCGCGCGCAGGGCGGCAAGTTCCGAGCGGAACTCTCGCGCGGCGCGGCACTCCCAGGCTGTCTCCTCGGCCAGTCGATCGACCTCCCCGCCCACCCCGCCGAGCGCATGCCGGGCCTCGGGGAGAAGCCCGCCGGCCATCTCCTGCCCTGTCCATCGCATGTCCATCCGTCGAGAATGGCGGGCACCAACCGCGAAGCGGCGCGTCCGCCCGAGACCTCGGGAGAACGCGCCGCTCGCAGTGGATGGGGAGGAGCGAAGGGTCAGCCGCCGGCCCCGGCACCCACGACGACCCGGACCGTCTCGGTCGTGCTGTTGCCCGCGGCATCCGTCGCCCGGTAGGTGAACTCGTAGACCGACTTGCTGGCCGCGACCACCCGGAAGGTCGTGTCGTCGACCGTGGTCACCGCTGCCTTCTTCGATCCGGATGCCTGGGCGGAGACGAGTTCGACGGCGACCTCGCCACTGTCATCCGCGGCGACCACCGTGACCGTCACGGTGCGCTCCTTGCCGTTGGGCGGGAACACGACCTCCGGAGACGCGGTCACCGAGAGCGTCGGCGGCGTGGTGTCGAGGTCGATCCCGACGAGGACGGGGTCGTGATCGCTCGAGCGGAACGGGTCGGGCGCGTAGAGGCCGGTCACCTGTGATGCCGGCTTGAACTCGACGTTGTAGTCGAGCACCTGCGCCTCGTCGGCGTTGATCGCCCACGTCGATGCGCCCGTCACGTCGGCGACGAGGCCGGGCCCGGCGAGTGCGTGATCGAGGTAGCCGAGCTGGCCGTCGAAGACGTACGAGTAGGCGTACTCGCCCTGATACGCCAGGAGCATGTCGGTGTAGCCGGCTGCGGTGAAGACGTCGATCGAGTCCTCCTTGTCGTACGAGTTGAGGTCGCCGATGACGAGGGTGCGGTCGCCCGTGCCCTGACCGGTGGGATCCTTCGCCAGCCAGTCGACCAGCGCGGCCGCGGCGTTCTCCCGCGTGAGGCTGCACTCGCCCTGCCCGTCGCCGAGGTCGGGGTCCGCTGTGCCACATCCGGATCCCTTCGACTTGAGGTGATTGACGCTGATCGTCACCGGCTCCCCGCCCGCGGCCGCCTGGAACGTCTGGGTCAGCGGGGGCCGGTTGCGATTCGCCGCCCACCTCGGGTCGTCGATCTTCCATGCCGGGTCGCCGAGCGGCGAGACCGTCGCCGTCTTGTACAGGAAGGCGGTGGCGATGACGTCGGTGCCGATCGCCTCACCCGTGTCGACGTACGAGTAGACGTCTGCTCCGAGGTGCGCGTTCAGCGCCGCGGCGAGCGTCGCCACCGCCGGCACCTCGGCGCCCCCGTTGTTCTCGATCTCCATCAGCCCGAACACGTCCGCGTCGATCGCTGCGAGCGCCGCGACGATCTTCGCCTGCTGACGCTCGAGCTCGTACGCGGAGTTCGCGCCGCGGGAGTCCAGTGTCGTGAAGTAGTTCAGGACGTTGAAGCTCGACACCTTCAGGTCGCCGCCCACCTCGGGCACCGCGGGTCGCGGGTTCACGACCTGGTAGCCGGGAGCGACGGTGGGCTGGATGCCGTACGAGGAGACCTGTGGGCTGTCACCTGTCCGCACCCGCTGATCGAGCACTCCCGTGACGCCGGTGAGGACGTCGCCGCCGCGGAAGAGGTTGTCCAGCGAGTACGGCTGTCCGTTCGGGTGGATGAGCGGATCGGGGTTCTGGCGCCCGCGCGCGTCGTCGATGATGAGCTGCGCGGCGACATTGGATGCCGCGAGTGCTTGCTGCTCCGGCGAGCCCGGCTCGACGACCGCGGTCGGCTGGAAGAGCCGCTCGGGCGCGACGGTGATCGTGTTGAAGCGGCCGAACTCGAAGTACTCGGCGATCTTCAGCGGCTGCGCGAAGGTGACGAGCATCCCCTCGACCGCTTCACGGGCCGGGTCCTCGAGCGGAAGCGTCAGAGGCATAGGCGACGGGCCGGCGGTGCCCGTGTCGCAGACCTCGGTGTCGGCGGCCGTGACCTCGGTGAGGCCCTGGAACTCGCTCACTGCGCCCGCGACGTTGACGACGTCGCCCACCGAGACGTCGATGATGCCGTCTCCGTTGCCCGGGGCGTTGTCGCCGTCCTGCTGGAAGACGAAGATGCCGTCCGATGTGGCGGCGCTGCCGTCCCCGGCGTCCTGCAGGTAGAAGCCGTCGAGGTCTGTGGTCTGGAAGTCGGCGACGACGGTGCCTTCGATGCGGACGACCGACCCGGCCAGCGGTGAAGCGGCGCCCGCTCCTTGCACCGAGCCGATGGATACGACCGACGAGGTGCAGTCCGCATCGCCGACGGGCGCGTCCGGCTTCGGCACCGCGCTGTTGGTCGCGCCGGGCGTGTTGAAGGCCTCTTTGAAGGCGGGCGAGCCGGCGCTGCCCGGGATGCCGGCGAGGTCGAAGTCGTTGCGGACCCAGTCCGCGGTGGTGTCGGTATCGGTGCCGTCCGGGATGCGGGACGCACCACCCGGTGCGAACGCCAGTCCGTCAAAGGCGACGCCGAGGGTCACACCGCCGTAGGTCAGGTCGCCTGCCCCTCCGTCGTTGATCGCGACGGCATCGAGAACCGTGAGGCCGGCGGCGTCGATGACACCGTCGTTGTTCGCGTCGATGTCTGCTCCGAGGGCGGGAATCGTCCCCGTCACGAGAAGGAGGCTGATGGTGCCGTTCTCCAGCGCGTTCGCCGGCAGCGAGAGAAGCGCGCGCCCCGAATCGTCCGTCGCTCCTGGTGTCAGGACGCTGTCGACGACACCGAGCGTCGGCGCGTCGCCCTCGATCTGCAGCACGCGATACCCGGACAGAACGGCGCCCGGGGCCGCCAGCAGCTCGATGTACTCGACGTCGGTGCCCGCCGTGCTGGCGGAGAACTCGTTGATGACGGGTGCGGCCGCTGCCGCAGCCGGGGATGCCGCCGCGAGCGACGCGATGACCACGGCTCCCACGCTGGCGAAGACGGGCAGACGGACAGAACGGCGCACGGTACCTCCCGGTTGGCCCGCGGGGCGGGCACGTCGGGCCAGGCTATGCGGAGTCTGTGAGCCGCAACAGACCTTGTCGTGGCCGGGGTGTGAACGATATAGACGCCCCCGGCGCTTCGCTTGCGGCATCCCACGGGCAAGAATGGTCCTCATGACTGCCAGCGCCGTGGAGCCCTTCCGCGTCGTCTTCGTCTGCACCGGCAACATCTGCCGTTCACCCATGGCCGAGATCGTGTTCCGCGAGTTCGCGGCGACCTCGGGCCTGCGCGACCGGGTCGGCTCGACGAGCGCGGGCACGGGGGATTGGCATGTCGGCGAGAAGGCGGATCTCCGCACGATCGAGGCGCTCACCCGTCGCGGCTACGACGGAGACCTGCACCGCGCCCGGCAGTTCACGCACGGTGATTTCGCCCACAACGACCTCGTCGTGGCTCTCGACCGCAGCCACGAGCGGATCCTCCGGGGCTGGGCGCGCACCGAGGCGGACGCCGACAAGATCGCCCTCCTCATGTCGTTCGACCCGAACGCCCACACCCTCGACGTGCCCGACCCGTACTACGCGGGCCCGGGAATGTTCGACGAGGTGCTCGGTATGATCGAGAGCGCGAGCCGGGCGCTCTTCCGGCAGCTAGAACCCGCGATCCGCCCCGCCGGCTGACGGCGCAGGGCGGCACGCGACGTGTTGCGACGGGAGTCCCGTGACCACCTCTTCGGCCCTCGGCATCCAGCCACTCAGCCCCCTCGACGGCCGGTATCGCCCCGCCGTCGAGGCCCTCGGCGACTACCTCTCGGAGGCGGGCCTCAACCGCGCCCGCGTGGAGGTCGAGGTGGAGTGGCTCATCGCCCTGACCGATCGATCGCTGTTCGGCACGCAGCCCCTCAGCGAGACCGACAAGGATCGCCTGCGGGTGCTCTTCCTCGACTTCGGACCGGACGAGATCGCCTGGCTCGCCGAGCGCGAGGCGATCACCCGGCACGACGTCAAAGCCATCGAGTACCTGGTGCGCGACCGGCTCTCGCAGCTCGGGCTCGACGGCATCGCCGAGCTCACCCACTTCGCCTGCACGAGCGAGGACATCAACTCGGCGGCCTACRCACTCACGGTGAAGCGCTCGGTCGAGGAGGTCTGGCTTCCGAAGCTCCGCGCGGTCATCGCGGCGCTGAGCGCCCAGTCGGTGGCGCATCGGGATGCCGCGATGCTGTCGCGGACGCACGGGCAGCCGGCGACCCCCACGACGATGGGGAAGGAGCTCGCCGTCTTCGCGTGGCGCCTCGAGCGCATCGCGGCGCAGGTCGAGGCATCCGATTTCCTTGCGAAGTTCTCCGGTGCCACCGGCACGTGGTCGGCCCATCTCGCCGCCGAGCCCGATGCGGACTGGCCCGCGGTGTCGCGCGAATTCATCGAGTCGCTCGACCTCGGCTTCAACCCGCTGACCACACAGATCGAGTCGCACGACTGGCAGGTCGAGCTGTACGACCGGATCCGGCACGCGAACGGCATCCTGCACAACCTGGCGACGGATGCCTGGACCTACATCTCGCTCGGCTACTTCTCGCAGATCCCGGTGGAGGGCGCGACGGGGTCCTCGACGATGCCGCACAAGATCAATCCCATCCGCTTCGAGAACGCCGAGGCGAACCTCGAGATCTCGAGCGGGCTGCTCGGGACGCTCTCGCAGACGCTCGTCACCTCACGCCTGCAGCGCGACCTCACCGACTCCACGACGCAGCGCAACATCGGCGTCGCCCTCGGTCACTCGCTGCTCGCGCTCGACAACCTGCAGCGCGGTCTTCGCGAGATCTCCCTCGCCGAGAATGTGCTGCTGGCCGACCTGGACGGCAATTGGGAGGTGCTCGGCGAGGCGATCCAGACGGTCGTGCGCGCCGAGATCGTCGAGGGCCGCTCGCAGATCACCGACCCGTACGCGCTCCTGAAGGAGCTCACTCGGGGCCGCCGGGTCGGCGCGTCGGAGCTCGCGGAGTTCGTCCGGGGTCTCGACATCGGCGACGCCGCGAAGGACCGCCTGCTCGCGTTCACGCCGGCCACCTACACCGGCCTCGCCGCGGAGCTCGTCGACCTGCTCTCGGCGGAGCAGCCGAGCGACTAGGGGCGGATGCCGTCACCGGGTGCCGCGGCATCCGGTGTCTCGTCGTCGGGCTCGGAGTCCAGGAGCACCGGACTGTCGACGCGCTTCTGCACCTGGGCAGGGTCGACCGCGAGCAGCAGCAGCGAAACGATCAGCAGGACCGCGATGAAGGCGACGCCGGCCGCGATCGCCGCGATGACGCCGACGTGCTGCAGCTCCTCACCGGTGCGCTCCTGGAAGAAGCCCATGCTCACGAGCGTCACGATTCCCGTGAATGCGGCCGCTCCGAAAGCGAGGCCGAGCAGCTGCACGGGCTTCATGAGGTCGCGTCGGGTGGGCTTGTCGTCGGTCATGACGCTTTCTCCTGATCGGATGCCGCAGCCGGCGACGTGTTCGTGAGGTCGGCGGGCGCCCGGCGCGGCGAGAGGCCGGCGATGCCGAGGTAGACGGCGACGATGGCCGCGTAGCCGCCGAAGATCCCCACCCCGATGGTGATGCCCGTGAGGACGAAGGATTGGCCGGCGTCCTGGATGTAGTACTCGAGGGCGTACTGGGTCGGCACGACGAGCAGGCTCAGAGCCAGGACGAGGGTCAGGATGCCGGTGGTCAGCGCATCGCGCGCTTCGCCCCGACGCTGGGGGTCGTCCGCCTCGATCGCGGAGCGTCGCCCACGGATGCCGGCGGCCGTCTCGATGACCCCGGCGAGGACGGCCCACACGATCACGACTGAGAAGAACAGCGCGGTCGTGCGCCACGAGGGGATGCCGCCCAGCATGCCGGCGATCGCCGTGACGATGCCGAGCAGCACCGACGGCCAGCGTGCACCCGCCGGATACACGAGCCACACCGCGACGAAGAAGATGATGGCGTTCGCGATCGCCCAGCCGCTGAAGACCGCCATCCCGACGGCGGCGGAGTGGTCGGGCGAGAACGTGATCATGATCGCCGCGAGCGCGGCGAAGACGGCGCGCGCGAGTTGCACGTGACGCACTTCGAAAGTGCGCGGAGCAGGCGTTGACGACACGGTTGTCCTCGGCGGGACGGAGCGGAAGGGGATGCCTCCAGTCTAGGTCGTGCCCGCGAGGGGCCTGCCGGGGCCCCTTCCGAGCCCCTCCGCCTGGGTCAGAGTTCCCCGAGAGCCGAATCGAGGTCCTGCAGGAGGTCGTCCGCCGACTCGATGCCCACCGACAGGCGAACCACCTCCTCGGGAACCGCCAGCTCGGTGCCTCGCACCGACGCGTGCGTCATCGCGTCCGGGTAGTTGACGAGCGATTCGACGCCGCCGAGCGACTCGGCGAGCTGGAACAGGTGCGTCGACTCGACGAAGCGGCGCGCAGCTGGACCATCGGCGAGCGCGAGCGAGACGATCCCGCCGAACGCCGACATCTGCCGGGCGGCGATCTCGTGCCCCGGGTGATCCGGAAGCCCGGGGTAGAACACCCGCGCCACTCGTTCATGCCGCGAGAGGAATTCAGCCACCGCACCCGCGTTCCGGCTGTGCTGCTGCATCCGGATCCCCAGCGTCTTGATGCCTCGCGTGGTGAGCCACGCGTCGAGCGGGCCCGAGACCGCGCCGACGGCGAACTGCAGGAATTTGACCTTCTCGGCGAGCTCGTCGTCGCTCAGCACCAGGGCTCCGCCGACCACGTCGGAATGACCCCCGAGGTACTTGGTCGCGGAGTGCACGACGACATCGGCTCCGAGCGCGAGGGGCTGCTGCAGGGCGGGCGAGGCGAAGGTGTTGTCGACGACGACGAGGGCCCCGTTCTCGTGGCCGAGCCGCGCGAGCCCCGCGATGTCGGTGATCTTGAGGAGCGGATTGCTCGGCGTCTCGACCCAGACGATCCGGGCAGGGCGGTCCGCGAGACTGGCGGCGACAGCATCCAGATCGCTCATGTCGACGACGCGGACGCCCACGCCCCACGGCCCGAGCACCCGGGTGAGCAGGCGGTAGGTGCCGCCGTAGACGTCGCTGCCGAGGAGCACCTCGTCGCCGGGGACGAGCGCTGCGCGGAGGAGGGCGTCTTCGGCGGCGAGGCCCGACGAGAACGAGAAGGCGTGACGGCCGCCCTCGATCGCGGCGAGCTGGCGCTCGAGGGCCGTGCGCGTGGGATTGCCGCTGCGTCCGTACTCGTAGCCGCCGCGGAGCCCGCCTATGCCGTCCTGCGCATACGTCGTGGAGAAGTGCACAGGAGGAATGACGGCACCCGTCGTGGGATCGAAGGCCTGGCCGGCGTGCACGGCGAGGCTGTCGAATCCGCGGGCGGGGTGGGCGGTCGTCTCTTCGGTCACGCAGTGCTCCTTGCAGTCTTGTCGGCCATGGTCGCATCTTCCGGAGCGGCTGCAGCGGGCGAGTACCCGTGCTCCGACATCCACTCGTCGTCGAACAGCTTGCTGAGGTAGCCCCGGCCGTGGTCGGGGAGGAGGACCACCACGACGGCATCGGCGGGGAGGTCACGCGCGGCGCGCAGCGCCCCGACGACCGCCATGCCGCTCGAGCCCCCGACGAGCAGGCCCTCTTCCCGGGCGAGACGCCTCGTCATGGCGAACGACTCGGCGTCGCTGACACGGTGGATGTCGTCGACGACTGAGGGGTCGTAGGCCTCGGGCCAGAAGTCCTCGCCGACGCCTTCGACGTCGTACGTGTGCACGGGTCCGCCCGAATAGATAGAGCCGACCGGGTCGACGGCCACGATCCGCACTTCTCCGGCCGACGCTTCTTTGAGGAAGCGGCCTGTTCCGGTGATCGTGCCGCCGGTGCCGACCCCCGCCACGAAATGCGTCACGCGGCCCTCGGTGTCGCGCCAGATCTCGGGGCCTGTCGTCTCGTAGTGACTGCGCGGGCCGTTCTGGTTCGCGTACTGGTTGGGCTTGAAGGCGCCCGGGATCTCGCGTACGAGCCTGTCTGACACGCTGTAGTACGAGCGCGGGTCGTCGGGCTCGACCGAGGTCGGGGTGACGACGACGTCGGCCCCGTACGCCCGCATGACCCGCTGCTTGTCGACAGCGACCTTGTCGGGCACGACGAAGATGCAGCGGTATCCGCGCTGCTGGGCGACGAGCGCGAGCCCGACGCCGGTGTTGCCGCTCGTCGGCTCGACGATGGTCCCGCCCGGTTTCAGAAGCCCCTCGCGCTCGGCCGCATCCAGGATGTTGGCGGCGATGCGGTCTTTCGAGGAGCCGCCGGGATTGAAGTACTCGACCTTCGCCAGCACTGTCGCGTCGATGCCGGCGGCGACGCGGTTCAGGCGGACGAGAGGGGTGTTGCCGACGAGATCGGCGACGCTCTGCGCGTATCGCACGGTGTGTCCTTGAGGTGAGGCCGCGCATCGAACGCGCGGACGCTGTCGTTGGTCGTCGGAGTGAATGCCGGGGGCATTCAGCGACAGCAACAGCGACAGGTCATCACGATCGCCAGCCTACGGGCGGCCGCGCGGTGCGGTCCTTGTATTACGTGAATTCACGCTACGCCGCCGCGTTGCCCGAGTCGATGGGGTGCCCGGATACGGGAGCCCGGCCGGGGCTCTGACGCCGGCTGCGGGGCCTCGGCGGGAGGGGCCGGCGCTCACGACTCGGCGAGGAACGCGAGCGCCTCCTGCCGGAGCACTCGAGAACCGGGCGTGTTGAAGTGGTGCCGGTCGGGAATCTCGACGAAGCGCCCGCCCGGCGTCGCCTCCGCCAGCATCCGGGACCGCTCGAGAATCGCATCCTCGCTGCCCGTCGCGAACAGGACCGGCTGCTGCGGGGGCCGTGCCGGATCGGGGTCGGCGTCGCCCAGACGCATCCCCTCGGCGAGCGCCACGAGCACGCCGAGGTCGTTGCCCGGCACGCGTTCGGCGAGGGTGACGTAGTTCTGGGTGACCTTGTCCTGCACCGGGATGCCGCGCTCCACGTACGCGCGAGCCTGGTCGATGTCGACCCGTGCGAGCGGACGACCGTCCGGGATGCCGCCGAGGACAGCCCTCGTGACACGGTTCGGCACGTCGACGAGCAGCTGCCATCCGACGCGGCCCCCGAGCGAGTATCCGGCGTACATCACCTCGTCGAGCAGGTAGGTGTCGAGCACGGCGACGAGGTCGCCCACGAGCGCAGGCATCGTATAGTCGCGCGGATCGTGCGGCTTGTCGCTCGCACCGTGCCCGCGCTGATCGACCGCGAGCACCCGGAAGCCCGCGCGCGTGAGGTCGCGGACCCACCCCGTGTTGACCCAGTTGTCACGGGTGCTGGATGCGAAGCCGTGAACGCACAGGACCGTGTCGGCGTTGACGTCTCCCCAGGTGTAGGTCGCGATCCGGTGCCCTTCGGCCGACATGACGTACTGCGGGGACGGCATCTCGGTCAGGGGAAGCGCACTCGAGCTCATAGGGCCATTCTGCCGGGGTCGTCCGTTGGGGAGGGGATACGGGTGCGCGGTTGACAGGCGCGCGGGGGACCGGCGCATCCCCCGAGCACCGGCATCCCGGGTCGTCCGCCTTCGCGGTCACGGACCGTGGGCGAAGACGACCACCTCGCCGTCACGAAGCTGGAACTGCAGTGAACTGCCGACCGGGAACTCCTCGAGGAGGGACTTCGGCATCTGCTCGGTCACCGTGATCGCCGTCACCGGTTCGAAGTCGCCGGCGCCGCACCCTGCTCCTCCGATGAGCCCCTTGGTCGGGTCGGTCAGGATGAACAGGCACGGTGACGGAGCGCCGCCGTTCCAGTCCTGAGGGACCAGCACGACCGTCAGCCCGTGGAACTTCTCGAAGATCGCCGAACCGGCTCCGCGGGGCGAGAATTCGTCGGGCCAGGCGGCATCCGGGTCGGCCTGGAGCACGCCGACGCTGCCCGGCGTGAGGCCCACCGCCACATACGAGAGGATCGCTCCGACGAGGAGAGCCGCCGTGAGGGCGCCCGCCCAGATGAGAGCGCCGCGACGCCGCGGGCGGGGCTGGGGCATCGACATCGGTTCATCCTGCTCGGGCTCGGCTGGCGCGGCGTCCGGATTGTCGGAGCCGCCGGGTTCGGCGGTATCTCCCGCGTCATCGGGACGGCTCGCGACGTGCCCACCCTGCTCGTTCCGCTGCTCAGGCAGGAAAGTGCTCAGGCTGCGCTCGTCGATGTCGCGTCCGTCGTGGGCCGACATCGCATCCGAGCCTGAGTACGTTGCCGCGAACCGCTGGTCAGGCGGTGCCGAGCCGGCGGCCGCAGTCAGACCCGGTGCCGCCGCGACGGAAGGGCGCGCCGCAGCTTGCGCCTCGAGCTCACGCAGTCGCTCCAGTGCGATCGGATCTTCTTGGATGTCGCCATTCGGCCCGTACGCCCGTTGTCGGAGCGACCGCAGCTCATCCCCCAACTGCTCGTCCATCACGCCAATCGTCTCACTCCCGGAGTGGCGTGGATCGGCTCAGATCGGTCTCGGGTGCATCCCGCCGCGTCAGAGACCTCGGATGTCGTAGCGACGCTCGATTCCCGCCGTAGCGCGGCCCCACTCGCTCTCGGCGACCCGGGCCTGATGCGCATGGAACGAGGCGGCATCCCGGAACCGCTCGCTCACCACCCAGACGCGTGGCTGGGCGCTCGGGGTCACTTCGAAGGACTCGCATCCTTGCTCCCGGCGCGTGAGCGACAGGTGGAGCGGAAGATGCCGGGCGACGGCAGCCGCCTCGTCATCGGTGGCGCAGACGAGCTCACCGGTCAGGACAACAGCGGTCACCCCTCCATCCTCGCCGATGACGGAGACCCGCCGGTCAGAGGAGGTGGTTCACGACCCGTCCGCCGGCCGCGTGCGGCGTCCCGGCCGTGGAATCATGAGCCGGTGAAGCTATATTCCGACTTCGGGCCGCGCAGGGCCTGGCAGGTCTTCTTCGACCTCACCTGTGTTCTTTTCATCGTGGCGTGGGTGTGGTTCGGTGCGACGATCTATCGCCTGGTTGACGATCTGGCCGCTTTCGGCGAGCACATGGAAGTCGCGGGGGCGGATTTCAGCGAACGCATGACCGAGATCGGTGAAGCGCTGGGCAATGTCTTCGCGATCGGTGCGGCCATCCGCGTCCCCTTCGATGGAGCCGGTGAAGCCGGACACGCCCTCGAGGAGGCGGGCCAGAGTCAGCAGGACGCCATTCACCAGCTTGCACTGACGCTCGGCATCGGCATCGCGGTCCTCCCGATCTTCATGATCGTCGTCGTGTGGCTGCTGACTCGTTTTCGCTTCGCACGTCGCGCCGGCCGCGCGAAGGCGCTTCTCCGCGCCGGTGCCGGGCTGGATCTCCTCGCCCTTCGAGCCCTCACCAATCAGAGGATCACCACCATCGCAAAGGTGGACCCCGACGCCATGGGCGCCTGGCGTCGAGGTGACGAGGTGGTGATGCGCAAACTGGCCGCGATCGAGCTGGAGAACGCGGGCATCCGACTTCCCGCTTGATCAGAGCACGCGGGTACGAGGGATGCCGGTGGCCTGCGGCGCGCTACACCTGGGCGAGGCGCCGAGCGTTCGTCTCACGCACCATGGACGGCAGGATGAACAGGTCGACCAGCAGCCAGATGCCGCCGGCGATGATGAGCGGGATGCCGATGACGGCGAACGCGAGCAGCCACCCTGTCCACCAGATCAGCAGCAGTGCGATCGCCGAGCCTGGGCGGCCCAGGTAGAACCGATGCGCTCCGAAGCCGCCGAGCAGCAGGAGGAACACGTAGGCGATGCCGACTTCCTTCGCAGGACGTGCGTGCTGTGGGGCGTAGGGACCCCAGCCACGCCCGTCCCACCACTGCACCATTCCAGACGGGCCCGGATACCACCCGGCAGGGTGGGTCGGCGCCGAGTAGGCGACGGGTTGCGGCGATGGCACCGGCACGATGGCAGCGGGCGCGGGGAGCGTGGGGGAGAGGCCGGCGAACTCCGCCTGCGGGCTGGGGGCGCCGAGGATGTCGGACGTCCATTCCCTGCCGTTCCAGAATCGCTTCCCTCCGCCGGGGACGGGATACCAGCCGGCAGGCACGGAGTTGGGCATGCTTCCCTCTCTCGAACGGGTTGCGGCTCAACCTAGCGCCTTGCGTCCCCTCCGCGTGAGGGAGGTGCGTCAGGGTGTCAGCGTGCGTCGATGCGAAGGGTGGCCTGGTACGACGCCGGTCCGACGACGGGGCTCACGTACTGGGCCGGATAGCGGTCGTACTTCGCGTGGTATGCCGCATCCAGTGCTTCGTGAACGGCGGACTCCGCCGGGTCGATGCGGGTGAAGGCGACGGCACGGTTGACGCCTCCGGCGCGGACGCGCCCGGTCCCGGCACGCAGGGCGCGTCGGAACCACGGGTTGCCCGGGCCGTGGGCGGAGCGGATGTACAGCTCGTCGCCGAACCGGACCGCCCAGATGGTGACGAACGGGCGCTCCGTGCCATCCGGCCGACGGGAAGAGATCTCGAGTTCGTCGGCGCGGCCGATTCGCTCGAGCTCGTCGGGGGTCCAGCCGCTCTGCGTTTCAGACATCAGGTGTGCCTCCTCCATTCGTGCCGGGTCGCGCCTGGTCAGCTCTGCGGCGAAGTTTCTGGACTTGCCCTTCGTGGATGTCCGTCACCCATTCCCACCCAGGGGCCGCCGACGCACCGATCCGAGGGTCGTCCGGCTCCCGCCCGTCCCGCAGCGCCTCGATGTACCTGCGATCCCGTTCGATCCGATCACGCACCTGGCCGGCTCTCCCGACAGAACCGTGGCCCGGGATGACGACATCGACGTCCCCCGCCTCCTCCAGCATCCGCAGTCCCACGAGGTATTCCCCAATCGGGTCGTTGGCGCCGTCGAAGTCGTCGAGCATCGGGATGAAGACGTCAGAGAGCATGTCGCCGGCGACGAGGACACCGCATCCTTCAATCAGAAGCGCCGCATGACCGGGCGAATGGGCCGGCTGCTCGATGATCTTGACCCGCGGCCCGTCCCAAGGGATCTCCGCCGTTCCGGCCGGCAGACCGGTGATGAGGCCGAAGCCTTCCAGCGGTACGTCGTCGGCAATTTCCGGTGGAAGCCCCTCCACGACCCGGGCCCTCCACCTCCCGTCCGAGCGCAGTTCGCGCATCCCCGCCGCGCAGCGCGCTGTGCCGTAGCGGGGTAGGTCGCCGAGCGAGGCGTGCCACAGCACGTGGTCCCAATGCGGATGTGTCGAGAATCCCGCCACCACCGGCTGACCGGATTCGCGAAGGTCATTCGCGAGGCAGGTCATCTCCGAGCCTGTGAGTCCGGCGTCGATGAGAAGCACACCGGACTCGCCCTGCACGACGACCGTGTTGTTCTGGAGCAGCTCACTCTGATGAACCTGCACGCCCTCCGCCACCTGCGTCAGCATCGGATTCCTCTCCTCGACCGGCTACCAGCCAATCGTGGATGGCCCGAAGATGCCAGGTCCTTCACCACGGGACATCGAGGCGGGTCATGGAGCCTCCGTTCCWGTTCCGACGAGAGGTATCGCGGGATCGAGTTTCAGCATCCTCACCCGAATCCATTGAGAGGAGAATCGCGGACGACCGTCATCACGGACGTACGCATGGACGCATCGCGCGCATCAAGGGAGAGCACAGAGATGAGACCGGTTCGCTATTCGATCAACGTGACGCTGGACGGATGCTGTCATCACGAGGCAGGACTCCCGCCGGACGAGGAGTCGATGCGCTACTGGACCGACCAGATCGCACGGGCCGATGCTCTGCTGTACGGCCGGGTGACCTACGAGATGATGGAGTCGGCGTGGCGGAAGCCGACCACGGGCGCCTGGCCCGACTGGATGCGGGAGTGGGAGATCCCCTTCGCCGAGACCATCGACCGGGCGAAGAAGCTCGTCGTGTCGAGCACGCTGAGTCAGGCGGATTGGAACGCCGAGCTGGTGCGCGGCGACCTGGAGCAGTCCATCCGGCTGCTCAAACAGGAGCCTGGCGAGGGCCTGTGGCTGGGCGGAGTGACGCTCCCCCTGGCGCTGGCAGATCTGGGACTGATCGACGAGTACGAGTTCGTGGTGCAGCCGGTCTTGGCCGGGCACGGGCCGACGCTGCTCGCCGGACTGCGGGAGCGCATCCAGCTCGAGCTCGTGGATCGTCGCGAGTTCCGCTCTGGTGCGGTTGCCATGCGGTACCGCCCCACCCGGCCTGCGGGGTAGGTCGGCGGCGGCGGAACCTTCCTGCATATCCCCGACGATTGCAAGGGGGTACGCCATTCCAGACGCGCTTCTTAGTGTTCCAAGGTTCGCACATGCAGGCGACACATGGAGCAGAAGGAGACACCATGACCACGAAGGTTGAGAAGAGCATCCTCGTCAACGTCCCGCTGAGCGTTGCATACAACCAGTGGACGCAATTCGAAGAGTTCCCCCACTTCATGAAGGGGGTCAAGTCCGTCACTCAATTGGATGACAGGAACCTCAACTGGGTCGTTGAGATCGCGGGTGTCCGCCGCCAGTGGAACGCCACGATCGTGGAGCAGGTGCCCGACAAGAAGGTGTCGTGGGCAGCGACCGAAGGTGCCACGAACGCCGGGTCGGTGACCTTCGAGGATGTCGGAGGTGGGCAGACCCAGGTTCACCTTTCTCTCGAGTACGAGCCTGAAGGCCTCGTCGAGAAGGTGGGTGACAAGCTGCACGTGGTCGAGAACCGCGCGGAGGGTGACTTGGACCGGTTCAAGGAGTTCATCGAGTCCGAGGGCTATGCAACTGGAGCGTGGCGGGGGTCGGTCGGCGACGGGACCGCGGTCGGGGAACCCGGGATCGAGGATGCCGCGGCTTCGAGGGGCGACAGCGGCAAGGCGGGGGTGTCGGCGAAAGTCATCGCGGGCGCGGGCCTCGCTGCTGCAGCGGCCACGGCGGCCGGAGTCGCGGCCGGCAAGCGCCGCGAGGATGATGTCGACTTCGATGACGCGGACGTGACGCTCACCCCGGTCGATGACACGACAGGGGATGACATCGTCGTGACATCGAGCGCGGCAGACCCACTGGTCGCGGCGGAGGAGAACGACCCGGACCTTTACACCGGACGACCCGGCCAGACGCGGACTGCATCCGGCGATGATCTGCTGATGGACGACGACGGGCGCATCTGAGACCCGGGGCCAGCCGGCGGATGACACGAGAGCCCGGGCCGTCCGGCCCGGGCCTCGCGTGCCCGGTTGGCGAGCCCGAGCCGCTGGTCCAAAACGGCTTTGGACCGTTCGACCCAGTCAGGCCTGCTTCTACCCGGTAGCGCCCGCGACCCCCTTCAGCCCGAAACGAAACACCAGCGGCTTATCGCGCGGGATCTGGTGCTCGGGATGGACCCGCGCCCCCCACGCGTCGTCCCCGGCCACGCCGCGTCGCATCAGCGCGGGGCGGAGCACCGTCCGGTGGATCGGCGGCAGTTCGTGGGGATGTGCGGCGTTCTCGATCTCATACGGCGTCCACGGCAAGGCTGAGAACTCCATCCCGTCAGCACTGTCCACCTGTATGCCCCATCCGCGGTCGTCGGTCACCCTCGCCCACCGGACACCGGTACGACTGCCCGCCTCCTGAGGGCGCAGGTACGGGGTGAGCTCTCGCCTCACGTCACTGTCGTACACGTCGAGTCGTGCACCCCGTCGGCGATCGATGTAGCACTCCTCCGGTCCCTCGCCGTACCAGCGGAGGCGATGCAGATCGGCATCCGTGGTCAGCTGCATGCCGAACTCCGGCATGTCGGGGAGCTCCGCCGGCACGTCCATCGAGAGGGTGACCTCGATGCGGCCGTCACCGGTGACCCGGTAGTCGACATCGCAGAAGGATGCCGGCACCGTCGGCAGCTCGTAGGTGAAGCCCACTGTCACCGCGTCGTCGTCGACCTCAACGCGCGCGGTGCGCAGCTTCTCCCCCGCAGCTCGGGCATAGCGGCTCGCCAACAGCCACTGCCCGTCTTCGAAGGGCGCTTCCCACCCGCGCTCGTTCGAGGTGGGCGCGTGCCAGAAGCTCGGCTTCGGCATCGTTGTCAGCAGTTCGCGTCCGCCGTCAACGGTCGTCCCGTACCGGTACGACGCAAGCCCGCCGTACAGGCGGGAGAAGTGAACGCTGAAGTGCCGTCCGCGCACCCCGACGTTGTGCACGCCCTCGATGAGCTCAGGTCGCGGCGGTCTCGTCGCCGGGGCACTCTCGTCGGCAACCGTGAAGACGCCTTGCCCGCGCGCCACGATATGGCCGGCATCCGCCCAGCGAGTTGCCGCGCGCAGCCGAAGGGCGACGTCCACCGTGTACTCGCCCGGCACGTCGGGCACCGAAACCGGAAGCGTAAGACGGGCGGTCGCACCCGGCGGAACGTCCGTCGGCAGATCCGCCGTGCGGAGGGTCCGGCCTTCCCGACGCAGGGTCACCGTGGCGTCATACTGCGAGGAGGACGTGAAGAGCAGCCGGCTCTCGATCTCGACCTCGCCCGCGTGCACGGCGATCCGGAAGGGCTGGTAGAGATAGGCCACCTCCTGCATCTTCGGCGTGGGGCTGTGATCTGCGAACAGGATGCCGTTCGCGCAGAAGTCGTCGTCGTGCGGCGCCTCTCCGCCGTCACCGCCGTAGCCGAAGTAGCGGTTCCCGTAGCGGTCGACGAGCTGGATGGCCTGGTCGGCGAAGTCCCAGATGAACCCGCCCTGGAAGAGCGGATCGCGATAAGCGAGGTCGATGTAGCGGTCTACTGCCCCGAACGAGTTGCCCATCGCGTGGGCGTACTCGCAGAGGATGAACGGCTTGTCCCGGTGCTCGTGCAGGTACTCCTCGACCTCTGTGGCCGGGGTGTACATCTGGCTCACGACGTCAGTGGTCTCGGGGTAGCGCGAGTCCCAGTGGATGCCCTCGTAGTGCACGGGCCGATCATCGACTCGACGGAAGTAGTCGGCAACGTCGCGGATGACGGTGCCGCCGTACGACTCGTTGCCGACCGACCACATCACGACACTGGCGTGGTTCTTGTCACGCTCGTACAGACTGGCTGCCCGGTCGAGCAGCGGGTCGCGCCAGACCGGATCGTCACCGGGAACAGCCTCGGCCTCGGGGGCGTCGAGATGCCGGATGCGGTCCCAGACCCCGTGGGTCTCGAGGTTCATCTCGTCGATCACCAGGAAGCCGTACTCATCGGCCAGCTCATAGAAGAAGGTGTTGTTCGGATAGTGGCTCGTGCGAATCGCGTTGACGCCCGCGGACTTCAGAATCGCCAGGTCAGCCTCGGTCTGCTCGCGGGTCATCACGCGACCCTGCAGGCCGAACTCGTGCCGGTTCACTCCGAAGAAGACGATGCGCCGGCCGTTGAGGGACAGCACTCCGTCCTCGATGGCAAACCGCCGCACGCCGACCTCCTGGCCGATGACCTCGGCGAGCGAGCCGTCCGCGTGATGCGCCCGGATCGTGAGTCGGTACAGGTAGGGATCCTCCGGGCTCCACAGCCGCGGATCTGTCAGGCGGATGCGATGGATGCCGTCCTCGCCGGCCTCCAGCATCCCCATGCCGTCGAGTTCCACGTCGACATGCCCGGCGCCGTCGACCTTGAGCGCCACGGCGATGCTCGCTCCCCCGTCGTCCACTGTCGTGGTGACGTTCAGATCCTCGACGTGCACGGCCGGGCGGCGAGTGAGGACGACATCCCGGAAGATACCKGAGAAGCGGTAGAAGTCCTGGTCTTCCAGCCATGAGCCACTCGACCACTTGAACACCTGAGCGGCGAGGACGTTGTCTCCCGGCAGAAGGGCATCGGTGAGGTCGAACTCCGACGGCGTGAAGCTGTCGGTCGCGAACCCGATGTAGGTGCCGTTCAGCCACAGCGCGATCGAGCTCTCGGCGCCCTTGACATCGACGCAGATCCGCTCACCGGGCTCCGCGGGGCGGTCGAGCCTGAAGCGCGTGACGTAGGAGGCGACCGGGTTGAAGCGCTGCGGTATCTCGCCCGGCGCGAGCTGCTCGTGCCCGTCCCAGGGATACTGCACGTTGACGTACTGCGGTCGGTCGTACCCGTGCAGCTGGATGTGCGCCGGCACCGGGATGTCGTCCCACGTGTCGGTGTCGAAATCGGGCTGCTCGAATCCCTCGACGACACCGGCGATGTTGCGGGCGTAGTGGAACTTCCACAGCCCGTTCAGGGACTGCTCATAGCGGCTCACTCCGATGGCCAGCTCATCATCGCTGGCGAACCAGCGATGGTCGGAGTGGGCGGGTCGTCGGTTCTCGGCGTAATAGCTGGGGTCGGAAAGTCGGGTGGGGTCGAATGTCACTTGATGGCTCCGGTGATGCCCTCGGCGAAAGAGCGCTGAAGGATCAGAAAGATGATCATGGTCGGCAGGGACGCCAGCAGCACCGCGAGCATCAGCACGCCGTAGTCGGTGACGTAGCCGGCACTCAGGTTGGAGATGAGCATGGGCATGGTCTGCACCTCGTTGTTGACGAGGATCACGCGCGGCCATAGAAAGTTGTTCCAGGCCATCATGAACGTGATCACCGCCGCCGCCGCGAAGGTGGAACGCATCGTGGGGACGTAGATGCGGGCGAAGATGCTGAACTCGCTCACGCCGTCGATGCGGGCARCCTCGATGATCTCGTGCGGGAACGACCGCGACGCCTGACGGAAGAGCAGGATCAGGAACGGCGTCGAAATCGACGGGATGATGACCGCGACGATGGAGTTCACCATGCCCGCCTCGGCGAACAGTCGGAAAAGGGGGATCATCGTCGCCGCGAACGGAATCATCAGGGCCAGCAGCAGGATGGCCATGACGGCATCCTTGCCCCGCGAATGGAAGACCTCGAACCCGTAGCCGGCGATCGAGCAGACCGCGAGGGCGAGCACCGTGGTGCCGATCGCGATCAGGAACGAGTTCGACATGGCCGAGACGATGTCCTGCGCCTCGAACAGCTTGGCGATGTTGGAGAAGAGCTCACCGCCGGGCAGAAGCGTGGAATCGAGGACTGCCGCACTGGTGTTGGTCGCGGAGACCACCATGAAGTACAGCGGGAACAGGGAGAACAGAGCGAAAAGAGAAAGGAACAGATAGCCGGGCAGCCCCCGGAGTCGCTTAATCACGCTTGTCACCGACCTTCATCTGAACGAACGCGAGAATGGCCACGAGGATGAGGATCACGAACGAGATCGCTGCGGCATAGCCGAAGTTGGGGTTCTTCAGGAATGACACCTCGTAGAGATAGTGCGAGACCGACATGCTCGTGTACGCAGGGCCGCCGCGGGTGAGCGCCCAGGATTCGTCGAACATCTGCAGGGTGCCGTTGGTCGAAAGGATCGCCGTCAGCACGATGATCGGGCGAAGCTGAGGAATCGTGATGTGCCAGAACGACTGGTACGCGTTCGCGCCGTCCATCTTGGCCGCTTCCAGCGTGGAGTAGTCCACGTTCTGCAGGGCGGCGAGGTAGAAGACCATGTTGTAGCCGGTCCAGCGCCACAGCAGTCCGAGGATGATCACGAAGCGAGCCGTCTCGGCCTGACCGAGCCAGTTGATCGGCGAGCCGATGAGCCCGGTGCCGAGGAGCAGGTCGTTGACGAAGCCGTCGGTCGCGAACATCGTGCGGAAGACGAGCGAGTACGAGACGAGCGATACCGCGCAGGGCAGGAAGATCGCGGTGCGCCAGAAGCCCTTGAACCTCAGATTCTTGTTGTTGAGCAGGTTCGCGAGCACCAGTGCCATCACGAGCATGATGGGCACCTGGATGAGCAGGTAGAGGAACGTGGTCTTGAGCGTCAGCCAGAAGATCTCGTCCTGCAGGAGGCGCTCGTAGTTGTACCAGAGGGGGTCGGCGAAATCGAGGTTCGCGCCTCGCCCCGTCTGCAGCGACAGGGTGAACGCCTGGAACATCGGAATGAAGCTCACCACCAGGATGAGCAGGGATGCCGGAAGCAGGAACGCCCATCCGGTCAGGCTGCGGCGCCGGGCCTGCGACAGCCACGGCCTCTTCCGGCCGGTGTAGTCGTACAGCGGCGGGGGTTGCTTCAGCGCGCGCTTCTCGGCGCGCGTGGCGGTGGTCGACATGGGGGTCTCGCCTTTCCTCGGTGCGGTGACGCGGACCGGTCGGGGAGGGASTCCCTCCCCGACCGGAACGGGCGTCACTGCATCGCGAACTCGACGTTGGCCTGCGCCTCGGCCAGGGCCGTCTCGGGGTCTGCGCCGCCGAGGATCTGGGTGATCGCGGCGCTCACCGCGTCGCGCCCCTCGTAGTAGTAGGCACCGGTGTTGTTGCTCGGCACCTGGGCACCATAGGTCACCACGTCGGCGAAGATCGCCTGGCCGCCGAAGAAGTCCTGCGGCTCGGCGTAGACATCGCTGTCACCCGCGGGGATCCAGTTCGCGACGGCTCCCGAGGACGGGAGGATCGTGTCGTAGAGCTCGGTCGAGCCGCCGAAGGTCGAAGCCAGGAAGTCGGTCGCGAGGTCGACGTCGGCGTTCGAGCTGATGGCCCATGAGGAGCCGCCGTTCGCCGAGTAGTTCGTCGCGTCCGGCACACCCTCCAGCTTGGGGAGGTTGGTGATCGCCCACTTGCCGGACTGGTCGGCAGCGGACTGGATCGATCCGACGATCCAGATGCCGTTGATCGTGCCCCCGACAGCACCGTTGACGAAGGTGCCGATGTACTCATCCCAGGAGTTGACCTCCACGAGCACGCCGGCGTCCACCAGCTGCTTGTAGACGTCGATGGCCGCGAGGAGTGCGTCGTTATCGGTGATCGTGGGGTTGCCCTCTTCGTCGAACAGGCTCGCGCCTGCCGACTGGAGGATCATCATGATCGTGTCCGCGGAGCCGGCCTGGCCGGACAGCAGCGGCTGACCCGTCTTGGCGAGGACATCCTTGGCCTTCTCGATGTACTCCGACCACGTGAGGTCGGTGAAGTCGTCGACCGTGTAGCCGGCCTGCTCGAGCACGTCGGTGCGGAGCGCCGTGACAGCCGTACCCGAGTCGAACGGCACGCCGTAGTTGGCGCCCTCGACGGTCGAGTACGCGGTGACGGCGTCAGGGAACTGGGAGAAGTCGACGGCGTCACCGGAGATCTCGCTGAAGAGCTCCGGGTAGTTCAGCGCGTTCTTCTGGAAGGCGTTGTTCTGCATGAGGAAGATGTCGGGAAGCTCGTCGTACTGGCTCGACTGCGCCAGCGTGGTGAGCTTCGGCTGCAGGTCATCCCAGGGAGTCTCGACGATGTCCAGCGTGAAGTCGGGGTGATCCTCCTGGTAGATCTTCTCGGCCTCTTCGAGCGCGTAGATGTTGAACGCCGGGTCCCAGGCCCAGACCGTGAGCGTCTCGTCGCCGTCGCCGCCGCCCGAGTCGGAGTCGCCGCCGCCGCTGGAGCAGGCTCCCAGCACGAGCGTCATGGGCAGTGCGATGGCCACGGCGAGCGTGGCGCGTCGGGTGATTCGTCCCAACGGGGTGATGCGGTTCATTTCGGTGAGGACCTTTCCCTCTGTCAGTGTGCTGTGCGGCGTTGCAGAGCAGCGCCGTGTGGACGACGAGGCCGTGACCATCGGCTCGTCGCATTCGCGATAGGCGAATCCTCGGTTCGAGGGGTGAGGAGCGTCAGCGCTCTTCACCCGGTCTCTGCGGTGAGTCACCCTCGAGTGCCACGTCGACCAAGCAACGTGGAACGTCATCCTCGCTATGTCTTCGCGAAACATGAGCGATGTAGTTTCAGCCGATCCGTTGCCACGGGCCGTTGGGACTTCCTGGCTCCTGCGCCCTCGTCCACCACTTGGCGCGGTAGGTCGCGCCGCCGAGTGTGACCACGTCACCAGCGGTGAAGATGCGGGATGCTGTCCACACCGCGGTTCCGTCAGGCGTGCTCAGGTACTGCTGCCAGGGTCCGTTGACGTCGCCCGGGCGCTGAGCGCGCGTCCACCATGAAGCCACCCAGCGGGAGCCGTCGAAGACCACCGCATCACCGGTCTGGTAGGTGTCCCCAGTGGCCCATGCGCGCAGGACGGTCACTTTCACGGTCGCCTCGACCGGGGCGGCCTGAGCGTTCAGCAGTCCCGCTGCCGCACGCAGCGTTACGATGGGTTCGCCGGGAGCAGCGCTCGTGAAGCCGCGCACCTCGAACTCATCCACGCGGAGCGCGCGAGTCGAGCCGTCGGCGAAGCTGCCGGTCACCACTACGCCCGCGGCAGCGAAAGCCGACCCGACGGGGAGGAGCACTGTCCCCGGCGCCGCTGAGATGCTGCGGATCGCCGTGACGAGCGCGCTGCGTGCA
The DNA here is from genome assembly GCF_056400345.1 of Microbacterium sp. P5_B6. Lineage (NCBI taxonomy): Bacteria > Bacillati > Actinomycetota > Actinomycetes > Micrococcales > Microbacteriaceae > Microbacterium > Microbacterium sp. P5_B6. Next base: position 13,801 of record NZ_JBFULL010000013.1, on the reverse strand, counting down.
GCAGTGAGTCTCGCCGTCGCGGCGTCGATCTCGCTCTGAGTGCTGAGGGCGGCGAGCGTCGCCGAGGCGTGATCGCGGGCGGCAGCGAACTCCACCCATCCGGCCGCGGCGAAGTCGGCTGCCGCCAGTGGCGAGGCCGACGCGAGCGCGCCGCTGAGTGCTGCCGTGTCGACCGGGTGCGCTCGAAGCGACAGCGCATCGACGGTGAGAGAGCGGCCCCCGCTGCCGGTGGCGCGGATCTCGACTCGCGCGGTGCCGGACGGCAGGGCGATGTCGGTCAGTTCCGCGCTCGCCCAGCCTGAAGCGGAGGCGAGGTCGAGAACGTGCGCCTCTCCGTCGGCTCCCATCACCACGACCTGGGCGGCATCCAGCCCCGCCGGATTCTGCACCCGGAGGCTCAGCGTATAGATCCCGGCAGGCACCTCGTTGTCTTGGAAGACGCCGCCCGAGAAGGCGGAGGCTGCCCCCAGTCGCAGCGCGAACCGGCTCGAGTCGACACCCGGCGACGGGTTGGAGACGAACCCAGCGGTTGAGGAGGAAGCATCCGTCGTCTGCGTCCAACCCGTCACGGTGGTCACTGCCACGCGGTCAGCGGCGAAATCGGGGTTCAGGATGTAGTTGTTGTCGGGACCGACGTTCCACCGGCCGGTGGTCGCGTTCAGCTGCCATTGGCTGAGTGAGTTGAACGCCACATCTGCCCCTGTGCCGCTGAGTGGCACCCACTGGTTGTAACCGAGTCCATTCCACGCGAAGTCAGCCCAACGATCACCGGCATAGATGACGGTGTCTTGCTCGGCGCCCTTCACCGTCAGGAAGAAGCCGCTCTGGGTGACGTGGCTGTAGTCCTTCTCCGTTCCGGGCAGGACATACACGCCCGAGTACGACCCTTGGATCTTCCCCTCGAGGGAGCGGATCAGGTAGGTCTGCGAGGTGTTCCATCCGTGCAGGTCGGAGCTGGCGATGTAGTACTGCCCGTCGAGCTTGAACATCGCGTTTCCTTCGCGGCCCGCTCCTCGGTACACCTCGACAGCCGGCTCGAGGCTCAGCGAGTCCGCGTCGCTGATCCGCGAGACGTAGGTGCGACTGCGGCCATCGCGGTAGGAGAAGACCAGGTAGTCGGCGCCGTCGTCGTCCGTGAAGACCGTCTGGTCTCCCGTGCCCTGGTTCCATCCGGGCTTGCTCGGATTGTTGTAGACGCCCGGGATGGTGGTCTGAAGATTGGCGTACGTGAAGTCATCGGTGGGCGAGTCACCGCTCAGGAAGAGCACCCCCGCGTTGCTCACGCGGTTCGGGTCGGGGTTCTCGAACTGGGTCAAGAGGACGTAGCGCCCGGTGTGCTCGTTGTAGGCGACGCCCAGACGCCCGATCCAGACTGAGTCGGCGAGGGTCTTCATGTCGGAGAAGTAGGTGCCGACCACGTTCTTCGACGTCGGGATGTGGAGCGCAGTGTCTTTCGTGGCGACGTTGTTCTCGAAGGTCCAGGTCACGAGGTCCTCGGACGAATACGCCGTCACGGCGACGAAGTCGACCTCGCCTTCACGCGTGTACGTACGCGTCGGACTGTCGTAGTAGCTCTGCGATCCGGAGTACTGCACCCCGTACCAGTAGTAGCGGTCGCCGAAGCGGAAGATGCCGCCGCCCTGGGAGAAGATGGGGTTGCCGGCCGTGTCGTGCCAGAACTGGTCGTTGGTGATCGTGCCCGTGGCTACGTCGGCGATCCCGGTGAGAGCGGCAGCGGCATCCTGGAGTCCGTTCTTCGCCGCGACCACCTTTGCAAGGGTGGCGGCGGGATCGGTGAGCACCGCGTTCGCCGACGTCACCGCCGCCGCGAACGGTGCCCACGACTCAGCGGTGTACTGCGTCGGAACGCGCGTCTGGTAGCGGGTGAGGAGGTCGCGGAGGCCGGCGATCTCGACGCGTGCCGCGGCCGCGCTCTCGAGCGCGGCGCGGGCAGACGCGCGCGCCGCGTTCGTCGCGGCGTTGTCGGCTTGGAGCGCAACGGCCGATGCCAGAGCACTGGCGAAAGGCGCCCAGGATGCCGCGGTGAAGTCTTCGGCTGAGGATGCCGCGAACCGCTCGACCGTCGCCGCAAGCAGCTGCCGCTCATCGGACACCACCGTCGCGGTGAACTCGACGCTCGCGTGGTTGATGTAGCCGACAGTGACCACCCGAAGCACGTGCGCCCCCGGAGCGAGCCCGGCGAAGCGGAAGATCTCGACGGTCGAGGTCGACTTGGCGCCCTGATAGTTGGCGGATCCGACCTTCACGTCGTCGACGTAGACGTCGGCCGTGCCGTTCGTGGTGGCCTTGCGGCCGAAGAGAATGAAGGACTCTCCCGTGAACGGGATCTCGAACAGCGCACCGCCCGTCGCCCAGGTGTGCGTGCTGTTGCGCGCCCACTCGCCCTGGTACCAGGTCTTGAGCGGGGTGCCGCGCACCGTGGTGCTGTCTGTATAGGCGACAGTCGTCGTCGATGTGAGCGCAGCGGCGGGCGCCGGCGTCTGGCCGACGATTGCCAGGAGGGCTACGAGGAGCGTCGCAAGAGCGGCCTTCATCCTCGGGATGGCGGGTGCCGTTGTCGTCATTCCGAGGTCCTCCGTCGTCGCAGGTGCTCGCTTGTGCGGGCCGTGGTACAGCGCTGTACCAAGCAAGATACATGACGTCTCACCACACGGCAACAGCGCTACCGCGTCAGCGTGTCGTGCCGCGCGCGATGAGGCGCGACCGTGTGAGCAGGTCAGCTGGTTCGATCGGGACGTGCCCATCGATGCGAGCGACAAGCCGCTCGAGTGCTGTGCGCGCGATCCAGCTGATGCGCGAGTCCATGGTGGTGAGTGGCGGCGTGAGGAACGCGGACTCCTCGATGTTGTCGAAGCCGATGACCTGAACGTCTTCGGGCACACGAATGCCGCTCTCGCGGAGCGCCGAGATCGCGCCGATTGCAAGACCGTCGTTGAGGCACACCAGACCATCGAACGGGATGCCGGATGCGACGATTCCTCGAGCGGCGCGGAAGCCGGAGCCGATGCTCCAGTCGTAGCCGGTCACTCCGACGAGGCGGGGATCGAGGGCGCCGCCTGCGGCGGTGATCGCATCGAGGATCCCGCGCAGTCGCAGCTCGGCGTTCCCCTCGCGGGCCGCGGAGATCACCGCGGCGTCGAACGGCTCGTGCGCGCCGACGACGGCGATCGTCTGCGAGCCTCGGGCCTGCAGGTACTCCGTCGCCGTGCTGGCGTCGACGACCTCGTCAGTGCTCACCCTGTCGGCATTCCCGAAGGTGCTGCGAGACCCGAGGCACACGAGCGGGAAGTCGACGTCGAGGTCTGCCGCGTCCAGGTCCTCGTGTTCGGACAACGACAGGAGCAGCCCGTCGCTGAGCTGGCTGTTGAACTGCTCGAGGTAGGTGCGAGAGCCTCGTAGGCCGTCGTCGGGGTAGGTCGTCACGTAGACGACCAGATCGAGTCCCCGCGCGCCCTCGATGACCTCTTCGGCGAGCTCGGCCAGATACGCGGCCTTCAGCGTCGGCACGGCCAGCGAGACGGCGTTCGTCCGTCCGCGGGTCAGGTTGCGAGCGGCCACGTTGACCTTGTATCCGAGCTCCTCGACGACCGCCATGACGCGGACGCGGGTGTCGTCCGCCATCCGGCCCGTGCCGTTGACGGCGTTGGACGCTGTCTTCAACGACACTCCGGCCCGCTCAGCGACAGACTGCAGCGTCACCGGGTGGCGGCGCTCGGCCATGGCATCCTCGCTTCGATCACCGTCCGACCATACCGGCGGCCCCACCGCTCCATGGACAACGTTCCATAGGGGTCGGCGTCATCACGACGACTGGAGGAATGGACCCGACTTGTGCATGGCACTCACGTCCTCGCAGTGATGCGACACGGGAAATGTCCACTGCGTGCGGCCGGGCTTACAGCGCCTGATGTCTGCAATCGAGCCGTGAGCCGTCCCATCTCTCATCAGCAAGAAGCCCGCGACCCCGGCGAGCGACCCTCGGATGACCCTGTTCGCCGAGTCCGCTGACCTCGACAGCTGCCCTGGCGTAGGGTGCCTCCGTGATGGAATACCGCGTCCAGTTCGCGAACGCCTGGTCGGAGAAGAATGGCGACGAGGTGCCCGAGGAGACGATGTCGCTCGAGGATGCGCGGCGCTTCATCGCAGACCATCCCGAAACCGAGTACGTCATCTTGCGCCGGACTGCTGGCGCGGCGCCGTCCCTCTGGTCGCTCGTGCCGTCCCACGTCGGGTGAGTAGGAACCCACACAAAAGGGGCGTACTGGGATGCAGTCGCGCAAATCTGAGGACGATGACCCCGCGCAGCGGGACCGGCATTGAGGCAGAGCTCGAAGTCGGAACGACAAAGGTCGCCGGTCCTCCAGCCAGAGCCTGACTGCCCGTAAGGGATCCCTATGCGTGCAGTGGACGCATTCGGGACCGTTGCGGGCGCCCGCAACCGATCCCTCAACGAGCACGTCGGTGTTCCCTGCAGTTGTTCTGTTTCCCGTACCGGGGTCCGTGAGTAGCGTCGAGCTATGACCGTTGTCGACGTCCTGGTACTGCATGGCTCCCCAGGCTCCGGCAAGAGCACGCTGGCTCGCGCCATTTCCGAGGACTTGCGGGCGTCGGGTATCGCTCATGGCGTGATCGAGATGGATCAGCTGAGCCTCATCGACCCCTCCCCCGGGCGGTACTTCGCGATGTCGAACCTCCGAGCGATCTGGCCGAACTATGCAGCCCTCCCCGGCCTGAAGATGATCATCGACACGGTCGTCGCAGACCAGGACGAGCTTCACCAGCTTCGCGACGCGATGCCGGGTTCCAGGATCATCGTGTGTGAAGTGACCGCGCCCATCGACGTGCTCAAGGCGCGAGTCACCGCCAGGGAGCCCAACGAGTTTTGGCGTGCCCGCCTCCGCGACTACGTGGACCTCCACCACGCGCGCACGGATCTTGAGCGCATCCGCCACATCCTGGTATCGACGAATAAGAAGCCGATAGCTGCGACAGCACGCGAAGTCATCGAGAAAGCCGGCTGGCGCTCACTCGAGTCGAGCGCGACGTCAGCGACCAGTGAACCGCGTCGAACCCCGTTGGAGCACGCTCATCCCGTGCTGCAAGCGGCTCCCGAGGATGGCCGAGCGGGCGGTCCTCAGGCTGGGTGAGCTTCACTGGTGACAATGATCGAATCGTTCCACACTGATGAGATCCCGATCGACCTACCTCTTGTTCGGGCTCTCGTCGACCGCGCCGTGCCGGCATTCTCGGGGCTTCCGGTACGCCGGCTGGCTCATTCGGGCTCGAGCAACGCTCTCTTCCGGCTCGGGGATGAGCTGCTGGTCAGGCTCCCGCGCCAACGCGGAGGTTCAACCACGATCGACAAGGAGGCACGGTGGCTTCCGCGCCTCGGACCTTTCCTGCCGGTTACGGTGCCGGATATCGTCGCGGTCGGAGAGCCCGATTGTGGCTACCCCGAGCGATGGTCCGTAGTGAGATGGATCGCCGGCGACCTCGCACCCGTCGTCGCTCCCCAGACGCCCATCGATCCCGCCCGGCGCGAGTTGGCGCTCGACCTTGCGGATGTCATCACCGCCCTCCGAGGCGTCGATGTGCCCGGCGACGCCCGTGCAGATCCCGTCCTCCGCTGGTACCGGGCTGAACCGCTCGCGACACGAGACGTGGACACGCGCCGCGGCATCGAGGCATGCCGCACGATCCCCGGGCTCGACCTCGATCTCGATGCCGCCTTACAGGTGTGGGAGCAGGCCATGGCCCTCCCCGGTGTCGACGAATCAGCAGCAACCCGTTGGTGCCACGGTGACCTGCTTCCGGAGAATCTCCTCGTCCGGGCGGGACGCCTCGCCGCGGTCCTCGATTTCGGTGGTCTCTGCGTTGGCGACCCCACCGTGGATCTCATCGCGGCGTGGGGGGTGCTCGACGCCCCGGCACGCGACGCATTCCGCAGATCCTTGGACGTCGACGAGCCGTCATGGCTACGCGGCCGAGCCTGGGCACTCTCGCTCGCCGTCCTGACCTTTCCGTACTACTGGCGAACCATGCCCGGACGATGCTCGAGCAGCCTCACCATAGCCCGAACCGTCCTCAACGACGCCGCTTCGGAGTAGAAACCCCTCGAGCGGCCCGACTCCTGCGCCGCCCGCGCTGGGCGTTCGGTTGGGGGTCCAGGCGCGGTCGTGTGGGGATCTTAAGGCGGGCAGATTCGCTGGTTTCCGTCAGGTTGCGTGCGCTGGGTCAGTCGGGCTCGCCTAGAGGTCGCGTACCAGTGCCCTCGGCGACCTCGTCGATCGCGACCAGCTCTTCGCGTGATCCTGGTCCTCCGGCCGCTTCCAGGGCAAGCACCGGTCCGACGTCTGGCGCGTAGAACTTGAGTTCGGCGACCTCKGGTTCGAGTGCGTTGGTGTCCCACGTGAGAAGGACGTCGGTGAAGTGGCCCATCGGGGCATCGGCCATCGCATGGGTAGTGAGGACCTCGCCGTTGTCTTCCGCCTCGCCGGCGTAGTACTCCTGGCGGTACGTCATTCCGGGCTCCGGAGTGGCGGGGATGAGGATGCCGGGCAGTGCGCCGTCGACGCCCGCCTCGAACGAGCCCTCGCGTGAGACGATCTCGCCGTCCTCGAATTCTGCGGTGTCCTCGCCGAGGTACCAGATCGCCCCGTCGGCGTCCTGCGCGTACCAGTCGAAGGTGTCCTCGACGATCTCATCACCGGCGAAAACTGTGTCGCGCACGACCCGCGCCGTGATCCCGTTGGCGATCTCACGGGTCTCGCTTGTCACCACCACCGTCACGCGCAGCTCTTCTCCGTCCGGCGCGACCTCCCGGTAGGTCCAACGCGTGCCGGCCTTCATGGGCCAGTACGGGTTGTCGATGTCCACGGTGAAGTCGGCCGGATTCAGCTCGACAACCTCATCGCCCTGCGGCAGCCCGCCCACCGCGTCGGGTGTCGGAGTGCAGCCGGCGCACCCCAACGCGCAGCAGGTAACGGCAGCTGCCGCCCACCGTGAACGAATGCGATCGTCCATGCGTGGATTCTCCTCGCTCGCATGGCGCCCGGGTAGCCCGAGGACGGCAGCACTGCCCGAAGCCGGCGGGTGTCTGCGGTCGCGTGCTCGACCGGCGATCACGCGAGGGCGATTACGTGCGGGCAGTCGGTTGAGTCCCTCGCGGAACGGACGATCGCCGATCGAATTGGACCGACTGATTGGGTGTGAGTGCTCTGCGCATCCCGCGCCTTTGGGAGGTATCAAGGGTCAACCGTGCAGCGCTGCTGGGGGAATACCTTCTGAGCGTGAAGCACGTGACGTATGCAGGGAGGTCGTTGCTGATGGGCGATGATGCTGCTGATTCGTTACTCGAGTATGCGAGGTTGCTGGGGGAAGCGTCGCACGTCGATACGGTCACCGTCCGGGCGATCGGGCCCTACGGAAATGCTGTTGACGCCGCTCTGCTGCTCAACGGAAGCAGTGCGATGGTCGTCGAGTCGACGAACTGGACGGTGCAGCTGCCGGGGAATGACGAGGCGGTGCGGTACATGCAGGAACGCATCGGTCACCTGACTCGGCCGCGGAGTACACCGGAGGACGACGCCGACGACATTCTCCACCTCGACGACTTCGGTACGCCGGACGGGTACTAGAGATCGGTCAGCCCCGATCATGCGAGGACCTCGTGCCCCCGTCCTCTGACGCCCGAAGGTGATGGCGCCAGCGTTGTTGGCGAGGCCGTGTCGACGGCTTTCGTGCCGCACCTGTCTTGTGCCCGTTCGATTGAGCACGCGGAGCCCTCGCGCGCCGGGCACAACAGGCGGATACTCAGAGGACGGCCTCCATCCGCCCTTGGGTCTCGCCTCGGCCGGAGCCCGCCGATCCGATACCCGGAGGATCAGCATGGGCAAGTTGACGTACGAATCGATCATCAAGGTGGACTTCGACGATCGTCTGCTCGAGCACCTGCAGCAGGTCATCGGTGCGAAGTTGCGTCGCGGCGAAAGCTTCTATTTCACGTGGAAGGACGACGTCAGCGTCGGCGGTGGTCGCACCGTGGTGTGGGTGCACCCGAACGTCTCACTGACCTACAAGTTCTACGGCAGCAGGATGCCTGCCATCAACAGGGCGTGGATACAGGCGCTGATGTACACCGCCAACTCACTCAACGGCCTGCACGTCGTACCCGAGCCCGCCGAAGACGCCGACATCTCCAAGCCGGTGCGGCTCCCGGTCACGGCGGGCTAATTCACCAATGGATGAATGGGAGTGTCGACGGACGACGATCTGCGAGCCGTCTTCGTGCAACTGGCCGATTCGCTCGACCGGCGTCGGGACGTGATCGACACGATGGATCTGCTCGTCGCAGTCCGCCGTCCGATCCACCGCAGCGGTCCAGGCGGGTATCGCCTTGGCGGATGCGGACGGCCAATTGCATGTCGTGGTGTCTCGCCGACGATGAGTCGACAAACGCAGACCCCAGCTGAGGTCGTACCGCGCCCAGCGAGCGCAACGGCTTCCCGATATGCCTCCGTGCCGGCGCCGGCCGCGCTGCACCTCTCTAGTGTTCGGGACGGACGTTGAGCGGTCGTCTAACGCGACAGCAATCAGATCTCGACACCGTTGCTCGGGCAGTCGTCCTCCTCTCCCATGGCCAATCTCGTAGGGCCCGCCCGAAAGAATGCGCGATGAAGGCCCGCTAAACGCAGCAGCATGCGCGGGCAATTGGTCCTGCCTCGACGGTGTCCACGACCTCCCGCCGGCGTCCGAAATGTCCATTGGACACCGAGCGGACAAGTCTCCTGAGAAATGGACAACTCCAAAAGACCTACAGCTGCTACCTGTCGGCCCGCCAATTAGTTTGTCCGAGGAGAGGGCCTTTTGAGGACTTTCGCCAGCAGTTTGTCCGCGTTTTCCGCCAACTAGATTGTCCGACCTGCATTCTCTCGACCCGACGGCCACCAGCGGCCCAGGCGGCTCTAATCGACCATAGGAAGCTGGTCTGACTCAGAACCAGCCCTGCAGCTGAGAGCCGGGAGCATGAGGACTGCCACCAGTGCGCAGGTGAGTGGGCTAGTCGACTCAGCCAACTCCTTGTAGGAGTAGGTGCTCCGCGCTCAGTCCAACGAGGCCCCGGCGAATTCGATTGCGCGCAAGTGTAGGGATMTCAGGATGCCGTCGTTCGATGATTTGCCAGCCCACGGCGAGCTGGGTTCGTTTGGATAGGCCCGCGATGACCGGCAACGTGAGTCCGGCATCGAACCGAGTCAGGATCTCGGCGCGCTCTCCCGCAGCGTACCGACGACCGTGATGCGCTGCGTTCGGGACGTCCTCGAGTTCGCCGCGCGGATCAAGCGTTAGCCGGATAAGCCTCCTCGCGATTTGTAGTTGATCGATCGCCATGGCCGCCGCGATCCCCGGGATCGCTTGCCCCTCGTCATAACGACGAATGAGTTCTGCGTCCTCGCGGTGATCCCAGGGCCGGTCTACGCGTCCCCAGTTGTCAGCGACCGAGTTCCGTGATGTCGTGCGGGACACAACCGTCCCAGCATCGGACTCAGGTGGTCGCTCGTCCCCAGCTTGACCTGCATGCTGCGGGAGATCATCTAGTCCGGACGGAATATATCGTCGCAGTTCCTCGTGCGGCTCGAGGAGATTCCAAAGTCTGCGGCGCAATGTCCAGCCGTACGGGGGCTCGACTCCGACGATGTATTCGATCAGCCCACTTACGTGATGCACCATTCCTTGCGCGTCGCCGAACCCCTCGTGTTCCGAGTGGGAGAGAAGTCCGTGTCGAGCAATTGCCCAGAGGTGGCGCTCGATCCGCTGCCGCATACCCGAGCGAACGCGGGTGCTTGGACCTGAGACATCGACGCCCAGGACCAACCTTCGCGATCCACGTCCAGAGATGGTCGTCTTCTTCTTGTTGAGGCGAAATCCACCTGAACGCGTGATCGCGTCCACCTCACGGATGAGCCCGACGCAGGACTCTCTCGCGATCGAGCTCGGTGAGGAGAAGATCAGGTCGTCGGCGTAGCGGGTGTACCTGAACCCAGCGCGCGCGGCGAGCATCCGCAACTGGTAGTCAAATCCGGTGAACGCGAGATTCGCGACCATCCCACTCGAAGGCAATCCCTGGGGAAGGAAGCCCAAGTGCGGGTGGAAATAGGGAGGTCCGAACCGCCCATGATCTGTCTGGGGTGCGTATTTCCCGGGAAGGAATGGAATGTCGGGCGATGATGCTCGCGTCAAGAGCCGGGCAATGCAGAATGCTTCAAACTGCTCGAAGCCGAGGTCTCGGACGACAAAATAGACCGATCGCTCAGTGATCGAATCGAAAAAGGTTCTCAAGTCAAGACGGACGACAGTGTTCGCGTCGAGGTGTTCGCGTGACGCCGCGAGGGCGGAGCGCCCCTTCACGAACGCAAAKGTGGTGTCGTGCACCGTGCCGCGCTCCAGATGCTCGCGGAGAAACCAAGTGGAGAATGCTCGGATCCGCGCGTCGGGAACGTCGAGGCGTCGGATCCCACCCGACCGTTTGGGGATCAGTCGAGTCACATAGGGGTCGGCTTCTCGGGTGACCACTGACCGGAGGTACTCCGCGTCAGAGTGTGATCTCTCGGCGAGGCGAGCCACGACGGGATTCACCCCCATCGCACGTCCTCTCCCTCTCGCGAGGAACACGCCCAGCTACGTTGTGGGCTCCATTCGATTCCTATTGCCCATCACACCGAAGCACGAACAACCGTCGTGCCCGACGGGTAGCTACTCCCGCTACATGCATCTCTGTCTGCAGCCTGAATGCGCGCATCCCCCGTAAGCCGAGGGACATTGACTAGCCAGGCGTGCTCCTCGTTGCGGCCACGATAGCGCACCGGGACCCGCCCTCGCTTCAGGCMGCGGAGTGGGCTGCTGCCGGGTGYGGGGCGGCCAAAAGGACGAGCGAGCAGTCGTCATGAGTTCTTGGCACAATCACGTCCCGGAGCGTTACCTCGAGCTGCTCGTGCATCACCTCGCTCGGCAGGCTCCGGCAGGCTTCAAGAAGCTTGGAGCATGCAGGTGCCAGCGTCCGAGTGCGTTTCTTATAGAGGACCATTTCGGGTCCATCGGACATCAGGATGAACCCGGAGATCGTTCGCGTCTTGGTTTCAAGACGGCCTCGGTAGATGCGAAGAGCGCCTGCGGCGCTGCGCGAGGTGATGAACGTCGTCTCGTTCGCGAACTCGCCGTTGTCTGGCCGGCCGAGGGGACGTGCAACCTTGCGTCCACTGGGCAGGATTACCTCCGCGCCGAGTACGCCGTCGCCCAAGTGCAGCGCGACAAATCGATCGTCCTTCACCGCGACGAGTAGGAGCGTCGAGGCTAGGTCGCGGACTTCGCACGCCACGCGAGGATTGGTCTCACGGGGCGGAAACCCTAGTCGCTTGCGGTCACTGTCTGTCAGGTCGAGACCCGTTGTCGCGGCCTCCGAAAGGGMCGACTGAAGCTGACCGACCATCTCGACGCGAATAGTCCCGAGGTTGTTGGTGGCCTTGAAGATGCGGTCGAATTCGTGAGCGATGAGCTGAGAGGCGGCCTCGACCACCACCGCCGCACCGTAGTGAGACAACCGCACCGACCCCGCACCGTCGGCAAGAGCGCCAGTCTCTGTTCCGTTCGGGAACCGCAGGCAGAGCACTTGGTCCTGGCAGGGCACGCCGTATTCCAAGTGCGACCGTCCTTGGTGTCGCGCCGAAGCGGCATGCCATGAGCGTTCAACCGGAAGATCGCTTCCTTCGCGCGTCAGTTGAACATCTTGTGTCGCAGGTCTGCCCTCGCCGACTGCTAGAGCTTGAATGTTGCCCACGATTGGATTCCCGCCGCGTCGAGCTCTACGCCGTCACCCGGTGTCGACTGGGAGACGCGCGACACTGAGGCGCTCAGCCAGGAGAAGAAGGACTGGAAGTTGAGGCCCTGGAGCTTGAATGCAGGTCGGCCGCCGGGGGCGAACCGGTTGAGCGTCGACATGTCGGCGCCGTCGCCGATGCCGATCGGGAAGACAACAAGCTTCCTGTCGCCTGCGAGCTGCTGAACCCGGTGGATCTGCGTGTTCAACACGGCGGAGGACCCAGTCGGTTGGCCATCCGTCATCAGGACGAGCCATGGCTGGTAGTAGTCGATGCCGTTGTCTCTGTATTCCTTCTTGCGATTCTCCAGCAGATCGAGAGACAGCTGGACCGCTTCTCCCAGAGGCGTGTCGCCGACGGCCTGGAGCACCGGCGCGTGCGGCTGAGTTGCGATCGTCTGGAAGTCGGTCTCCTTCTGTGCCGGGCCGAATGTGACGATGCTGATTTCGGCCGAGTACCTGGCGATCTCGTCGTCATTGATCGCCTTGTAGAACGAAGCGACGCCCGCGTTGAGCTCCTTGATTGACGGTCCAGACATTGAGTAGGAACAGTCGAGGCAGAGACTGATCGCTACGCGCGCGGTTGGGTTGTCGACGAGATCGTCAAGCCCGATGAGGCTTTCAGCGGCCATTTGGTGATCCTTCTTCCTAGTGTTCAGTTACCGCCGCCGGAGGCGAGGGCAGAAATGATCGTGATTGCGATTGTGATGGCAATACCCCAACCGGCAATGGCACCCCATGCAACGGTGCTCTTCGCGGCCGGCGTCGCAACCTTGCTCTTAGTGGTCGTCGGGTGCTTCGGCGGGAGGCGCTGCTCGGCCTCATAACATTGGCGGCAAAGACCGTTGCGCTCGTCGTGCATCCATTTCGCAGCGACGTAGCGGCACTTTCGGCACCCGACGTCCCGCCAGCAGTCATTGCAATATTCGGCCCTGCTCCGTGACGGAGTAAACGTTCGCTGGCACGTTGGATTTTTGCACCGAACAGTTTGTGGGGCCGTGCTGACGGTTCGATAGCCCGCCGGTACAGACGACTGGTACCCATACGAACGGGACGCGGTCGACCCCGCCGGTCGTTTGAGGTGCTGATCGCAGAAGATGTAGAGGTTTTCCTCGGTTGGGATGAATCGTCGCTCACACCCGTCGGCCTTGCACATCTTCATCTTTCGCCGAGTGGGGAAGATGTGCATCGCCATGGCATCGTTGCTCAGCATCTTGCTGGCGCTCTTCAGATACGCGGAGAACATCTCGGACCACTCGCCAGCGGAATAGCGCTTCGCGGGTGCGAAGTGCGGCTCGCCGCGCTTGAAGGTCTCGTAGAAGGCACGCCGAACCTTGAACGTCGTGTGGTTCCAGATGAAGCCCCACCGTCCCGGAGGGAGCGTATCGTCCCCGCCTTCGTAAGCGAACGCGCCGGCTCTGATGTTCTCGACGGGTGTGCTTCCGCCAACAGCCGAGTACGGGGCCTTGCCGGGGAGCATGATCATGAAGAGCAACGTTGCGATGGCGAAGTTCTCCATCTCCTGCGTGCGGAGGAAGGTCTTGAAGTCCTTGCCGCTCACTTCCGGGGGCGTAAAGTGCGCCGTGCCGACCGGGCATGGGTAGCCCTCGATCTGGTAGCTGTCGCAGTCAACGAAGTACACCTCGGTGGGAGAAACGACGAGGATGTTTGCGGCGTTGATGTCTCCCAGGATCACGCGTCGACTATTGAGGTATTGGATCTTGTCGAGGATCGTGAGGCAGAGTTGAAGGGTGTCCTTCCGAGTCCATCTCGGGAACTTTGTCAATAGGAGTTGAGGCACGAAGACCGAGCGGCTCAATTCCACACCCTTGGCCTCAGGCATCAGGTAGCCGACGAATTCGTCCGCAGAGTTGTAGATGATCGCCTCGGGGAAACAGATCCCCTTGTAAC
>NZ_JBFULL010000012.1:0-84353 GCF_056400345.1 Microbacterium sp. P5_B6 | reverse complement strand
GCGCGCAACATTCTGAGAGTGAGCGTACCAACGTGGCGTCATCAGGCCTGTAGTCCTCGGGTCGATTCTCAATCGACACACCCAGCGCGACTAGCGCGTCGGAGAGTTCCGCGGGAACCTCACCGGCTCCGATGAACCTGATAGTCCAGCTGGATGAGGTGCTCGCCGCAATCTTCGTCAGCAGATCGGCGCCTTTGTCGGGGCGAAGCTTTCCCACGAAGGCGTACGCGCTTGATTTCGTGGGAGATCCAACGAAACTGTGGGCGATCGTGTTGGCATAAGGAGGATGCCCAGCCACCTTAACTGACGGGTACTCGAGTGCTACTACCTCACGCAATCGCTGCGTATGAACAATTGGATACGCAACCCGCAAAAGCGACCGCTCCTGCCTCGCTATCCGACTCTCGCCACGGATTTGKGGTGGATTATGGTGAACCACTAGCGTGCGCCCGACGAGCGCTGCCCGCGCCGTCATTACGAACGCGTCCCAGGGATCCTTAATCCATGCCACTATGAGCACGTCTCGTCGTCCAGCGGACAGCGCAACATGTAGGGGGCCCATCACGCGAGCCAGAGCGCGAGAGATCGGTGCCTGCGATCCCTTTTCAGCTGCCAAAACTGGACGAGCATGCACGTTAGGCGGGAGGACTGAAGTGTTAGATCGCGCATTCCAGAGAGTTACTTTGTTCGTCTTTGTCGCCAGCAGGTTTGCAACTTCGACCGCGTATGGATTTGTAACATTTGGATTATAGATTGAGATTCGTACGGTGCTATTTCTCATGCCTTGTGACCCTCCACGAAGCGATCAGGCCCGGCACCACCTGGCCGAGCACAAGACCGATCACCGCACCCAATGCAACTCCTGTGCCACCCAACTCTGGAACTAGCAATACCCCAAAGATGATCGATAGTCCGGCCATCGCAACGGCGCAAGCCGCCTGGAAGCCCAGCATGCGCGGCGTGGTTAGAAGAGTGGCGGCCGCCTGGTGCACCGACATGATCAGCAGTTGAAGGGCGAGCACCCAAGCCATAGAAGGGTCGACAGTCACTTCACTGTGCGTCACTATGCTGGCGATCGGACGGATCAAGATCCCGTAGCCTAGCCCGAGAACCGTTCCCAACGCTGCCATTATGCCGAGAGCGCGAATCAGCGGCTTTCGGTTGTTCGCACGGGTCCCCGCAAAGATTGGCCAAAGAGCGACTCCAGCAGTCGCGGCAACCGACAGTGTCGGAAGATAGAACTGAAAGGCCACCGCATATTCTGCGAGTTCTGTCGCGGTACCAAGCCGAGAAATGATGAGCCGACCGCTCTGTTGTCCGACGGGAACGGCAATCGCGATGACTATCATCGGAGCCGCGGCGCTCCACAGCTCCCGGCGCGAAGTTGCTTGAGCGGGACGCCGGAAGAATCGCCCACCCCACCCGCTGACTCGCAGAGACACAACGAACGCGACTACCGACGAAGCGAGCACACCGAGTGACGAAGCAGTCGCCAGAAGKAGCGGCGGGACATCCGCCTGGATCATGAGCCAAGTCAGCGCCACCGTCGTGACGGGGGCCGTCGCCGAGTAGATGTTGACAAGATGATTCTTACGGAGTCCGAGAAGAACGCGCTGCCCGACTCCGAACGGCAAGGAGATTGCGAATGGCGCGATCGCTGTGAACACCGCAATGTTGGTCGACGCCGCATCGAGCTCGCCCAGGCCAAGGAATCGGGCGAGAGCGCCGGTCGCGGCCGCGGCCAGAGCAAGCAAGATAAGTCCACTGGCCGAAAAGACCAGGGCGATAAAGGCCGACCGTGTGAGTGCGCGAGCGCCGTCTACATCCGGGTCTGTGGAAGACCCGGCCACTCGATTGACGATTGCAGCACCAAGGCCGAGGTCCGCGAACGGAAGCAATAGAAACAGCGTGGCTATCAAACTCACGTAGCCGAACATCTCAGCGCCCGCGTAGCCGACGATCAAGTAGGTCGTCAATGCCGACGCGACAGCTGTGATCGGAAGGACTGCCATGCGCGCACCAGCGGACGCGACCATGGATTTCAGCATCACCTGGCTCATACCGCCGGTTCGCTCGCTCCTGATACGAGCGAGTCCGCGAGGGCGCCCCACGTGAGGTGCTCGGACGCGTACCGTTGGGCGCGACCACCCTGGGCGCCGGCGGCATCACTGTTCGCCATCGCCTCGATGAGCGCGCCCGGCAACTTGTCTACGGAATCAATCACAACTCCGCCGTCACTCGCCTCCACGTATTGGGAGGCAGCGACCTGGCGAGTGACGAGAGAGGAGCAACCGGCAAGCATCGCCTCCGCTACCGTAAGGGCGAAATTCTCGTTCTCTGACGGAAGCACGAACACCCCTGAACGGCCGTAGAGCCATGAGCGCTCGTGCGCGTCAACGCGACCGGTGAACATTACCTGGTCCCCAACTCCCAGGTCTGTCGCCAGCTCGCGGAGCTCGCTCACAGTGAACTCGTCGTCCGGACCGGCAATCACGAGACGGGCGCCCGAATGCCCAATCTGACTCTCTGCCCATGCTTTCAAAAGGATGTCTGGCCGTTTCTTCCTGGCAAGCCGGCCCAGGAACAAGTAGGCGGAAGCTCTGGGCGTTCCTTCGAGCCACTCATCTACAGACGGGATCGACCTCGCCGTAGTCAGCGTCGCTCCAAGGGGCGCAATCCGCACCTGATCAGTGCGAATAACATCGGACGCGTTCCGCGCCTCAGACTCGGAGGCGAACTGGATGTACCGGGMGTTTTGGAGAATGCGCCGGCCGATTAGCCATCCATATATCGCCTTCTGCGTCCGCGACTGGGCCCGCTGGTATGGCTCAAGCCCGCCGTGCGGCTGCACCCCGTACGGAACCTTCCACCTGCGCGCCGCGAGATATGCCGCCGCATGTGGGATCAAGTACTGTCCGTGCATGTGGACGAGGTCGGCATCACGAACCTCGCGGTCGATGGCACGAAGTAGTCTCCAGCTGTTTTGCAGGCGGCGGGGGGCGCTTGCGCTATAGGCCTGGATGCGAGCTCCACCTTGGCTCAATCCCCGCACGTCGTCATCTGTCAGTTGCGCCTCCGATCCATTGAGGCGAGACGTAAGGAGGATGGCATCGACTCCGCGGTGGTTGAGCTGCTTGTTCAGCTCGACGCTCCCTGTGGATGGCCCGCCATACTTCGTGGCGACTACGGAGATTACCTGGACGACCTTCATGCGCTGGCTCCTGCTTCCTGTCCAAACAGATCCGCGTCCACGGCATTCCAATCCACAGACTTCGACTCGGTCCACTCGGGCACCTCGGCCGCGAGGGTGTTGAGGTGTGACACGGACGTTGTGCCGACGAGAATGCGAGCTTGCGGGACTCTCCTCAGCGCCGCGGCGACCATTAGGCAGGTGACCGAATGGTCCTCGGTGTCAACGGRGACTCCCCAATGCTCAAGCAGATCCGGCCGGGCCGCGATTCGTGCCGTGAACTTTGCTCTTAGAGTTGACACGGCCGCGTAAAGCACGTCCGCATCACCATCGAGCGCTGCATCCGCCAGCGGGAGCTGCATCACCTCTGACGTACTCACGACGGCCTTCGGATACGACTCAAGCAGGTCGTACGAACCTGCGAGGCCGATCGAGCCAACAGGGAGGTTGACCGAATGGAGTTGCTCCCACAGCCTGGTCCATCCGTCGCTCCACGCGATCTCATGCGCGAGGTAGGCGTCCACCGATTCCAAACGCAGCGCGGTGAGACTTGAATCGAGATTCCGCAGGAATTCCTCAAGGCTCGGCGCCTCGGCGGAGCGCACTCCACCGCTTGTTCTGCGAAAGACACTCCGCACGCCCGGAAGGGCCTTCACGAGGCGACGCGCCGGCTGCTGAACTTTGCGGATAAGCGACCCACCGCGAGTCACATCCCGGCCGAACTTCGTGGCCACCTGTAGACCCGTTGCCCCACGCTCGACGAGCTTGCCTATCTCAGCCTCAGCTGTGCCGAAGCCGTAGATCGGCGCCGTATCGAAGTATCGAAACCCCAGTTCGTACGCGACGTCCAGAAGGTGTTCGCGGCGCGCCGCGTCCGGCTCACGCATGACCGTGGCCATGCCGACGCCCAGCCGATCGAGGAGGGACTCAGTCAATTCGCCCCGCCATTCGGTCTGCTAGCGCGAGGGCCGTGAACGTAGGATTTGCGACGCCGCCGGAAGGGAAGACGGAAGCGCCCGCAACCCAGGCGCCGCTCATGCCATGAATCTGGCACTGCGGATCCACCACGGAGTCGGCCGCGCTGCGCCCCATTCGGGCGCCCCCCATCATGTGTTTTGTGTCTACGAAGTCACGGCTCTCAACCGGCTCCGCGTGAGTCACCCCACAGTTGGCGCCGAGAATCCGCTCCGACGCGAGCACCCCGACCCGCGCGATCGACGCTCGCTCAGCATCATTGACATCCCACTGGACTTCCATATGGCCCTCGCCGCTGTTCGAGCGCCAGGCGATCGAGCGAGTGACATCGGGCGCCTGCTCGACGTCAACTCGCAAGTAGGGCGTCGCGAACTTCGGAAGGAGACGTTGCCGCTGCCGCACGGCATGTGCAGCCGCGCCCCCCACTTCTACTAGCTCTCGAGGCGCATAACGGATGGTCTGTTGCTTCACCTTGCCGCGCGCGAGCTGCCGAAGCGCGGACTGCTGCACATCGAACTCCCAGTGGGCATAGGCGGGAAGAACCGACTCCCGACGAATCAGCTGCGGAGTGGCCACGAGTTTGAAGGTGCTTCTTACATTCCCACGACGGCGGTGCGCGAACGCCTGACGGAATCGGTCCCAGTCGGAGACCTGAAATTGGCCGACTCGGGCAGAGACGTGGTCCATGAATCCCCGCCCTAGGACTTCGCTCGAACCCGTTGGCAGAGACTTCGCCAGAACGCGGACATTCCCCAGAGTGCCCGCCGCAATCACAACCCGATCGACGACGTCGACGAACCACTGGCTAGAAGCGCGATCCTGATAGTGAATCCGGAACTGGTCGCCGTATGGCTCGAAGCGGTCGACGGTGGCACCGCGTTTTGTGCGAACCGTGGCTAGCTCTCGTGACAGAGATGCGTTCCTCGTGAAATCACGTTGCTTCCTGGTCATCCACGTCGAGCGCCGCACGGTGAAGTTCTCGTCGGAGCTGAGGACCTCCGCTTCGTTTGCGCTGTCCTCATGAATCAATCGATGCAGTGAAGGAAGCCCCAAGTTCGTGCGGACCGCCTCGTAGTGGGGGAGCAGCTCTTCGTAGCTCAGCGGCCAAGGAGCGCCCGTGAGCCCATCGAACTCCCAGCGCTCCCAAGGGAGCAGCTGACCTCCCCAGATCTTGCTTGTCCCGCCCCATGCCGACATCCACGCATCGGTACTTCCGGCGTGTGAACCGAGCACACGATCCGCGCCCAGCAGAAGGTCCAGAGCGGAACTGCCCGCGTCTGCCTCAAAGACCGTGACTGAGGCGGACTTGGCGAGCTTGGCCGCCACGTACAGCGCAACGGTGCCTCCACCGATCACACCGATCGACAGCGAGCGAYTCACGAAGCGTCCGCTGTCTCGCGCACAAGCTCCCGGGTCTTGACGCCAATCTGCCAGTAGTACGTGGAAAGGGCAGTCGCGTAATCGAAGCCGGCGCGTCCGTCGAGGAAGCCGGCGCGGGCGACGTACGCGTACCCGAAGAATAGGGCGGGCTTGAACGGCACGGTGTCGAAGATCTTGCCCTTAAGCGTGCGCTTGCTCGCGATGTCTTTGCGCAGCTCCTCGTTCATGCGCAGGTGCGCTTCCCAGTCCGAGTAGCGGTTGTGGCGTGCGAACCAGCTCGAGACAGGATCGCGGTCGTCGTGCACGATGCGGTTCTTCAGCTTGCCAAGCGGGGCAATCGACTCGGGCTGGTAGTGACCCTCGACCTCGCGGATGCCAGGCGCGTTCAGGTCATCGATCACCGGGAAGCTCGCACGCTCGACGTGCAGCAGGGAGCGCTTCGTGACGACATGTCCGTACCGGAGGTACTTGCCGGCGAACCGATAGAGCAGGTTGATGTCGTATGCCCCGAAATCAGTGGTCTCGAGCGTCGACTGAAGGTCCACGAGTTCTTTCACGAGAGACACCGAGGGAAACTCATCGGCATCCAAAAGCAGCACCCACTTGTTCACGACGCCCGCATTCTCGAGCGCCCACTGCTTTTTCTTGGGGTACTCGCCGTTCCAGGCAAAGTCCACGACGCGGGCGCMGTGCGCCCGAGCGATCTCGACCGTGCGATCCTCGCTGAGCGAGTCGACGACGATGACATCGTCGAAGTTCTTGAGCTTCTCGAGCGTGTTGCCGAGCCCGGCTTCCTCGTTCTTCGTCAGCACGATCACGGAGATCTTCGAGATGCGCGTCATGCTGCTGCTCCTGAGAATCGTTCGGCCACGTAGGCAGCCGGGTTGCCACCCCAGATCTCACCGACGGGGATCTCTCCGCCATCGAGAAGGGTGAGTGGACGAACAAGCGCCGACCGCCCCACGCGGGTGCCGCCGAGCACGACGCAGCGGGACGTGATCCAGGCGCCGGCCTCGATGTGGATCGGGCGGGTGATGAGCGCCATGTCTCGGCGGTGTGCGTGCGAACCTGTCGTCAAGAACGTCTCCTGTGAGATGACGACGTCGTTGGCGATATAGATGTGGTCTTGGTTATGAAACCACACTCCCTCGCCGATCCACGACCGGTCGCCGATGTGCAGCTTCCACGGAAACTTCACTCGGGTGCGCGGGCGAAACACCACGCTCTCGCCGATTTCCGCGCCGAAAGCGCGCAGAACCTTTACGCGAAGCGACGAGCTGATCTGCCAGGAATTCGTCACAAACAGCAATTCGCAGATCGCCCAGAGGTACACGACGTAGGTCGGGCGATCCCAGGCAGTGCGCTCACCGGGGGCTTTCGAGAGGTCGATCACCGGCACTTCTGTCACAACGCTTCCCTTTCCCGTAACCAGACCGAAACGGCAGTGACGCTAGCCTCGGACCCATGCCTCGCCGCTCACAGAAGGTTCTGCTCCTCGGGTTGAACTACCCCCCGGAGCCGACTGGCATATCGCCGTACACGGGTTCGATGGCTCGGGGCCTAGCTCGCCGAGGCTTCATCACCCGCGTCTTGACGGCGCATCCCCATTATCCGGACTGGAGAATAAACGCAGGTTACGGACAGTGGTCGCGTAGCGAACATCTGGACGGAGTCGACGTCACACGCCTTCGCCACTACGTGCCGCGCACGCCGAAGGGACTCCGCCGAGTCGCATCGGAGCTCAGCTTCGGGGCGCGTCTGGGTGGGCGCCGGTGGAAGGATGCCGACGCGATCGTCGCGGTCTCTCCCGCCCTCATCTCGTCGGCGCTCGCGGCGCTCAAGGCCCGCATCAGCCACCGCGACACTCCGTTCGTCGTATGGGTGCAGGACCTCTACACGCTCGGCCTGTCGGAGACCGGGCAGGCGAAGGGCCTGACCGTCAGGATCATGGCGCTCATCGAGGGATGGCTGCTGCGCAGCGCCGATCGCGTCGTCGTGATCCACGACCGCTTCGCCACGCGGGTGAGTGAGGACTTCGGCATCCCGCGCGATCGCATCGAGGTCGTGCGCAACTGGACGCACCTCTCGCCCGCACCCGAAGTGGATGTCGCCGCCACCCGCTCGCAGTTCGGATGGGCCGACGACGAGACCGTGGTGCTGCACGCGGGCAACATGGGCATCAAGCAGGGGCTCGACAACGTGATCGACGCGGCGCGGCTCGCGGCCGAACGCGGCGAGCGCGTTCGCTTCGTGCTGCTCGGCGCGGGATCCGACCTCGCGCGTCTCAAGGACGCCGGCACCGGCATCCCGACCCTCCAGTTTCTCTCGCCGCTCAACGATGCTGACTTCGCCGCCGCCCTCGCGAGCACCGACTGCCTGCTCGTGAACGAACGGCCGGGCGTGTCAGAGATGGCCGTCCCGTCCAAGCTCACCTCCTACTTCTCTGCTGGTCGCCCCGTCGTCGCCGCAACCGACGTCACCGGGATCACGGCCGACGAGATCCGCAGTGCCGACGCCGGAGTGGTCGTCCCCGCCGGCGACCCGGCGGCACTGCTCGACGCTGCGAGTGCGCTCGCAGCTGATCCCGACGGCTCACGGCGCCTGGGCGCCAACGGCCGTCTCTACCGTTCCACCGTGCTCGATGAAGAGTCCGCAATCGACGTTTTCACCGAAATGTTGACGCGACTCATCACCAGTGATGACCGCGTCGCCACAGGCGTGCAGGACACGCTGACCACATGAGCACGACAGAAACGGAGCACGGCCTTGACCAAGCGCGCACTCATCACCGGAATCACTGGACAGGACGGCTCATACCTCGCTGAGCTGCTCCTCGCGAAGGGCTACGAGGTGCACGGACTCATCCGCCGTGCCTCGACGTTCAACACGGCTCGGATCGACCACCTCTACGTCGACCCGCACGACCCGTCGGCGAAGCTCTTCCTGCACTACGGCGACCTGAGCGACGGGGCACGCCTCGTCACGCTCATGGCCGAGATCAACCCGGACGAGGTCTACAACCTCGCCGCGCAGTCGCACGTGCGCGTGTCGTTCGACGAGCCCGAGCACACCGCCGACACCACCGGTACGGGGTCGATCCGCCTGCTCGAGGCCGTGCGGCTCTCGGGCATCGAGACCCGGTTCTACCAGGCCTCGTCGTCGGAGCTCTACGGCGCGACCCCGCCCCCGCAGAGCGAGACGACGCCGTTCTACCCGCGCTCGCCTTACGCCGCAGCGAAGCTGTACAGCTACTGGATCACGAAGAACTATCGCGAGGCCTACGGCCTCTTCGCCGTGAACGGCATCCTCTTCAACCACGAGTCGCCCCGTCGCGGCGAGACCTTCGTCACCCGCAAGATCACGCGAGCCGTCGCGCGCATCGCCGCCGGCGAGCAGAAGGAGCTCTACCTCGGCAACCTCGAGTCGATCCGTGACTGGGGCTACGCCGCCGAATACGTCGAGGGCATGTGGCGGATGCTGCAGGCCGACACCCCCGACGACTACGTGCTCGCCACCGGCGTCGGCTACACGATCAAGGACTTCCTCGAGACCTCGTTCGGGCACGTGGGGCTCGAATGGCAGAAGTACGTGAAGTTCGACGAGCGGTACCTGCGGCCCACCGAGGTCGACGCGCTGGTCGGCGACCCCACCAAGGCCCGCGAAGAGCTCGGCTGGGTGGCCTCGATCGACGGGCTCGCGCTCGCGAAGATCATGGTCGACGCCGACGTCACGGCGCTGGAGCACGAGGGCCGGCCGTGGATCGATTCGGTCGCGCTGCAGTCGTGGTCGGTCGCGGCATGACGGCATCCGACGGAGTGGACTACTCCCCCGGCGAGCTCGACCGCGACGCCACCTTCTACGTCGCGGGGCACCGCGGACTCGTGGGCTCGGCGATCGTGCGCAAGCTCGAGGCATCCGGATTCGAGAACGTCGTCGGCAAGACGTCGGCAGAGCTCGACCTCAAAGACCGCGATGCCGTCTTCGCCTACCTCGCTGAGGCGAAGCCGCGCTATGTCGTGCTCGCCGCCGCGAAGGTCGGCGGGATCCTCGCCAACAGCACCTATCCGGTCGACTTCCTGAGCGACAACATGCGCATCCAGGTGAACGTGCTGGATGCCGCGCTCGCCGTCGGCGTGGAGCGCGTGGCGTTCCTCGGGTCGTCGTGCATCTACCCGAAGTTCGCCGAGCAGCCGATCCAGGAGGACTCCCTGCTCACCGGGCACCTCGAGCCGACGAACGATGCGTACGCGATCGCGAAGATCGCCGGCATCCTGCACACCCAGGCGGTGCGCCGCCAGTACGGGCTGCCGTGGATCTCGGCGATGCCGACCAACCTCTACGGTCCGAACGACAACTTCTCGCCGAAGGGGTCGCACGTGCTTCCGGCGCTCATCCGCCGGTACGACGAGGCGGCCTCCTCGGGTGCGACCACCGTGACCAACTGGGGCACCGGCACGCCGCGGCGGGAGTTCCTGCACGCCGACGACATGGCCGACGCCGTGCTGCACCTGCTCGAGCACTACGACGGGCCCGAGCAGGTGAACGTGGGCACGGGCACCGACGTGACGATCCGCGAGATCGCCGAGACGATCGGGGACGTGGTGGGCTTCGCGGGTGAGACCGAGTGGGACACCACCAAGCCCGACGGCACGCCGCAGAAGCTCCTCGATGTGTCGAAGCTCGCCGAGGCGGGCTGGCGCTCGCGCATCACCCTCGAGGAGGGCCTGGAGCGCACGGTCGCCTGGTACCGCGACAACGTCGGCGCCCTCCGCCAGTAGCGCATGGGCTTTCGGCACATCGTGCTCTTCCGCGTCTGCGACGGGGTGACACCGGATGCTGTCGACTCCGCCATCGCAAGCCTCGAGAGCCTCTCGGAGCTGGCGATGGTGGAGTCGCTGCGCGTCGAGCGCTCGCTCGACGGCCGCAAGGGGCGCGTCATCGTGCTCGACTCGACGTTCGCCGACGAGGCCACTTTCGCGGCGTATCGCGCCGACCCGCAGCACATCGCGGTCGGCGAGGAGATGGCCGACGTCGCGGACTGGTGGGTGGGCGACTACCGGGCGGCATGAGGTTTGGGGGGTTCGGGGTTGATGGGCTGGGGATTGCCTGGCGCTGCGGTCGAGGTCTGGTTCGAGGCGATCTCGTCGAGGCACCTTTTCGCATTATCGCGGCCCAGGTCGCGGTACATCTTCATTCGCGCGGCGGGGTAGAGCTGGTCGCCCGTGGGGTGGTGAGGGAACTTCCGGTCGGTCTGCCGGTAGGACTCGAACTCCCCGAGATTGGCGGGGTGCAGGCCGAGCTTGATGACGTGCAGATCGGCGGTCTTGCCGTCCTGGTAGTGCACCGTGCCCTTGGTGTGAGTCCTGGGGAACACGCCGGGCGTGGTCGTGCCGAAGGCGCTCGTGTCGAGGTCGATCCTGATGTCGAGTTCCGTGGCGAGCTCGATGGCTCGCTTGAGGTCAGGACAGTCGCCTGCTGGCTTGGGGCTGGCATCGACGCACCAGATGGTCTCGCATCTCGCGTGCAGCAGGGTGATGAGTCCGAGGTTGTCGTAGTGGCCGCCGTCGCTCACGTACATGTTCGGGCCCTGCACTCCGAGCATCTCGGCGACGAGATCGTCGAGTCCGGGAAGCAGGGCCGTGCGCGTGCGCACTCGACCCGGTGACTCCAGTCTCGCGACTGCCGTGCGCCGGTCCTCCCGCCCCACGCTCGGGATTGTGCGACCGATGCGGATGTTGAAGAGCGCGAACAGCATGCGCGCACTCGGCTTGGAGTACCGGCCCATGCTCGCGCTCAGGGCAGCACCGGTCGCGGCGACGCTCGTGGGCAGGGTGACCACGCTCTCCGGGGCCGCGAAGAGATATCCGTCCGTGCGAGCGAGCTCGAGCTTTCGAGTCGCGTGCCACATGTCGGTGTTCGGGATGCCGCACCGATCGTGCGAGAAGACGAAGCCGTCGAAGGCGTGCCGGCCGCTGTGGCCGTTGGCCGTCGCGCTGATGAGGAGGCGGGGCACGGCGGGCCCCACGTCCAGGTCGGAGAACAGGCGCGGCTGGTCGGGCACATCGGCTTCACCGCCATTGCGCAAGACGCCGAAGGAGTTGCGGAGCCCCTCCCGGTAGAACTGGTGGAGCGCGACCCTCCGAAGCAGCCACGCGACCGGGAACGGGGCGACGAGGCCGGCCACCATCCACCACACCGCTGCAGACGACGGCATGTAAGAGTCCGGCGTCAGCAGGACCTCCGCCACGAACGGCACCATGAACATCATCGCCGCGCCGACCACGATGAGCATGAGCGCGGCGACCGCGATGCGCTCCAGCATCCCGAACAGCGGCGACTCGATCTTCTTGCGGGAGGCCACGGAGGTGACGACGGCGGATGCCGCAACCAGGACGGAGGCGAGCAGGATCAGCCAGATCCAGCCGCCGGCCGTGCTGGTCCAGCCGAGCGCGGCGAGCGACACCACCGCGGCGGGCAGCGCCACGAGCATCACCGCGAGCGCGACGAGACTCATCACCACGGTGGTCGCCGTACGTGGCTGGAAGAGCTGTCGACCCACCGTGATCGTCGCAGCCGCGCCAACCGGTACGGTTGCCCACCACGGCCAGCCGTCGAACCACAGGGGCAGGCCCATTCCGATGGAGAGCCAGACCACGACGAGCGCAAGGTCGGCGAGGATGAACCCCGTCCAGATGAGCACGGCGGCCAGTGCGAGCGGTCCTGCGAGCACCCCGGCGATCAGCTGGACGACGCGCGTGGGCAACGGGGTGAGGAGGTACTTCCCGCGGGCGAGGACGTGTCGCTCCTCGGGAGTGCCCATCGCGAAAGGCGGGATCGTGTCCTTCGGCTTTCGTCCTTGGGCGATGAGCGCGGCGCCGTTGCTCACGTAGGCGGAGCCGATGTAGGAGCCCCCCGAGACGGCCGACACGAATTGCGCGGCGCGTGATCCGAACATCAGGCCGCGCTCCCCCTGAAGCACCTGCAGCACCCCGAGGCTGAACATCGCCGCACGGATGCCGCCACCCGAGAGGCAGATGCCGGTCCCGGCGGGGTCACCGCTCGACCGCTCCCAGCCGAGGCCCTGCTTCGGCGCCGTGGCATTCTCATCGCTCGCGCTGAGACTCATGAAGTCGGCACCCCTTTCACGCCCGCCCAGAGATCGACGGCGCGCCACGCGATCAGCAGGCCGCACACGATGGACAAGAACGCTCCGCCCCAGCCGTACACCTCCGCCGAGCCGAAGAGGATGTACCCGAGGGCGGCCAATGCTGCGGCGACGATGCGGAAGTCGAGCGCACCCCCAAAAGTGAAGGCGCGCTCGATGGTCGCCACGAACTGGGGACTCTCGAGGTCCGGTGCGGGCTGCCCGAGGGCCGTGGCGACCCAGGTGGAGACGAGGAACGAGCCCGCCAGGATCACCGCGCCCCACGTCGCGCCCGAGCGGGTCTGCATGTCGACCTGCTTCGAGAGGAACACCATGCCCGCGAGGAAGGCGCCGCCCGAAAGCGCGAGTGTAGAGAGCGCGACACCGACGACGCCGCCCTCTATCCACGGGGCGATCAGCGGCACTCCAATCACCGCCCCGAGGAAGGAGAGAAGCATGATGGCTACGTTCATCCACCCGCGGGCTGCCGTGAACACCCGCTTGCTCTGGGTGTCGGGGCCGCGCTGAAGCAGGTCGTCGAGCACGTCGTCGCCGTCGGCCTCACCGTCCCCGTCGGGGTCGAAGCCCTCGCCCCTCAGGCGCGCGGCGGCGGCGCCGATGCCTGCTGCCGCGTCCGTCAGGGTGAGCGGCTCCGGTTGGCCGGCGGCGGTCGGCGGTGTGCCCCCGCCGTTGACGGTGACGATTCTCGGCGTCGTGCCGGGGGAGGCGCTCACGACGCGAACGCGGCCCTTCGCACCAGCGGGCGTGAGGGTGCGCACGACATCCAGCGCCTCCTGTTGGGTGCGCGTCTCCGGAGTGCGCCGCACACCGTCCGGGGACTGGACCGACCACTGGCCTGTCGCGGGATCCTGCCTGATCGTGAACTGGTGCTCGGCCATGGCATCCTCCAGGACGACGCCCCGAGACGACACCGTCGCGCGGCGGTCAATTGCGGCCAACTCCCCCACCGAAGGCGGCCTGCCTGAGGTCAGGATGACGGAAGCAGGCGGGAGCGTCAAGGGTGCGTGCACGCCTTTATTCAGGCGCGGTGTGTGACCTACGGTGCGGGGGTGTGCGGACTGCTGGGGGGCAGTGCGAGGCGCCGCGTCAACCCTCCGGAGTCGTCATGAGACCGAGCCGACCGATCAGGACGTCGGTGCCCGGCCAGAGCGGCTGCGGGAGGTCGTGCGGCGGCATCCATTCGAAGGCGAGAGCCTCGTTGCGCGGTGACGGATCGCCGTCGAGCTCGACGAGGAACGACAGGCCGATCGCGTGCTTGCGCGGGTCGTTGCCG
The DNA here is from genome assembly GCF_056400345.1 of Microbacterium sp. P5_B6. Lineage (NCBI taxonomy): Bacteria > Bacillati > Actinomycetota > Actinomycetes > Micrococcales > Microbacteriaceae > Microbacterium > Microbacterium sp. P5_B6. The sequence continues at coordinate 70,370 of NZ_JBFULL010000012.1, read as the reverse complement.
TGCGGCAGACCGTCGGCGGGGCGGATCTCGGGCGGGAACCATTGATACACGTCGTCGGGCTGCGGGTCGGCCTCCAGGCGCAGGCCGGTGTCGAGGGTGTCGCGTGCATGACGCTGGAGCGCGCCGGCGATCGTCTCTCCCCGCAGGATGCGGCCGCCTAGGTGGCACCACACGCGGCCGAAGGGCGAGTCTCGCAGGATGAGCCCGATCTCGCGCGTGCCGGCACGAGTGCGCACCGGGATGAAGTCGACGCACGCGATCGGCATGGACTGCTCGATGCGCGCGTAGAGGTCGGCGGGGAGGAAGCTCATGGGGCCTATCCTGTCGGGTCCAGCGGGGGTGGGCGCGCACGGCCGGAGCGCGTCGATGCCTGCGGTGGGTCCCCGTTGCGAGGGTGAAACATGGATCTGGTAGAGAGAGGTATCCGGAATCCCCGGATGCTCCGGCCGCCGACGGTGCTGGCCTCCTTTCTGCACGTTTCACAGCTCGAGGAGTTCCATGCGCCTTTCAGTCATCGGATGCGGCTACCTGGGCGCGGTGCATGCGGCCGCCATGGCCTCGATCGGCCACGAGGTGGTCGGAATCGACGTCGACCAGCGCAAGATCGACGCGCTCTCGCAGGGCCTCGCGCCGTTCTTCGAGCCCGGGCTGCAGGAGATCCTCACCGAGGGGATCCAGTCGGGGCGCCTCCACTTCACCACCGACCTCGCCGAGGCGAAGGGGGCGAAGGTGCACTTCGTGGGCGTCGGCACGCCCCAGCAGAAGGACGGCTACGCCGCCGACCTCACCTACGTCAATGCGGCCGTCGACGGCCTGCTCCCGTATCTGAGCGAGGGCGACCTCGTCGCCGGTAAGTCGACCGTGCCGGTCGGCACGGCGGCGGGGCTCGCGCCGCGCGTCTCGGAGAGGGGCGCGACGCTCATCTGGAACCCGGAGTTCCTGCGCGAAGGCTGGGCCGTGAAGGACACGATCGATCCCGACCGCCTCGTGGCGGGCGTGCCCGAGGGTGACGACGGCGAGCGGGCGGCCGGCATCCTGCGCGAGGTCTACCACCCGGCGGTCGCGAAGGGGACGCCCTTCATCGTCACGGATTATGCGACCGCCGAGCTGGTCAAGGTCGCAGCCAATGCGTTCCTCGCGACGAAGATCTCGTTCATCAACGCGATGGCCGAGATCGCCGAGGTCACGGGCGCCGACGTCACACAGCTCGCCGACGCCATCGGTCACGATGCGCGCATCGGACGCCGCTTCCTGGGAGCGGGGATCGGCTTCGGCGGCGGCTGCCTGCCGAAGGACATCCGGGCCTTCGCGGCGCGCGCCGAGGAGCTCGGGCGCGGCGATTCCGTCAGCTTCCTGCGCGAGGTCGACGCCATCAACCTGCGCCGCCGCGACCGCGCGGCCCAGCTCATGGTCGACGCGCTCGGCGGATCGGTCTACACCAAGAAGATCACGGTGCTCGGGGCGGCGTTCAAGCCGCACAGCGACGACATCCGCGACTCACCCGGGCTCGACGTCGCGGTGCGGCTGCACGGCCTCGGCGCGGACGTGACCCTCACCGACCCGGCGGCGATCGAGAACGCGTCGCGCCTGCATCCTCAGCTCACATACGTCGCGGACCGCGACGACGCACTGCGGGGCGCCGATGCCGTGATCGTCGTCACGGAGTGGGATGAATACCGTCGCGAGCTCGACCCCGAGCACGCCGCGTCACTCACCGAGGGTCGCATCGTGGTGGACGGACGCAACTGCCTCGACGCCGCAGCCTGGCGCGCTGCGGGCTGGACCTACTACGGCATGGGACGCCCGTAGCGGTTCCGCTCGGAGTCAGCCGGCCCGGTCACCGGGTCGGCGCCACCACTCGAACATCGCCACGAGAAGCAGGCCGATGCAGGCACCTGTCACGTTGGCGACGACATCCATGACGCTCGGAGTGCGCAGGGCGAGCGCGATCCCCTGGACCGACTCAATGACGACGGTCGTGACGAACGCGATCGGCACGACCAGGTAGCGGCGCGAGAGGATGAGCGCGAGCAGCACCCCGAGCGGCACGAACAGGAGGATGTTCGAGGCGAACTCGATGCGCGCGTAGGTGAGGATCGGGATGATCCGGCCGATCAGGCGGAGCGCCGGACCGGCTCCCCGATCGACCGGGACGGGCCAGATCGCGATCAGCGTCAGCGCGACGATGTACAGCGCGAGCAGGATGCGCGCGGCGCGTTTGATCCCCGGTGAGGGAAGCACCTCGGTGGCCGCCGGAAGCGGCGGCTTCGGCGGGATGTGAACCGGCGGCTCCGCCGCCGGGAGGGGCGGCTTAGCCGTGGGCAGGGGCGGCGTGGGCAGGGGCGGCTTGGGCGCAATGCCCAGGTCTCGCAGCGCCTCGTCGAGAGGATCCACCGGTCGCGTGTCCATCAGGCCCCCAGCCGTCGGGCGCCGCGACGCTGCCGCGCGAGTGTGTGGGGAGAGTGTACCGGAGGCACCTTCGTGAGGAGACGGGCGTTTTCACCTCGTCACCATCATGAGCTTGACTGGGATGGTGCCCGCCTCCGCGCCGAAGAACGTCCAGCTGCCGCTGGGCGACGCCGTCGACCTCGCCACGGCATGGGCCGCCGCACTGGCGGAGCGCCTCGGCATCCGCGCACTCGTGCTGAAGGGCGGCGCGCTCGCCCACCACGGCCTGCGCGAGGCCCGGTTGTCGGCTGACGTCGACCTGCTCGTCGAACCCGGCGCGTTCGGGCCGTTCTGCGCTGCGCTTGAACGGGCGGGATGGCGCGAGCGGGTGATGCCGTTCATCAACACGCGCGCCGACCCGCACTCCGTGACGTTCCTCCACAACGACTGGCCGTGCGACATCGACGTGCATCACCGCTACCCCGGCTTCCTCGAGGACGAGGGCGTCGTCTTCGAGGAGCTCTGGAACCGCCGGGAGCGCCTGGCGTTCGCCCACGTCGACGCGGAGATTCCGGACCGGCTGTCGAGCCTGCTCGTCATGGGGCTCCACGCCCTGCGCGACGGCGCCGTCAGCCCGCGGCACCGCGACGAGCTCGACGGGCTCGAGTCGCTCTCGCTCACCGACGACGAGCGCGCAGAACTGAGCGACCTCGCCGTGGCAACGGGCTGCGCCGGCACCCTCGCCGAGCCTCTCCTTGCGCTCGGCGCGGAGGCGCCGTTTGACGAGTCGCCGGCGCTGCGGGCATGGCGCGCACGCGTGGCATCGGCCTCCCAGGGCGCATACCCGTGGCTCGTGCTGTGGCGATCGACGCCGTGGCGAGGTCGTCTCGCGCTCGCGTGGCGCGCCTTCTGGCCGACGGATGCCGACATCCTCGCCGCCCGCCCCCAGAGCGATCCGCGCCGCATGTCGCTCCTCGAGGCACGCGCGCAACGATGGGCCCGCGGAATGCGGGGGCTCCCGGTCGCCCTCCGTGCGCTCCGTTACAGGCACGTAAACACTCCTGCCCCGGACGTTCCGCCGCGCTGAGTGTTGCTAGGTTGGACCGGGCGACGTCGCGCGAATAACGATGTCGCCTTTTGCCTGTGCTCCGCCGCTTCCCCGTGGTCGCCCGACCGGTGGGACAACTTCCATCGAGCCTCCTGGGGGAGAACTGATGTCCGACGCACTTTCACATGAACCCGCCGCACCGCAGAAGCAAGGGCTCAGCCGCCGCCAGCTCGTCACCGCCGGCGCCTGGGCCGCACCGGTGGTCGCGCTGACTGTCGCCACGCCAGCGGCATCCGCATCGGGCTCACTGACCCTCGTGATCAGCGGAGCGTCGCTCGGCTATGCGTGGGGCTCGGGCACCCTTAACGGAATCACCGGCGCCCTCACCGTCACCAACCAGACAACTACGAAGACCGGCGGCACGGTCCAGGGAATCTCGGTCGTCGTGTCGGTCGATGCCGCCGGAATCGCGACCACGACACCGACGGGCGTGACTGCCAACTGGACACCGTCTGTGGGCACTGTGTCCGGGACAAAGGTCAGCTTCACCTTCACGTTCGCCGGCACGCTCACTCCCGGTCAGTCCCAGGCACTGAGCTTCACTCTCGGGTCCTCCGGCATCACCGCACTCACGAACCGAGCCTGGACCGCAGCCTCGAATGGCTCCACGCCGACGCCCAACACGTCGTTCACCGGCGGCAGTGCGGCGGGTACCGTCTCGCTGGTGACCGCGTCGCCGACGGTCGCTCCTTCGACGTTCCAGCCCTCTGGGACGGGAAATAACGGCAAGGACGTCGTCGTCTCGCTCAGCATCAGCGCAAATGTCTCCGTAGTGGCCCGGCTCACGGTCACGCCCAAACACAAGAACGACAACTTCATCGGGACATTCTCGGGAGGCACCATCACGCCCGGGGCGACGGACACGGCAGACGACGTGGCGACAACCAACTCCATTTCAGCCGGCCCTGCGACCATCACGTTCCCCACTTACCAGAAGCAGGACAGCGCGCTCGACAGGAAATACACGCTCGAGTTCCTCATAAACAACGTGGTCTATGCGCCTGCCACCAAGACAGGAAACCTGTAACGGGCTGAGCACCACATGGAACTTCGCGACTACCTGCGCATCCTGCGCGCGCACTGGCTCGGCATCCTGCTGCTGACCATCCTCGGGGTGGCCGCAGCGTGGGGCTGGAGCGCGACGCAGGCACGCGTCTACACCGCCACGACGAGCGCCATCGTCAACGCGGCCGCGGATTCGGGCGACGCGGGCACGCGCCTCGTCGGCAACCAGCTCGCGCAGAGCGTCGTGAAGAGCTACATCGACATCGGGTCGTGGCGGTCGGTCGCCGAGTACGTGATCGCCGACCTCGACCTCGACACGACGCCCGAGGCGCTCGTCGGCCGCGTCGACGTCACGAACCCCCTCGACACGGTCGTGCTTCGGGTGTCGGCTGACGGGCCGACACCGGAAGAGGCGCGCGACCTCGCCGAGTCGTGGGTGCGCGGCATGATCAACGAGATCGAGAAGCTCGAGGGACCGGCATCCGAAGCAGCTGTCGCCGTGATCCCCGGCGACTCGGCGCGCCTGCCCGGCGCCCCCTCCTCCCCGAACACGCGCCTGAACCTCCTGCTCGGCGGCCTCATCGGCCTCGCGCTGGGGATCGGCTATGCGGTGCTGCGGTATGTGCTCGACCAGCGCGTGCGCAACCCGCGCGACATCGAGCGCGAGACCGGAGTGTCGGTCATCGGCACGCTTCCCGCATCCAAGGAACTGTCCTCCGAGCGCAAGGTGCTCACCTTCAGCGGGCGCAACGACTCCGCGACGCCGATCGCGGAGGCGACGCGCGAACTGCGCACGAACCTGCGCTTCATCGACATCGACAACCCGCCGCGAGCCATCGTCGTGACGAGCCCCATCCCGGGCGACGGCAAGTCGACCATCGCCGCCAACCTGGCGGTGAGCATCGCGGCGGCCGGCGAGCCCGTCGTCCTGATCGACGCCGACCTGCGTCGCCCCATGATCGCATCGCTCTTCGGACTCCCCGAGGGCGCGGGGCTCACCGACGTGCTGACCGATCGCGCCGAGCTCGCCGACGTCGCCCAGGTGCTGCCGCTGCGCGAGAACCTCGTCGTGATCGCCGCGGGGCGCACGCCTCCGAACCCGAGCGAAGTGCTCGGGTCGCAGAAGATGCGCGACCTCATCGCCGGCCTCACCAAGCACGCGCTGGTCATCATCGATTCGCCTCCGCTGCTGCCGGTGACCGATGCCGCCGTGCTCGCCACGAACGCGGATGGCGCCGTGGTGGTGGTGTCGGCAGGCAAGACCACGTACGACATGCTCCACAAGGCGCTCGGCAACCTCGAGAAGGCGCACGCCCGTTCGCTGGGCGTCGTGCTCAACAAGGTGCCCCGCACCGGAGCCGACGCGGCCTACTACGGCTACCAGTACCAGGGAGATTACACACCGACCGTCGAGACGGCGCCCGAAGACTCGACCCCCGGGCCGTCCCGCCGGCGCGCGAAGGCCTGACCCCGGTCGCATGCTCCGCACCGCTCCATCGCACCTGCTCCCGACCTCCCCCGTGAGGCGCCTCTCGTGAGCGACAGCCCGCTGCCTCGTCCCGCCCGCGTGGCCGGCAGGTTCGTCGTGATCGCGCTCAGCGCGCTGCTGCTCCTGTCGATCGCGGCAGTCGTCTGGCTGGGTGTGCGCGGAGCGATCGCGGCGAACCACCTCCTCGCCGCTCGGAGCGAGGTGCAGCAGGTGGTCGAACTCATCGACGATCCCGCGGCCGCAGCCGCTGGAATCGCCGAGGTCGGCCAGGAGACCGCCGCCGCCCGCGCGCTCACGAGCGACCCGGTGTGGCAGGTCGCCGAGAAGCTCCCCTGGATCGGGCCGCAGCTCTCGGCGGTCTCCACCATGGCCGCGGCCGCTGACGACGTCGCGAGCAGCGCCCTCACGCCCCTCACGGAAGTTGCGGCCACCCTGACGCCCGCCGCGATGAAGCCGGCTGACGGACGCATCGAGCTCTCGACCTTCGTCGGAGTGCAGGATGCCGCCACCGCCGCGGCGGACGGCATCGCCGCTGCCGCCGACTCGGTGGATCGCATCAATCAGGTCGCGCTCCTCGCGCCGTTGCGCGATGTCGTCGACGAGGTGCGCGGCATCCTGAACACCGCCCGCAGCGGGACGGACGCCCTGGCCCGCGCGTCCGTGCTCCTGCCCGCGATGCTCGGCGCGGAGGGGCCCCGCAACTACCTCATCCTCTTCCAGAACAACGCGGAATGGCGCTCGCTGGGGGGCATCACGGGCGCCCAGGCCCTCGTCCACACCGAGGGCGGGGGGATGCAGCTCGTGCAGCAGGACTACGCGCAGAACTTCCCGCAGTTCGACCCGCCGGCGCTCGAACTCGACCCGGAGGTCGTCGCGATCTACGGCCAGAGCCCGGCAACCTGGATGCACAACGTCACGCAGGTGCCCGACTTCACCGTCTCGGGTCCGCTGGCCCAGGCGATGTGGGCGCAGAAGCACGGCGTGGAGGTCGACGGCGTGATCGCGATCGATCCGGTCGCGCTCTCTTATCTGCTCGAGGCGACCGGTCCGCTGACCCTCCCGTCCGGAGACGTCCTGTCGTCCGAGAACGCCGTGCTGCTCCTCCTCAACGACGTGTACTTCCGCTATCCCGACCCCGTCGATCAGAACACTTTCTTCAACGAGGCGTCACGCGCCGTGTTCGACGCGATCGCGCGCGGCCAGGTCGACGCATCGACGCTCATCTCCGCCCTCGGCCATGCGGGCGACGAGCGGCGGCTGTTCCTGTGGAGCGCGCACGCGGAAGACCAGGACGTCCTCGCCGACAGCACGCTCGCCGGCGCGCTCCCGCCGACCGACGACCTGACCTCCACCTTCGGCGTGTTCGTCAACGACGGCACGGGCTCGAAGATGGACTTCTATCAGACGCTCGAGACCCAGCTCGCATGGGGCCAGTGCTCCGTGGATGCCGCGGGCCGCGCCTCGGGCACCGCGACGCTCGCCGTCACAATCGGCAACACGGCACCGGCCTCGGGACTCCCGGATTACATCACCGGCGGCGGCGCGTACGGCGTCCCCCCGGGCTCCGCGAAGACGGTCGGCTACCTCTATCTGCCCGAGGGATTCGAGCTGACCGGGGCCGAGATCACACCGGAATCCGGCTTCGGCGGCGGATTCCACGACGGCAGGAGGGTCGTGAGTTTCGAGACGACACTCGCCCCGGGCGAGTCCGCCACCGTCACGATCACAGCCGATACCACGGCCCCGACGGGCGCTCAGCTGGACGCGTGGGTGACGCCGACAGTTAACACAGACGTAACTCCTCAAGTTGGCGCTTGCCTGTGAACTTCCCTACAGTGAAACCAGGGCACCGCAGCTCGGATGAGATTCACGTCCACCTCTCGCGGTGCCTTTTGCTGTACTCGCAGTCTGTTCCTCCGATGAACCACCAGTTCGTTCCAACTGATCTGTCCCTCGCCTCACGGCCTGCACGAAAGAGTACGACCTATATGAAGCACACGATCCGCAAGACCGCCGTGGTCGCAGCTCTCGTTGCGGCCTCTGCTCTGGCACTGCCCACGGCAGCCCAGGCAGCACCATCCATCTATCCGCCGTCCAACGCGTGCAGCGTTGTGCCCACGGTCGTCACCCCTGGCGCCACGGTCACGTTCAACTGCGTCAACGGCACGTTCACCCCCGGCGAGTTCGTCTCGGTGCGGGTGTCAGGCAACACCTCGGCGAAGGTCGGCTACCTCAAGCTCGCGACCACCTCGTCGGGTTCGGCGACGTCCACCTCCGGGGGTGCGCTGTCGATCGGGATCACCTTCCCGAGCAACGCCAGCGGCACCTACAACCTCGAGGCCTTCTCGGAGACCTCACCCGGCGGCACCGCCTCCGTCTCGGTCACCACCGCCAGCACCAGCGGCGGCTCGGACGACAGCCTCGCTGTGACCGGCACCGACAGCGCCTCGCTCCTCGGCCTCTGGGTCGGCGGCGGCGCGCTGGTGCTCACCGGTGGAGCTCTCGCCGTGGCTGCGACCGTGCGTCGCAACCGCAAGCAGAACGTCGGCATCTGACCCACCCGCACCTCGAGAACGACGGGGCCCCGACCGCTCAGGTCGGGGCCCCGTCTTTCTTCGCTCGCGGGACTGTGGTTCTTCGGTGTCGTTCTTCGGTGGTGGACCCGTCGTTCTTCGCTGGCGGGCCCGTCGTTCTTCGGTGATGGACCCGTGGTTCTTCGGTGATGGACCCGTCGTTCTTCGGTGGTGGACCCGTCGTTCTTCGGCGGCGGACCGGTGGTTCTTCGGTGGTGGACCCGTCGTTCTTCGCTGGCCGGCCCGTCGTTCTTCCGTGGTGGGCCCGTGGTTCTTCGGTGGTGGACCCGTGGGGCGCCCCGCTTCGCTCGCCCCTGTGATCGGCGGCGGTCTGCGCGCACGACGGGCGGTGCGGGTGGCGCTGCGGACTCGCGAACCCATGAGCTGTTGCCGAGACCCTGTGCAGCAGCGCATGGGCTCGGAAGGAACTTATGGGTTCGCGAGTCCACCTGCGGAGGCGGCAGCGCGAGTGGCGGCGGGCGGCGCGGTGGCGCAGTGCGGGCGGCGCGGGTCGCGCGTCGCGGGCGCCGAAGAGCGTGCGACGAGGTGCCRGCGGGCGGCGCGGGCGGCGCGGCGCGGCCGGCGAAGTGCGGCGGCGCGGCGCGGGGGACGCAGTGCGAGTGGCAGCGGGCGGCGCGGTGCCGGCTGCGCGGTCGCGCGTCGCGGGCGCCGAAGAGCACGCTACGAGGCGCGAGTGGCCCAGTGCGGGCGGTGCGGGCGGCGCCAGTGCCGGCGGCGTGGCGCGGGCGACGAAGTGCGAGTGGCAGCGGGCGACGGACGGGAGTTCAAGCGCCCCTTGGCAGTCGGTCCCTGAGGTTCGGCTCAACTGGGTGGTCGTCTGCCCCGACGCCGGCGTGCTGGTCAGGAGCTCCTGCTCGTCGACATTCGAACGAATGTCGGAGGGTGGCGATACCGTTCTTCTATGACCAACCCCGTCGCCGCACTCCTCGAAGAGGTGAAGCAGATGTGCGCGCTGAACGAAGGGGAGCCGATCGAGTCGCTGCCGCGCGAGCGGCTCGTACAACTGAATCAGGCGATGGGGCGAGCTCGCAGATTGATGGATGCTGCGCAGGCGCGAGTCGCGTCCGAGATCGCACGTCAGTCCCGGCCCGAACTCGGGCCTGACAGTCTCGCGAAGCAGCAGGGCTTCCGAAACCCGACGACCCTCATTGCCGCGACGATCGGCACGACTTTCGGTGAAGCCTCCCGGTTGGTGCAGGTGGGCGAGGCCACCGCACCGCGCATGACTCTCACCGGCGAAGCGGCACCGGCTCGACACCCCCACGTCGCCGAGGCACTTGCGGCCGGGACGATCGGAGCGCACGCCGCTGGCGCGATCATCACGATGCTCGACAAGGTCGCAATCCGCGCAGGCCGGCACGGCGTCGAGAAGGGCGAGAAGCTCCTCGCTGAGCGCGCCGCAGGCCTCACCCACGACCAGCTGTCGAAGCTGGTGCTGAGGGTCGAAGCATGGATCGATCCCGACGGTGTGGGGCTCCGCGAGGACGATCTGCGAGCGGAGCGGTGGGCGACGGTGCGCGAGGAGCGCAACGGCATGATCTCGGTCACGGCCCACCTCGATCCCGAGCATGGGGCCCCTGTCAAAGCGGCCATCGAGGCGCAGGTGACAGCGGATCTGCGGGCTCAGCGCGATGCCGGTCCCGACGCCCCGCAGCGTTCGATCCGGCAGATGCAGGCGGATGCCCTCGCCAGGATCGCGACGCATGCGCTGGGGTGTGACCGAAGCGAGCTTCCGCTCGAAGGAGCGACCGTGGTGGTTCGCATGAGCCTCAGCGACCTGACCGACGGCACAGGTCACGCGACGATCGATGGCCTCTCGGCGCCCGTCTCGGTCGAGACCGCCCGACGCATGGCTGCCGGCGGCTCCATCATCCCCTGCGTGCTCGGCGGGAAGAGCGAGATCCTCGACTGGGGCCGTGCCAAGCGACTGTTCACCCCAGCCCAACGCCTTGCGCTGGTCGAGCGCGACGGTGGGTGTGCGATGTGCGGCGCTCCTCCATCCCACACGAAAGCCCATCACATCAGATGGTGGGCGAGGGATGCCGGACCCACTGACTTGTCGAATGGGCTCCTCCTCTGCGAGTCCTGTCACCATCGCATCCACGACAACGGCTGGGAGATCTCGATCGAGGGCCCGGGCACGGACGCCCGTGTTTGGTTCATCCCTCCCGGCAGTGTCGATCCGGATCGAACTCCGCGGCTGGGCGGTCGCGCGCGCTATGACGTGGTCGCGTGACTGCAATCGCTCGTCGTCAGTGCTCGTCGACAGCGCTCGTCGTCAGCGCTCGTCGTCAGCGCTCGTCGTCAGCGCTCGTCGTCAGCGCTCGTCGTCAGTGCCCGACGTCAGCGCTCGTCGTCAGTGCTCGGCGTCAGCGCCGGTCGTCAGCGCTCGTCGTGAGCGCTCGTCGTCAGCGCTCGTCGTCAGTGCTCGACGTCGGTGCTCGGCGGCAGTGCTCGGCGGCAGTGCTCGTCGTGAGCGCTCGGCGTCGGTGCTCGGCGTCAGCGCCGGTCGTCAGCGCTCGTCGTCAGTGCTCGTCGTCCGCGCTCGACGTCCCCGCTCGACGTCAGCGCTCGACGTCAGCGCTCGACGTCACCGCCCGTTGTCAGTGCTCGACGTCCGTGCTCGGCGTCAGTGCTCCGCGGCGGTCTGCGCACACGACTGGAACACCGCTTTGACGAACGCGAGCGACTGGTAGACGTACTGATAGGCCCACTCCACCACCGTGGCGGGCTCGCCTGCGGCGACGACCGTCGATCGTCCCGGGTAGCACTTGCTGAACCAGTAGCGGGTGCGGGCGACGTGCGGCGTCGAGGTCACGACGATCACCGACGGCGCGTCAGGCGCCGCCGAGGCGCTCGCGCGCTCGGCCATCAGCAGCACCTCACCGCGGGTCGTCGACGGTTCGGCTACCGCGCAGGTGACCTCCGCCTCCTGGCAGAGCGCGATGTCGCCCGCCGTCTGGCCGTTGGCCGCCTGCACCGAGATGACGATGCGGTCGGCGAGACCTTCGTCGCGGAGGCGCTCCGCGACCGACAGGCGCACGTCCATCGGCGGTCCGAGAACGAGTGCGACGTCACTCTTTCGCACCGGGTCGATCCCGGGGAACACGTACAGCGGCAGCCCGGCGAGCACGAGCATCCACACGGCCGCGACGAGCGTCAGGACCATCACGCCGAATCGAGGCCGTGTGCCTCCGCGCCGGTCGCGAGATCGCGGTGAGGCTGTCGCCATCTTCTGGCGCGTTAGGCGCTGGTCTGCTCTGCCGCGCCGAACGCGACACCCGCGGTCGGCTCGGCGGTGATGAGGATCGGCAGGTGGTCGCTCAGCCCCTGTGGCAGCGTCTTGACCTTGTCGATCGTGAACCCGGCGGACGTCGCGAAGTCGTAGTGCCCGCGGAAGAACCGGTAGGCGGTGTAGGTGTGCGCATCGCTCATGCTCAGCTCGTAGCCCTGCTCGCGCACCTTCTGCCAGAGGTTCTCTTTGAACACCGGATAGTTGTAGTCACCGACCATGAGCGTAGGAAGCCCCTCGCCCAGCTGCTGCAGCTCGCTGAGCGCGGTGCGGATCTGGTGGCGGCGCAGCGAGTTGAGCGCGGTGAGGGGCGCGGCGTGGAACGACGCGACGATGAGGTCTCGACCGTGATCGATGTCGTGCAGCCTGACGCCCAGCATCCGCTCCTCTGCGGGCTTGAGCATCCGGTCGTGCAGCGACTTCTTGAGGCTGAGGGCGCGCACGTCGACGACGCGGAAGGTGTTCTCGCGGTAGTAGACCGCGAGCCCCAGGCGATTGCGCTGCGTCGAGTGAGCGAGTCGCAGACCACCGATGGATTCCGGGATGTCGGCCGTATCGGCCTCCTGCAGGCACAAGGCGTCTGCACCGTGGGCCTCGACCAGCGTCACGAGCTCACCGGCGGCGCGATGCTTGCGGAGGTTGTACGAGATCACCCTCATGCCGACTCCCTGCCGCTCATCTCGACTCCTCATGCTCGTGACGGATTCCACCCTACGGCGGAAGGGCGACCCGTGAGGTATCGGGTGCGCGACCGACAGAACAGTGATATCGGCCGGGTTGGTCGCACTCTCCGGCAACGGACCGAGTGGGATCTTCTCTACGACGAGGGGACTGTGATCGTCAGCTCCCCCGCCAACGACTTCGCGTGGGGGGCAAGGGCGATGCCGCCCACCGCGATGGTGCCCGGGGCGAGGATCTCGATACTGGAGAAGCTCACGTTGTAGGTGCCCGTATCGCTCGGCCCCGTGGTGGTGAGGTTCAGCGCCGAGATGAAGGTGAACGTCACCACGCTCCCCTGCAGCACGCCAGACCCGACTTTGGCCCAGTTGCTCCCAGACCCCGACAGGAAGGTCACCGTCGACGTCGTGGAGAACAAGGCTGCGGGCAAGGAGATTGTCACCGTGACGTTGCCGACGGGCTGGCTGGGTGCCGCATAGTCGACGAAGACTCGCCCGTTGAGGATGACACCGACATACTGCCCCTGATCCTGGTCGAGGTACGGGCCGAAGTTCTCGAATTTCAGCTGCGGGCCATCGGGGTGACTCGCGGATGCCGCGGGCGCCGCTGCCGTCATCACCAGCGCCGGAGCCCCCCAGGCGCCGGCCTTGAGCAGCTGACGTCTGCCGAGTGCGGGCTCTCGTGTCTCGGGAGAGTTGGTCGGAAGTGCTGTGTGGGCGGCGCTCAACATGGTCTCCAAGGTCGAGTTGAAGCGATAGTGAGGTCGGTACGAAAAAGCGAAGGCGCCCATGGGCGCCTTCGCTAGCCTCACCATAGCAGTGCGAATGTTCGCCTCCACCTCGCCCCGAGAGGGGCGCGCGCGGCCCGCCGCACCTGAGGGTCGCGGCTAGGCTGCGGGCTGCGACGCGATCAGCCGCGACTCGACCAGCTGGGCGACGAAGTCCGCCACGTCCTCGACCACGGTGGCGGCGTTGCCCACCTCTGCCGCGCCGGCGGCCGCCGCGGCACGGGCGGTCAGCTGGGTCAGCGTGATCGGCTGCTCCAGCCACTCCCAGATCAGTGCGGCTGAGCCCGCGAGTGCGGTCGGCGCGGCGATCGCGCCATCCCCCGAGGGGCTGAGCGGAAGCGCGATGATCCGCTCCTCACCCTCGACCCATGCGACGTCTGCGCGGCGCGTGAGCAGCGGCTCATCCGAGGTGAGCAGCCCGGCGTCCAAGAGCTCGCCGGTCGCGATGAGCACGGCAGCCCGGGCATCGAAGCCGTCGGGCTCGCCGTAGGTGCTGGTCGCGGCATCCACGAACTGGCCGAGCGTGGCGTTCTCGGCGACGCGCCAGACCGCGGGCGCGATGCCGCCGAGGACACTCACGTGCCCCCGCTGTTCGGCGTCGACGGTGAGGATCGCGATGCGATCGGGGTGCTCGAGCGCGACCTCGTCGGCGACGGCGACGCGCGAGAAGCGGGCGCCCGTGAGGGCCGAGTCGGCGGCGTCCCCACGACTCGCAGCGAGCGCCACGTCGGACGCGGGCGCTTCGTGCTGCGGCAGCTCCGGCAGCACGAGCGGCGCCGCCGGCCGCGCGACGAGCTGCGGGACGATCGCCGGCAGCGTCACCGCCTCGCGGTACTTCACCGTGCGGATGCCGCCGGTCGCGGTCGCGAGCGCGGCGATGAACCGCAGCGCGGCGTGCTGGTCGGGGAGGAAGCTCGTCTGCGCGACCAGCTCGCCGAGCACGTCTCCGAGATCGGAGTCCTCGACGACCGGGGCCTCGGGATGTGCGGCATCCCGATCCAGCATGACGATGGCCGCGACGTGCAGCTCCGCGGCGGGGAGCGGCGTCAGGTTAAGGTCGGACGGAGCCATCTGCGTCTTCGGGGCGGCCGGATCCTCGATGACCGACAGCGGCTTGCGGTACGGCCAGACCCGGCCGTCCTCGTCGATCGCGATGGTCTCGTCCGAGACGTAGCCGTACGTCTCTCCGAGCGCGCGCGCCGCGGTCGTCTTGCCGCGCCCCGATGGACCTACGAACACCACGACCTTGCCGTCGGGCATCGCGATGCCGGCGGCGTGCAGCATCCACGCCCGTCCTCGTGCGGCATCGATCGCCGCGAGCGTGACAGTCTGCGAAAGGCTGGAGAGCATCTGCACCCGGTCGGTGCCGAGCGCGCTCACCGTCCCCGCCGGCTCGGGCGCGGCATCCGTCCCGTCCGGGATGATGGCATCCGCCCAGGCCGTGCGGACCGCCGCCTCGTCGTCGGGGTCGAGGCCGCTCAGATCGATCGCGATGCACGAGCCGACGGCGTCGACGAGAAGGGTACGGGGCACATCGGAAGTGTACGGGCCGCGTATTGCGGTGCTGTGACGCGCCGGCTGTGCCGGGGGTCTGTGCCCGGTTCCGAGTGGCGATCTACTCGCGGTCACGACGCGCCCGCGTCTGCTCGGCGCGCCCCGCCAGCTGCTCGTCGGCCGGATAACCGACAGCGGTCAGGGTGAGCCCGCGCGCCGCGAGCACCTTCACCTCGGGCACGCGCTCGCGGTCGTCGCGGATCGAGGCGACGTCGTCCACCTCGAGGCGCCCCTCCCCCACCGCGACGCAGGCGCCGACCAGCGCTCGCACCATCGAGTGGCAGAAGGCATCGGCCTTGACGTTCGCGATCAGGATGCCGGTCGCATCGCGATGCCAGTCGAACTCGAGGAGCGTCCGGATCGTCGTCGCCTCCTCACGCGGCTTGCAGTAGGCGGCGAAGTCGTGGAGCCCGATCAGGCTGCGGGCAGCAGCATCCATCGCATCCACATCCAGGTCTGCGCGGACGTTCGTGGTCCGCAGCCGCTCGAGCGGGTCGTACCCCGACACGCGGTCGGCGACGCGGTACTCATAGCGTCGCCACACGGCCGAGAACCGGGCGTCGAAACCCGCGGGCGCAAGCGAAGTGGCGTGAACGGCGACGTCCGGGTAGGCGCCCAGCACGCCGCGGAGGCGGGGCGCGAGCCGCGCGGCAGGTTCAGGAGCGGTTCCGGATGCCGCATCCTGCCGCCCCGGCCGCGCCACGAGTCGGGCGACCTGGTCTTCATCGAGGTCGAGGTGCGCGACCTGTCCCGCCGCATGCACCCCCGCGTCCGTCCGACCGGCGACGACGAGCCGCGGGGTTCCGCCGAGCACGCGGGTGATCGCATCCTCCAGCGTGCCCTGCACCGAGCGCAGCCCGGGCTGGCGCGCCCACCCGCGAAACTGGGTTCCGTCGTAGGCGATGTCGAGGCGGATCCGCACCGCCTCAGCCTATTGCCGCCTCACCCCATGACCCGGCGCGTGGGGTCGAGGCGCTCGCCCACCGCCTCGAGTGCCGACCGCGCCAGCCGGACTCGGTTGTCGTTCTCGCGGACGACCTCGCGCGCGAGGGACGGATGCGCGCGCACGATGTCGTCGAGCACGCTGACGGGGATCTTCACGACCTCCACCTCGGTGAGCGCGATCGCCCGCGAGATGGTCCGGCTGCGGGTGAGCGCGGTGAGCCCGACGGCGTCGTCTCGCGACAGCTCGGTGATCTGCACGAATCCCGAATCGGTCGGCACTCCGAGCATCACGCGCCCCGAGAGGATGAAGCGCGTGGCGTGCGGCACCGTTCCCGGCCGCAGGATCACCTCGCCCTGCGCGTACCGCTCGAGGCGGGCGGTCTCGGCGAGCGCCTCGGCCTCGGCGGGGTGGAGGCTCAGAGCCGGCGACACCTGCCGAAGGGCCGCGAGAAGCCGGTCCGCGCTGTTCCAGTCGTCGGTGAGGTCGCCGTCCAGGTGGAGATCCGCGCGGCGTGCGGCGTACCAGAGCCGCGTGGTGAAGGCGTCGAGCACCGCACCCTCGTCGCCCGGCGACTGCAGCGGAATCGACACCCGGTACTTCGCTCCCCCCGCCGACGCCACGGTGGGCTCGCGATCGGGCGAGACGAGCGGGATCTCGCGCGCGACGTCGATGAGCATCTCACGGACTCGCAGCGGCGGATCGTCGGTGGAGAAGGATGCCTCCTTCGTCGCGGAGTACGGGTCCACCGACCGCGAGAGGTTGGTGAACGACCCCTCGGCGAGCTCCGCCGTCGGCATGACCACGATGCCGTTCCCCGTGTCGAGGTGGACCGCCCGCCAGTTGACCTCGATGATCTGCCCGCGGACGCTGCCGGTGTCGATCCAGTCCCCCAGCTGGAACGGCGCCTCGAAGATGAGGAAGAGCCCCGAGACGATGGAGCCGACCGCGTTCTGCAGGGCAAGGCCCACCACGATCGAGGTGATGCCCAGCGCGGCGAAGACCCCCGCCACATCGGCATTCCAGACCCAGTAGAACACCAGCGCGACACCCACGATGATGAACACGAACCGGATGAGGTCGCTGAAGATCGTCGGGAACCGGTCGCGCCACGAGCCCTTCTCGGCCCGGTGGAAGACGAGGTGATTGACCGCGTTGATCGTGACGACGATGACGAGGAGCCCGAAGATCGTCCAGATCACCTTCGGCCAGGTGCCGGAGCCCTCCCAGGCACCGGGCTGGCTCAGCAGCACGAGCACCCCGGCCACCGGCACGAGGTAGTTGCGCACCATCAGGACGATGGGCGCAGCCCTGCTGCCGGTGCGCTGGAGCATGTTGGCGAACTCGGTCAGGCCGATCAGCACGAGCGGAAGCCCGACCGAGACGATGACCGCCGGCCAGAACCACGGCTGCGTCGTGATCCCGCTCATCGCGAGGCCCCCTGCCGTTCAGACCGCACGATCACGGATGCCTCAGCCCCCGACGACCGGGACGCTGGTTTCCACGCGCCACACGCGCTGCGTTCCGCTCTTCGTCGTGACCTCGCCCGCGGGTACGAGGGTGATGGTGTCGGGGAGACGGTCGGCGACGCGCTGCGTCAGGTAGATGCCCGCCTCGTCGTAGTCGCCCTGCACGCGATAGGCGAGGTTCACAGCATCCCCCCACATGTCGTAGACGATCCGGGCGCGGCCGATGAGACCGCTCGTGACCTGCCCGGAATCGAGGCCGGCCCGGAGGTCGAGCTCGAGACCCTGCTGGGCCGAATAGCGCTCGAGGATCGTGTGGAGCTCGATCGCGAACTCGACCGCCCGCCGCGAGTTGTCGACCCGCGGCGTCCCGAGTCCGACGCTCGCGACGTACGACTGCCGGGTCGTCCGCACGCGTTCGACCCCGTACCGCTCGGCCGCCTCGTCGAAGATGCGGATGAGATCGTTGAGCTTCGCGATCGCCTCGCCGGACGACAGTGTGAGCGCCAGCTCCTCGAAGCCGACGATGTCGGCGAAGATCACCGTGACGTCGTCGTTGTCCTGCGTGATCGCGTCGTCGCCGTGCTTGTAGCGGTCGGCGATCCCCTCGGGCATGAACGAGAGCATCAGGGCTTCGTTCGCCTTCTCCTGCCGCTCGATGAGGTCGGACTTGATCTGCAGGCTGCGGCTCATGTCGTTGAAGGCGGTCGCGACGTCGGCGAGCTCATCGCTCGACCCCGCGTCGACCTGCACGCCCTCCTCGCCCGCCGCGATGCGCTGGGCTGCGAGCTTGAGTCGCCGCAGCGGTCTCACGAACACCTGCGCGAGCACCAGCGAGAGGAGGCAGACGAAGATGATCATCGCGGCCGTCGAAAGGAACAGGTTGCGGGTGAAATCCTCGACGGGCGCCATCGCCTCGTCATAGCTCTCCTGCGCCACGATCACCCAGCCGAGGTCGCCGACCGCCAGCGGCGCGTACGCCGTGATCGAGTTGCGTCCCAGATAGCTGCGCTCGACGATCGCCCCGTCCTCGCCCGCCTGCGCGCGGGCGACGGCGTCTGCGGTGACGACCTGCTGCAGGAGGGTGTTGCCGTTCTGAACGCTGAGCGCCGCAGCCCCGGGTGAGAGTCCCGCCGCCACCGCGGACGAGCGATACGCATCCGGTTCGTCCTGCAACTGGCGCGAGATGGAGCGCATCGTGCCGTCCCGGCCCACCAGATAGGTCTCGCCGGTCTCCCCGAGGCCGTTGTCGGCCCACTCGCCGCCCACGGTCATGACCTCGTTGATCCGGTCGATCGGGAGTTCGATCGCGAGCGCACCGACGACCTGGTCATCGACGGAGATCGGCGTGACGGCCCACCCCGCGGGATTCCCCAGGCTCGGGCTGTAGGCCGAGAAGTCGGAGAACACCACTTCACCCGCGATGTTGCGGCTCATCACCTGCCGGTACGCATCGGCGAGGTTCGACAGCCGGTAGGGCCCCTCGAGCAGGTTCGCCCCGAGGTCGACTCCCTTGAACGCCGTGTAGACGACATTGCCCTGCGTGTCGAGCATCAGGACATCCTCGAAGCGCTGCAGCTCGGTCATCGCCCGGTAGTAGTCGTGGTACTTCGCGTGGGCGGCCGTCCAGGCGCTGCCGTCGCCCGCGTCATCGACCACGATGGCGTCCTCCCAGGTCTCGTAGGGGATGACGTAGTGATATTGCAGGTAGCGCGCGGCGGCATCCCGCGGTGCGAAGGTCGCCCCGTCGACATCCTGACCGGTCGCCTCGGCGAGCTGGGTGGCGAAAGTCTCGTCGTAGTAGTCGTCCACAGCAGTGGATGCCGCGGGATCGAGCTGCGACCCGTCCAGCTGCGCGAATCCTTCGCTGAAGGCGAGGGCCGCCTGCTTGCTCGTCTCGTTCATCGCGCTCAGGCGCACTGCGTTCTCGATCGTCCCGAACAGCTGGACGACCTCCCGCGCCCGGTTCTCGCGGATCTCGACGAGCTTCTCGGTCGCGATCGCCCGCAGTGCCTGAGTGCCGTTGAGATACCCGATGACCCCGACGACGATGCTCGAGAGCACGCTCACCGACAGCAGCATGATCAGGAGGATCGAGTAGATCGACAGACCGGCGCGCCGACGAGGCTGCGGTGTGCCCACCCACTGGGCTGCTGCCGCAGCCGGCTCGCTCTGGTCGGACTCCACAGCCCGGCCGCCGGAAATGCGCGTGACGCACGCTCCTGAACCCCGAAACCCCCGGCCCCCGGGGGATGCGCTCAGACTAGCGGGATGCCGCGAGCGCCCGATAGTGACTCCCGTGACGTCCGTGGCCCGGTCCCCGCGTCACGTCCTCGGAAAGCACGAAACCCGCGGGACCAGAAGGTCCAGCGGGTCTCGTGAATGCAGGGATGCCGGATGCCGGCATCCGCGCGAGAAGCGGTGTTACTCGCTCTTCTCGCCAGCAGCGTCGTCGACGACGGCCTCTTCGGCGGCGGCCTCGGCGGCAGCGCCCTCCTCGGGCGACTCGGCGCCGGCCTCGGCTGCGGTGTCGTCGGTGGCGTTGTCGTCCGTCGCCTCGACCTCAGCGGCCTCGTCCTCGGCGGGCTCCTCGACCTTGGCGGCAGCGGCGGCCGGAGCGGCCTTCTTGGCCTTGACCTTCGGGTTCACCGGCTCGAGGACGAGCTCGATGACGGCCATGGGGGCGTTGTCGCCCTTGCGGTTGCCCACCTTGGTGATGCGGGTGTAGCCACCCGGGCGGTCGGCGACGAGCGGCGCGATCTCGGTGAAGAGCTCGTGCACGACGGTCTTGTCGCCGATGACCGACAGCACGCGACGACGCGCGTGCAGGTCGCCGCGCTTCGCGAACGTGACGAGGCGCTCGGCGAGGGGACGAACGCGCTTGGCCTTCGTCTCGGTCGTCGTGATGCTCTTGTGCGTGAAGAGCGCGGCCGCGAGGTTCGCAAGCATCAGGCGCTCGTGTGCGGGGCCGCCTCCGAGGCGGGGACCCTTGGTGGGCTTGGGCATATCAATTACTCCAGAGGAAGAAAGTCGGTCTCACGGATGCTTCGACCCGGCCGCGAAGCCGGGTGCGCGGCATCCGGTCAGATGGTCTCGTCGTCGTAGCCGCCGTAGAAGTGCGCGCCGTCGAACCCGGGGACCGAGTCCTTCAGCGACAGGCCGAGCGAGATGAGCTTGTCGCGCACCTCGTCGACCGACTTCTGACCGAAGTTGCGGATGTTCATCAGCTGCGTCTCCGAGAGGGCGACGAGCTCGGACACCGTGTTGATGCCTTCGCGCTTCAGGCAGTTGTACGAGCGGACCGACAGGTCGAGATCCTCGATGGGCATCGACAGCTCGTTGGAGAGGACGGTCTCGACCGGCGGCGGGCCGATCTCGATGCCCTCGGCCTCGACGTTCAGCTCGCGGGCGAGACCGAACAGCTCGGTGAGCGTGCGACCGGCCGAGGCGACGGCGTCGCGCGGCGCGATCGAGGGCTTGGACTCGACGTCGAGGACCAGCTTGTCGAAGTCGGTGCGCTCACCCGCACGGGTGGCGTCGACGCGGTAGCTGACCTTCAGGACCGGCGAGTAGATCGAGTCGATCGGAACCTGTCCGGCCTCGGCGTACTCGTTGCGGTTCTGCGTCGCCGAGACATAGCCGCGGCCACGCTCGATCGTGAGCTCGAGCTCGAACTTCGCGGTGTCGTTCAGGGTCGCGATGACGAGGTCGGGGTTGTGGATCTCGACGCCGGCGGGAGCGGAGATGTCGGCGGCGGTGACCTCACCGGCACCCGTCTTGCGCAGGTACGCCGTGATGGGCTCATCGCGCTCGCTCGAGACGACGAGCTGCTTGATGTTCAGGATGATCTCGGTCACATCCTCCTTGACACCGGGGATGGTGCTGAACTCGTGGAGGACACCGTCGATGCGGATGCTCGTGACGGCCGCACCGGGGATCGACGAGAGGAGGCTGCGACGGAGCGCGTTGCCGATCGTGTAGCCGAAGCCGGGCTCCAGCGGCTCGATGATGAAACGGCTGCGGAACTCCCCGATCTTCTCCTCGGTCAGGGTCGGACGCTGTGCGATGAGCACTATGTGTTCCTTTCGATCACGTGCCCGCTATATGACACGTGCGGTGGGTGAGGTGTTGAGTTTTGTGCAGCGGATGCCTCAGGCCGAGGCATCCTGATGTTTCGATACGGGCGCCTGCGGCGGCCTACTCAACAAACGAGTAGGCCGCCGGGCGGACCGACGTATGGAAAGCCTCTGAGGATCAGACGCGGCGGCGCTTCGGGGGACGGCAGCCGTTGTGAGCCTGGGGCGTGACGTCGTTGATCGAGCCGACCTCGAGGCCGGCGGCCTGGAGCGAGCGGATCGCGGTCTCGCGACCCGAGCCCGGGCCCTTCACGAAGACGTCGACCTTCTTGACGCCGTGCTCCTGCGCCTGGCGGGCAGCGGACTCCGCGGCCATGCCGGCGGCGTACGGCGTCGACTTGCGCGAGCCCTTGAAGCCCACGCCACCCGACGACGCCCAGCTGATGACGGCGCCCGACGGGTCGGTGATCGAGACGATGGTGTTGTTGAACGTCGACTTGATGTGGGCGTGGCCCAGCGCGATGTTCTTCTTCTCCTTGCGGCGCGGCTTGCGCGCGGCTGACTTGGCCTGTGCCATGTGCTTGTTCTCCTGAGTCCTGAGCGCAGGCGGCGGCCTAGCGCGCCTTCTTCTTGCCGGCGACGGTGCGCTTCGGGCCCTTGCGGGTGCGTGCGTTCGTCTTGGTGCGCTGACCGCGCACGGGCAGGCCGCGACGGTGGCGGACGCCCTCGTACGAGCCGATCTCAACCTTGCGGCGGATGTCGGCGGCGACCTCGCGACGGAGGTCACCCTCCACCTTGTAGTTGCCTTCGATGTGATCGCGCAGCGCGATCAGCTGGTCGTCGGTGAGGTCCTTGACGCGGATGTTCTCGTCGATCTCCGTCGCAGCGAGGATCTCGTTGGAGCGGGTGCGTCCGACACCGTAGATGTAGGTAAGGGCGATCACCACGCGCTTGTCGCGCGGGATGTCTACGCCGGCAAGACGTGCCATGCGGTTCTCCTGGGAGTGAGTGGAGGTGTGGAGCAGGATCGGTGCTCGGGCCTCCGCCCGAGGTGTCCCCCGCTCTCGCGGGTTCTGATCCTGCCTTTGTGTGTGTTGAGTTGTGAGCTCACGGGCCGCGCCGGGCGCGGCATCCGATCAGCCCTGGCGCTGCTTGTGACGCGGGTTGCTCTTGCAGATCACCATGACGCGACCGTGGCGGCGGATGACCTTGCAGTGGTCGCAGATGGGCTTGACGGAGGGATTGACCTTCATGATTTTCCTGTTTCGCTGTCTTCACCGGGCAGGCGGAACCGCCTGGGGTGTTACTTCTCGATCGGTCTAGCGGTAGCGGTAGACGATGCGCCCGCGGGTGAGGTCGTAGGGGCTGAGCTCCACGACCACGCGGTCTTCCGGGATGATGCGGATGTAGTTCTGCCGCATCTTGCCCGAGATCGTGGCGAGGACCTTGTGTCCGTTGCTCAGCTCAACGCGGAACATCGCGTTGGGCAGCGCCTCGGAGATCACGCCTTCGATCTCGATGACACCGTCTTTCTTCGCCATACGCTCGCTAACACTTGTGCAGACCGATCGATCTGCGGTGGATGGGGGTTTTGGTGCTTGGACACGCCAATACAGGCGCAACGCACCAAAGAACAAGCATACGTGATAAAGGATGCCGCGGCAAACCGCGCCCACCCTCAGCCCTGAAGGGCGTCGACCAGGTCCTTCTGGGGGTCGCCGGTCAGCTTGACGAACTCGCCGTTCAGCAGCACGGTGGGCGTGCCGATGCCTGCTGCGTCTGGCTGGACGGGCGTCTCCTCCGTCATCGCGGTCACGTACTTGGAGTAGCTGCCGTTGTTGACGCAGTCGTCGATGCCCGTCACGCCCACGCCCGAGGCGATCGCGAGGATCTGGTCGTCCGTGAGACCGGTCGAACCTTCCTCGGGCTGGTTCGCGTACATCGCCTGGAGGAACGGGAGGGATGCCTCGGCATCGGCGACCGCGACGCAGTACATGGCGTTCGCCGACCGGGTCGAGTACTCGGTGCCCTGTGAGGCCCGGTCGAGGATCGAGATCGGATGGATGTTCAGCGTGATCGAGCCGTCGTCGACGAGGCCCTGGATCGTCTCGCCGTAGATGTCCTCGAACTGCCCGCACACGGGGCACATGAAGTCGATGTACGTCGCGAGGTCATCGGGGCCGTCGCCCACGGCGATCGCCCCCGTCTTCGCGTCGATGTTCGACGCCTGCGGCGCCTCGCCCGGTGCCGTGGCCTGGCTGTTGCCCCACACCACGACGCCCGCGATGATCAGCAGGACCACGACGACCCCTACGCTGATCCAGATCGCGAACCAGTTCACCTTGCGCTCGGCCATGCCGCTCTCCTCCTGTGCTCTGCGGAACTACGCGACGGGCACAGGCGTGACACCGAACGGTGCCAGGCCGGCCCTGCCGCCGTCGGGTGCGGTGAAGACCCAGATGCCGTCATCGTGCACCGCGACGCTGTGCTCCCAGTGGGAACCCGCCGTGCCGTCGATCGTCGAGACTGTCCAGTCGTCGTCCTCGACCAACGTCGCCTGGTCGCCGATGACCACCATCGGCTCGATCGCGAGCGCGAGCCCGGGGCGGACCTCAGGACCAGGATCGGAAACGCGGTAGTTGAAGACGGACGGCGCTTCGTGCATCTTCCGTCCGATCCCGTGGCCGACATAGTCGCGCAGGATGCCGTACCCATGCCCGGACGCATCGATGTGGTCCTGGACGGCGGCGCCGATCTCGGCGAGGTGGCGCGCCGAGGCGAGCGAGGCGATTCCCGCCCACAGCGACCCTTCGGTCACCCGCGACAGCTCTTCCCGCTCCGCGACGACCTCGGGGCGCGTCGGGTCGGGGACCACGACGGTGAAGGCCGAGTCGCCGTTCCAGCCCTGGAACTCGGCGCCGGCGTCGATCGAGACGATGTCGCCGGGCTCGAGGACCCGGGCTGACGGGATGCCGTGCACCACCTGCTCGTTCACCGACGCGCAGATCGTGTGCCGGTAGCCGCGCACCATCTGGAAGTTCGAGCGTGCGCCGCGCGAGCGGATGACGTCGTAGGCGACGGCATCCAGCTCCTCAGTCGTGACGCCAGGGGCGATCATCGCCCGAACCGCATCGAGCGCCGCCGCCGTGATGAGCCCCGGCTCGATCATCGACCGCAGCTGGGCGGGCGACTTGTAGATCGATCGGCGGAGGGCCACCACGTCAGGCCGCAGCCGACCGCGCGAAACCGCGCGCGTCKAGCGCCTGCGAGATACGGTCGGTGATCTCGTCGAGAGAGCCCACGCCGTCGATCTCGTCGACGATCCCCCGGCTGCCGTACACATCGAGGATCGGAGCCGTCTCGTTCTCGTAGATCGCCAGGCGAGCCGAGATGGCGTCGTTCGTGTCGTCCGCCCGGCCCTGCTCGGCCGCGCGCTTGTGCAGCCGGGCGATGCTCTCGTCGCGCGGCACGGCCAGGACGATGACCGCGTCGAGGGCCTCTTCGCGCTCCTCGAGGAACGCGTCGAGGTGCTGCACCTGCGCGAGGTTGCGAGGGTAGCCGTCGAGGAGGAACCCGGCGCTCGCGTCCGGCTGCGAGAGGCGGTCGCGCACGACCGCACTGGTCAGCTCATCGGGCACGAGGCGCCCCGAGTCGATGATGCTCTTGACCTGCTGGCCGAGCTCGGTGCCCTGGGCCACGTTCTCGCGGAAGACGTCGCCCGTCGACACGACGGGGATGCCGAGGCTCTCGGCGATGCGCACGCCCTGAGTTCCCTTGCCGGAGCCCTGGGGCCCGACGATCAGCAGGCGGACGGGACGGTGGCCGTGAGCGGTCATCGAAGGAGCCCTTCGTAGTGGCGCTGCTGCAGCTGCGCGTCGATCTGCTTCACCGTCTCGAGTCCGACGCCGACGATGATCAGGATCGATGCGCCGCCGAACGGGAAGTTCTGGTTGGCACCGACCGCGGCCAGCGCGATGAGGGGCAGAAGGGCGATGAAGCCGAGGTACATCGAGCCGGGCAGCGTGATGCGCGTCAGGACGTAGTCGAGGTACTCGGCCGTCGGGCGGCCTGCACGGATGCCGGGGATGAACCCGCCGTACTTCTTCATGTTGTCGGCGACCTCGACGGGGTTGAACGTGATCGCGACGTAGAAGTAGGTGAAGCCGACGATGAGCAGGAAGTACAGCGCCATGTAGAGCGGGTGATCGCCGCGCACGAGGTACTGCTGAACCCACGCCACCCATGCCGGAACCTGCTCGCCGGGCTGCGGCTGGTTGAACTGGGCGATCAGCGCGGGGATGTACAGCAGCGACGAGGCGAAGATCACGGGCACGACACCGGCCATGTTGACCTTGATGGGGATGTACGTGTTGGTTCCGCCGTAGGTGCGGCGACCCACCATGCGCTTGGCGTACTGCACCGGGATGCGGCGCTGCGACTGCTCGACGAACACGACGAGGGCGACCACCACGACACCGACGGCCAGCACGAGGAGGAACACCTCGAAGCCCTTGGTCTGCCAGATCGCCCACATCGACGCGGGGAAGGCCGCCGCGATCGACGTGAAGATGAGGATCGACATGCCGTTGCCGATGCCGCGCTCGGTGACGAGCTCCGCGAACCACATGATGAGGCCGGTGCCGGCGGTCAGCGTGATGATCATGAGCAGTTGCGCCCACCACACGTCGTTCGTCAGGAGCTGCTCACAGGCCGGGATGCCGGACGTGCCGAACAGCTGGCCGCTGCGGGCCACCGTCACCAGCGTCGTCGACTGCAGCAGTGCGAGCGCGATCGTCAGGTAGCGGGTGTACTGCGTGAGCTTCGCCTGGCCCGACTGGCCCTCTTTGTAGAGGGTCTCGAAGTGCGGGATGACGACGCGCAGGAGCTGGACGATGATCGTCGCGGTGATGTACGGCATGACGCCGAGCGCGAAGATCGACAGCTGCAGCAGTGCACCGCCGGAGAAGAGGTTGACCAACGACAGCAGTCCCTCGGTGCCCGCGGACTGCTTGAGGCACTCCTGGACGTTGGGGAAGTCGACGAAGGGGGCCGGCACGTGAGCGCCGAGCCGGTACAAGGCGATGATCGCCAGGGTGAATGCGATCTTCCGACGAAGGTCGGGTGTACGGAAGACCCGCGCGATTGCGCTGAACAAGAGGCTGCCTCCAGAAGGGATGCCGGCGCGGACTGGGCGCGCCGTCAACCAGAGTAACCCAGCGGATCGCCGTCGACATTGCGAGGGCTCTGCGCTGGGGACGACAGCAGGGGCCGGAGCGCTGCTCCGACCCCTGCTGGGTACTACTTGACGGTGCCGCCCGCGGCGACGATCTTCTGCTCGGCGGAACCCGAGACCTTGTCGACCGCCACGGTCAGCTTGACCGCGATGTCTCCGGTGCCGAGCACCTTGACCTTCTCGTTCTTGCGAACCGCACCCTTGGCGACGAGGTCGCCCACGGTGACGTCGCCACCGCTCGGGTAGAGCTCGGCGAGCTTCTCGAGGTTGACCACCTGGTACTCCACGCGGAACGGGTTCTTGAACCCGCGCAGCTTGGGAGTGCGCATGTGGAGGGGCATCTGCCCACCCTCGAAGCCGGCCTTGACCTGGTAGCGGGCCTTCTGGCCCTTGGTGCCACGACCGGCCGTCTTGCCCTTCGAGCCCTCACCGCGACCGACACGGGTCTTCGGGGTGTTGGAGCCCGGGACCGGACGCAGGTGGTGGACCTTGAGGACACCGGGACGCGATGCCGGAGCATCCTTCTTCGCGGCGGCCTTCTTGGGGGCCTTGTCAGCAGCCGGCTTCTTGGCGGCTGCCTTCTTGGGCGCGGCGGCCGGGGCCACCTCGTCCTTGTTCTTCACGGCCTTCTCAGCCATCAGTCGATCTCCTCAACCTTGACGAGGTGCGCGACGGTCTTGACGTAGCCGCGCGTCTGCGCGTCGTCGGGACGGACGACGGTGTCGCCGATCCGCTTGAGACCGAGCGAACGCAGCGTGTCACGCTGGTTCTGCTTCTCACTCACCTTGGACTTGACCTGGGTAACCTTCAGGCGCGCGGCCATCAGACACCTGCCTTCGCAGCAGCCGTGGCCTCAGCCTCGGCACGGACGAGACGGGCGGGGGCGACCTGGTCGAACTCGAGGCCACGGCGCGCGGCGACCGCACGCGGCTCCTCGAGCTGCTTCAGCGCCGCCACCGTCGCGTGGACGATGTTGATCGTGTTCGACGAGCCCAGGGACTTCGACAGCACATCGTGGATGCCGGCGCACTCGAGCAC
Organism: Microbacterium sp. P5_B6; assembly: GCF_056400345.1. Taxonomy (NCBI): domain Bacteria; kingdom Bacillati; phylum Actinomycetota; class Actinomycetes; order Micrococcales; family Microbacteriaceae; genus Microbacterium; species Microbacterium sp. P5_B6. The sequence goes on along the minus strand of NZ_JBFULL010000012.1, from coordinate 42,719 downwards.
GGCACGCACCGGGCCACCGGCGATGACACCGGTACCGGCGGCGGCCGGACGAAGGAGCACGACACCGGCGGCAGCCTCGCCCTGCACCGGGTGCGGGATGGTCCCACCGGTGCGGGGAACGCGGAAGAAGTTGCGCTTGGCCTCTTCGACGCCCTTCGAGATCGCCAGCGGCACCTCGCGGGCCTTGCCGTAGCCGACTCCGACGACGCCGTTGCCATCGCCCACGACGACCAGCGCCGTGAAGCTGAAGCGACGACCGCCCTTGACGACCTTCGACACGCGGTTGATGGTGACGACGCGCTCGAGGAACTGGCTCTGCTCGCGGTCACGTCCACCGCGGTCGCGGTTGGGGTTGCGCTCGCGACCACCGCGGCGCGGCTCGCGCTCGGTGGCGACCTCGACCGCGGGAGCGGCCTCGGTTGCAGCCTGCTCGGTCACGTTGCTCTCCTTGATTTCACTCACAGGTTCAGACCTCCCTCACGGGCGCCGTCGGCGATCGCCGCGACACGGCCTGCGTAGCGGTTGCCGCCACGGTCGAACACGGCGTCGGTGACGCCGGCGGCCTTCGCACGCTCGGCGACGAGCTCGCCGACCTTGCGTGCCTTGTCCGTCTTGTCGCCATCGGCGCCGCGAAGGTCGGCTTCCAGCGTCGAGGCGGAAGCGACCGTGTGGCCCTTGCTGTCATCGACGAGCTGAACGAACACGTGGCGTGCCGAACGGGTGACGACGAGGCGGGGACGCTCGGGGGTGCCGACGACCTTCTTGCGAAGACGGGCGTGACGACGCGCGCGGGCGTCGGACTTTGACTTGACAGCCATGGTTACTTACCACTCTTTCCGGCCTTGCGCCGAACGACCTCGCCGGCGTAGCGCACACCCTTGCCCTTGTACGGCTCAGGCTTGCGAATCTTGCGGATGTTGGCAGCCGCCTCACCGACGGCCTGCTTGTCGATGCCGCTGACCGTGAGCTTGTTGTTGCCCTCGACCGTCAGCGTGATGCCTGCCGGCGGCTCGATCAGGACGGGGTGCGAGAAGCCGAGGGCGAACTCGACCGAGCTGCCCTTCTGAGCGACGCGGTAACCCGTGCCGACGACCTCGAGGCCCTTGGTGTAGCCCTGGGTGACACCGACGATGTTGTTGTTGATGAGCGTGCGAGTCAGGCCGTGGAGCGAACGCGAGGCGCGCTCGTCGTCGGGGCGGGTGACGAGCACCTGCGCCTCTTCGACCTTGACTTCGATGGGACGCGCCACGGTGAGCGTGAGCTCGCCCTTGGGGCCCTTGACCGCGACGTCCTGGCCGTCGACCGTGATGGTCACGCCGGCGGGGATGTCGATCGGGAGACGACCGATACGGGACATGTCAGATCACCACACGTAGGCGAGGACTTCCCCACCCACGCCCTTCTGCTCGGCCTGACGGTCGGTGAGAAGACCGGAGGAGGTGGACAGGATGGCGACACCGAGGCCACCGAGAACCGTGGGGATCTCGCTCGACTTCGCGTAGACACGGAGACCGGGCTTCGAGACGCGCTTGATGCCGGCGATCGACCGCTCGCGGTTCGGGCCGTACTTCAGCGTCAGGGTGAGGGTCTGGCCGACGCGGGCGTCTTCGACGACCCAGCCGGCGATGTAGCCCTCCTGCTTGAGGATGTCGGCGATGTGAGTCTTGAGCTTGGAGCTCGGCAGCGACACGGAATCGTGGTGCGCCGAGTTCGCGTTGCGCAGACGGGTCAGCAGATCTGCGACCGGGTCTGTCATTGTCATGTGTTGTTTCCTTCGTTCATGAGGTTTCGGATGCCGTTACAGGGCAGGCGACCTTCTATGACTGGGCGATATTCAGTTGTGGAGCGGCGCACGACAGGCTCAGCGACCGTGGACGCTGAGCCTGTCGATGCGTCACGCCTTGTCGTCGTCCGCGCGGAACGGGAAGCCCAGGTGGCGCAGGAGCGCCCGACCCTCGGCATCCGTCTTCGCGGTGGTGACGATGGTGATGTCGAAACCCCGCACGCGGTCGATCTTGTCCTGGTTGATCTCGTGGAACACGGACTGCTCCTGGAGACCGAAGGTGTAGTTGCCGTGACCGTCGAACTGCTTGGCCGAGAGGCCGCGGAAGTCGCGGATACGGGGCAGCGCAAGGTTCACGAGCCGGTCGATGAACTCCCACGCACGGTCGCCGCGAAGGGTCACGTGCGCGCCGATGGGCTGGCCCTCGCGCAGCTTGAACTGCGCGATGGACTTGCGGGCCTTCGTCACGAGGGGCTTCTGACCGGTGATCTTGGTGAGGTCGTCGACCGCTCCATCGATCACCTTGCTGTCGCGAGCTGCCTCGCCGACACCCGTGTTGACCACGACCTTGACCAGACCAGGGATCTGCATGACGTTCGCGTAGCCGAACTCGTCCTGCAGCTGCTTCTTGATCTCGGTGTTGAACTTCTGCTTGAGGCGGGGCTGGATCTTGCCAGCCTCCACGGCAGTGGCGGTGCTCATATTCAGAGGTCCTTGCCTGACTTCTTCGCGTAGCGCACGCGAACCGTGCGCTTCACGCCGTCCTTCGTGCGCTCCTCGACCCGGCGGCCGACGCGGGTCGGCTTCTTGGTCGAGGGGTCGACGATGGCGACGTTGGAGATGTGGATGGGGGCTTCGAAGGTCTCGATGCCACCCGTCTTCGTGCCGCGCTGGGTCTGCCCCACGCGGGTGTGCTTGGTGACGTAGTTCACGCCCTGGACGATGACGCGGTTCTGCTCGGTAAGGACCTCGAGGACCTTGCCCTGCTTGCCGCGGTCTCCGCCACGCTCGGGCTTCGCACCCGAGATGACCTGAACGAGGTCACCCTTTTTGATCTTCGCCATGACTAAATGACCTCCGGCGCCAGCGAGACGATCTTCATGAACTTCTTGTCACGAAGCTCGCGGCCGACCGGTCCGAAGATGCGGGTGCCGCGGGGCTCCCCGTCGTTCTTCAGGATGACGGCGGCGTTCTCGTCGAACTTGATGTACGAGCCGTCGGGACGGCGCGTCTCCTTCTTGGTGCGAACGACGACAGCCTTCACGACGTCGCCCTTCTTGACGTTGCCGCCCGGGATCGCGTCCTTGACCGTGGCGACGATGACGTCACCCAGGCCGGCGTAGCGCCGGTTGGAGCCACCGAGCACGCGGATCGTGAGCAGCTCCTTGGCGCCGGTGTTGTCGGCGACCTTGAGGCGGGATTCGTTCTGAATCACTGTTCTCTACTCCTTGGGTTCCAAGTGAGCCCGAGGGCTTACTTGGCCTTCTCGAGGATCTCGACCAGACGCCAGCGCTTGGTGGCGCTCAGCGGACGGGTCTCGTTGATGAGGACGAGGTCGCCGATGCCGGCAGTGTTGCCCTCGTCGTGCGCCTTGACCTTGGAGGTCCGACGGATGACCTTGCCGTAGAGGGGGTGCTTCACGCGGTCCTCGACCTCGACGACGATCGTCTTGTCCATCTTGTCGCTCACGACATAGCCGCGACGCGACTTGCGGTAGCCACGGGCGTTCTCGTCGCGGACGTCGTGCGCAGACGACTCGTGTCCCGAGGCGACCGCGGTCGTCTCTTCGGCGTCCTTCTTGGTGGTGGCCATCACTCAGCCTCTTCCTTCACGGCCTTGTCAGCGGCATCCGCCTTCTTGGCCTTCGTCTTCTTCGCCTTCGCCGGGACCTCGACGGCCACGGGCGTGGCACGGATGCCCAGCTCGCGCTCACGGATCACGGTGTAGAGCCGCGCGATGTCGCGCTTGACCGCACGGATGCGGCCGTGGCTCTCGAGCTGGCCGGTGGCCGACTGGAAGCGCAGGTTGAACAGCTCTTCCTTGGCCTTGCGCAGCTCCTCGACGAGGCGCTGGTCTTCGAACGTATCGAGCTCACTCGGGGCGAGCTGCTTGGTGCCGATCGCCATTACGCGTCGCCCTCCTCGCGCTTGATGATGCGTGCCTTGAGAGGCAGCTTGTGAATGGCACGGGTCAGGGCCTCGCGAGCGAGTTCCTCGTTGACGCCGGCGACCTCGAAGAGGACGCGACCCGGCTTGACGTTTGCGACCCACCACTCGGGCGAACCCTTACCGGAACCCATGCGGGTTTCGGCCGGCTTCTTGGTGAGCGGACGGTCGGGGTAGATGTTGATCCACACCTTTCCACCACGCTTGATGTGACGGGTCATCGCGATACGAGCGGACTCGATCTGACGGTTGGTCACATAAGCGGGCGTCAGGGCCTGGATGCCGAACTCGCCGAAGCTGACCTTCGTGCCGCCGGTCGCCTGACCGGAACGGCCCGGGTGGTGCTGCTTGCGGTGCTTGACCTTACGAGGGATGAGCATTACGCCGACGCTCCTTCTGCCACGGGGGCCTCGTTACGGGGTGCCCGACGACCACGGTCGCCGCCACGGTCGTCACGACCACGGGGTGCCTTCGGTGCGTTGGCCTGCTCGCGCGCGAGCTCCTTGTTGGTCAGGTCGCCCTTGTAGATCCAGACCTTCACGCCGATGCGGCCGAAGGTGGTCTTCGCCTCGTAGAACCCGTAGTCGATGTTCGCGCGCAGCGTGTGCAGGGGCACACGACCCTCGCGGTAGAACTCCGAGCGGCTCATCTCAGCGCCGCCGAGGCGGCCGGAGACCTGGATGCGGATGCCCTTGGCACCGGCGCGCTGAGCGCCCTGCAGACCCTTGCGCATCGCGCGGCGGAAAGCCACACGAGCGGAGAGCTGCTCGGCGATGCCCTGCGCGACGAGCTGGGCGTCAGCCTCGGGGTTCTTGACCTCGAGGATGTTGAGCTGGATCTGCTTGCCGGTCAGCTTCTCGAGGTCGGCGCGGATGCGCTCGGCCTCGGCGCCGCGGCGGCCGATCACGATGCCCGGGCGGGCGGTGTGGATGTCGACGCGGACGCGGTCACGCGTGCGCTCGATCTCGATGTTGCTGACGCCCGCGCGGTCGAGGTTCGACTGCAGCAGCTTGCGGATACGGATGTCCTCGGCGACGTAGTCGGCGTAGCGCTGGCCCGGCTTCGTCGAGTCCGAGAACCACCGCGACACGTGGTCGGTCGTGATGCCGAGGCGGAAGCCGTACGGGTTTACTTTCTGTCCCATTACTTGCTCGCCTTCTTGCTGGTCTTGGCTGCGGGGGCCGCCTCAGCGGTCTCCGGCGTCGCGAGCACGATCGTGATGTGGCTCGTGCGCTTCTTGATCTGGAAAGCGCGACCCTGAGCGCGGGGCTGGAAACGCTTGAGCGTCGTCCCCTCGTCAACGAAGGCGTTCTTGATGTACAGGTCCTGCTCGTCCAGGTACTCACTGACCTGGTCGGCCTTGACCCGTGCATTGGCGATCGCCGAAGCCACGAGCTTGTAGATCGGCTCGCTCGCGCTCTGCGGCGCGAACTTCAGGATGGCCAGGGCCTCCTGAGCCTGCTTGCCCTTGATGAGGGCGACGACACGACGAGCCTTCTGAGGGGTCACGCGGATGTGTCGCACACGTGCGATGGACTCCACCATTTCTCTCTCCTCTGCCCCCGCGTCAGCGGCGGCGGCCCTTCTTGTCGTCCTTCACGTGGCCGCGGAAGGTGCGGGTGGGCGCGAATTCGCCCAGTTTGTGGCCGACCATGGTCTCGGACACGAACACAGGGATGTGCTTGCGTCCGTCGTGCACGGCGATCGTGTGACCCAGCATGGCCGGGATGATCATCGAGCGGCGCGACCAGGTCTTGATGACGTTCTTGGTACCGGCTTCGTTCTGGACGACGACCTTGCGAAGCAGGTGCTCGTCGACGAAGGGGCCCTTCTTAAGGCTACGAGGCATCTTCCTCTACTCCTACTTGCGCTTCTTGCCGGCGTTGCGACGACGGACGATGTACTTGTCGCTTTCCTTGTTGGCGTGACGCGTGCGGCCTTCTTTCTGGCCCCACGGAGTCACGGGGTGACGTCCACCGGACGTCTTGCCCTCACCACCAYCGTGCGGGTGGTCGACCGGGTTCATCGCGACACCGCGGACGGTCGGGCGGATGCCCTTCCAGCGGTTGCGGCCTGCCTTGCCCCAGTTGATGTTCGACTGCTCGGCGTTGCCGACCTCGCCGATCGTGGCGCGGCAGCGCGCGTCGACGTTGCGGATCTCGCCCGAGGGGAGACGCAGCTGGGCGTAGGGGCCGTCCTTCGCCACGAGGCGAACCGACACACCGGCCGAGCGGGCCAGCTTCGCGCCGCCGCCGGGGCGGAGCTCGATCGCGTGGATCACGGTACCGGTGGGGATGTTGCGCAGCGGCAGGTTGTTGCCGGGCTTGATGTCAGCACCGGGACCCGACTCGACGACGTCACCCTGCGACAGCTTGTTCGGCGCGATGATGTAGCGCTTCTCGCCGTCGGCGTAGTGCAGCAGCGCGATGCGCGCCGTGCGGTTGGGGTCGTACTCGATGTGGGCGACCTTGGCGTCGATCCCGTCCTTGTCATTGCGACGGAAGTCGATGACGCGGTACTGGCGCTTGTGGCCACCACCGATGTGGCGGGTGGTGATGCGGCCCTGGTTGTTGCGGCCACCGGTCTTGGCGAGCGGGCGGAGGAGCGACTTCTCCGGCGTCGATCGGGTGATCTCGGCGAAGTCGGCCACCGACGAGCCGCGGCGACCCGGGGTCGTGGGCTTGTACTTGCGAATAGCCATAGTTCTCTAGTCCTCTGTCCCGACCGTCAGCCGACGGCCGTGAAGATGTCGATGGTGCCCGACTTGAGCGTCACGATGGCGCGCTTGGTGTCCTTGCGCTTTCCCGTGCCGAAGCGGGTGCGGCGGGCCTTGCCGACGCGGTTGATCGTGTTGACCGCAGCGACCTTGACGCCGAAGATCTTCTCGATGGCGAGCTTGATCTCGGTCTTCGAGGCACGCGGGTCCACGAGGAACGTGTACTTGCCCTCGTCGATGAGCGAGTAGCTCTTCTCCGAAACGACCGGCTTCAGGATGATGTCGCGCGGGTCCTTGTTGACGGCGATGTTGCTCATGCCGAGACCTCCTCGGTGTCGGCCTCTGCTGCGGCGTTCGCGGCGAGCTTCTTCGCGACGAAGGCGTCGTAGGCGGCCTTGGTGAAGACGATGTCGTCCGAGACGAGCACGTCGTAGGCGTTGAGCTGGCCGACGGGCAGGACGTGGACGTACGCCAGGTTGCGGACGCTCTTGATGGTGAGCTCGTCGTCACGCTCGATGACGACGAGGACGTTCTTGATCGCGGCGAGCTCGGCGAGGACCGCAGCGGCGGCCTTCGTCGAAGGAGCGCCCTCGATGCCGAACGAGTCGACGACGTGCAGGCGGTCACCGCGAGCGCGATCGCTGAGCGCACCGAGGAGCGCGGCGGCGACCATCTTCTTGGGGGTGCGCTGCGAGTAGTCACGCGGCTTCGGGCCGTGGACGATGCCACCCCCGGTCATGTGCGGCGCGCGGATCGAGCCCTGACGGGCGTTACCCGTGCCCTTCTGCTTGAAGGGCTTGCGGCCGGCGCCCGAGACCTCACCGCGACGCTTGGTCGAGTGGGTGCCCTGGCGAGCCGCCGCGAGCTGCGCGACGACGACCTGGTGGATCAGCGGGATGTTCGTCTTGACGTCGAAGATCGCGGCGGGCAGCTCGACAGAGCCTGCCTTCTTGCCATCGGCCTTGCGCACGTCGAGCGCGAGAGTCGAGTCAGCCATGAGTTCAGGCACCCTTCACTGCGTTGCGGACGTAGACGATGCGACCGCGAGCACCGGGGACGGCGCCCTTGACGAGCAGCAGACCCTTCTCGGCGTCGACGGCGTGCACCGTGAGGTTGAGGACGGTCACGCGCTCGCCACCCATACGGCCGGCCATGCGCATGCCCTTGAAGACGCGGCTCGGGGTCGACGATGCGCCGATCGAGCCGGGCTTGCGGTGGTTGCGGTGCGAACCGTGCGAAGCCGAGACGCCCTTGAAGTTGTGGCGCTTCATGACACCCGCGGTGCCCTTGCCCTTGCTGGTGCCGACGACGTCGACCAGCTGGCCGGCCTCGAAGGTGGCGTCGACGGTGAGCTCCTGGCCCAGCGTGTACTCGCCGGCATCCGCGGTGCGGATCTCGGTGAGGTGGCGACGCGGCGTCACGCCGGCTGCTTCGAAGTGCGCCGACTGGGGCTTGTTCACCTTGCGCGGGTCGATCTGCCCGTACGCGATCTGCACGGCGTTGTAGCCGTCGACCTCGGGGGTGCGGATCTGAGTCACCACGTTGGGCGCGAGTTCGATGACGGTGACGGGAACGAGCTTGCCGTTCTCGTTCCACACCTGGGTCATGCCGAGCTTCGTGCCCAGCAGCCCCTTGGAAATCTTGGAGTTGATGTCAGCCATGTCGAACCTCAGAGCTTGATCTCGATGTTGACATCGGCCGGAAGGTCGAGACGCATCAGCGAGTCGACAGCCTTGGGCGTCGGGTCGATGATGTCGATCAGACGCTTGTGGGTGCGCATCTCGAAGTGCTCGCGGCTGTCCTTGTACTTGTGGGGCGACCGGATGACGCACACGACGTTCTTCTCGGTCGGAAGGGGCACGGGGCCCACAACGGTCGCGCCCGCACGGGTCACGGTGTCGACGATCTTGCGCGCCGAGCTGTCGAGCCCTGCGTGGTCGTACGACTTCAGGCGAATGCGGATCTTCTGTCCCGCCATTGTCTGCTCACTCTCTATATCGCGTCATACCGACCTGGACTTCCCAGGGGCATTGGACGCACGATGGCGCTTGCACGCCAGGCACTTCTCTCTGCGGCCGCTCGGTCCCGAGCGTGTCGAGGGATGCTGCACCGCTGTTCTGCTGTCAATCCGCATGCCGGGGCATCCGGTCCCGCATCCCGGCACGCGCGGACGCAAGCGTCCTCGTGGAGCCGAGTTTTGTGGGGATTTTCGTTCTACTGCCCGCGGCCTAGGTTGTCGCGCTGTCGCGCCGCCTATGCACTGCCCTGGCAGTGATCCAGCGCACGCCAAGAGGGGCGCCGGAATGTGGAACCTCACTAGTCTACGGGTCGCCCGGGCGTGTCGCAAACCCGGGCGTGTCGCGCTTGGGGACTATGGGCGTATTCGCGGGTTCCGCTTCTCCCTACCGCGGGAACCGGGAGCGGGTTAGGATACTGCGACGCATTCCGCGCGTCAAAGACGTTGCCGAAGAGTGTCCGTCGCCGGGGGGAATGACGAAGGGCTCCGCTCGCACCGTCAGCCCTGGTGGGGGAAGGGGAACTGTGACGTCGAAAGTGGTGGGATCGGTGTGGGAGCCGTCCCCGAGAGCGACTGGTTACCGGTCGTCGCGGCGAGTACGGGTCGATCCGACGACCTCCGAGCACGACGCGCGGGGAGGTGCCGACTGGCGCGCCCGGTACGCCAGGCGGCTCTGGATCAGCGATCTGCTCGTTCTCACCCTGGTCGTCTATGGGGCGCAGGTGGCGTGGTTCGGCCTCGGCAACGCCGAAGTCTCGATCCGTGAGGACTCCCGGCTCAGCGCCGTCTCGTACTGGCTCTTCTCGGCCACCCTGCTCATCCTGTGGATGTGGGGCCTCAGCCTCGCCGACTCACGCAGCGACCGGGCGATCGGCACGGGGACCGCGGAGTACGTGCGGATCATCTCGGTGAGCACCCGTCTGTTCGGCCTCATCGCCATCGCCGCGTTCCTCCTGCGGGTCGATGTCGCCCGCGGCTACCTGCTCATCAGTCTGCCCGTGGGCGTCGCCGCACTCCTTCTCGAACGATGGCTCTGGCGCAAGTGGCTGATCCGCCAGCGCGCGCGCGGGAATTGGAGTGCCACGGTGCTGCTGGTGGGCTCCGAGGCATCCGTCGCGCAGATCGGCACGGCGCTGCGGCGCACGCCGAGCGCCGGCTACCGGATCGTCGGGGCGTGCACCCCGGGCGGCAAGGCGGGGGGCACGGTGCGCGACACCGACATCCCGATTCTCGGCGGTGTGAACGAAGTCCTCGGCGTGCTCCAGTACGTCGACGCCGACACCGTCGCCGTCACGAGCGCCGACGAACTGCCGCCGTCGGGAGTGAAGCGCATCTCCTGGGCTCTCGAGACCGGCAGCCGTCACCTCGTTCTCGCTCCCGCCATCGCGGATGTCGTCGGCCCGCGCATCCAGACCCGACCGGTCGCCGGGCTTCCGCTGATCCACGTCGAGACCCCGCGCTACAGCAAGGGCCAGCGCTTCGTGAAGCGCGCCCTCGATCTCACCCTGACGACGGTCGGCGTGGTCCTGATCAGCCCGCTGATGGGCGTCATCGCCCTGGTCATCGCCTCGACCTCGTCCGGGCCCGTGCTGTTCTGGCAGCACCGCGTCGGCTTGGACGGCCGCCACTTCCGGATGCTGAAGTTCCGGACGATGGTGGACGGCGCCGAGGCCATGCTGCCGGAGCTGTCGGGCAAGCGCGACGCCGGGAACGAGATCCTGTTCAAGATGCTCGTCGATCCGCGAGTCACTCCGATCGGTCGATGGCTCCGCCGTTACAGCCTCGACGAGCTTCCCCAGCTGTTCAACGTCATCGGCGGCTCGATGTCGCTGGTGGGTCCTCGGCCCGCCCTGCCCACCGAAGTCGCGCGCTACGACGAGCACGTCCACCGCCGGTTCCTGGTGAAGCCGGGCATCACGGGCATCTGGCAGATCAGCGGGAGGTCCACCCTGTCGTGGGAGGAGTCCGTGCGACTCGACCTCGCCTATGTCGAGAACTGGTCCCTCGTCAGTGACGTGGTGATCCTCCTCAAGACGCTCCGCGCTGCCCTCATCCCGGGCGCGACGGCGGCATGACGCGGCTCTGACGCCGCCCCGTCATGCCGCGCTGACCCGGCGCGCGTCGCCGCTCAGACCGTTCGGCTTGTGTCTGCGTCGTCTCCCCCGGTGGTGACGTCCCGATCCGCCTCTGGGGCGGTGCCGTCCCGCTCGGTGCCGACGCGGCGATCCGCTTCGGCACGGACGGCGTCGACCTTCGCATCGAACTGGTCGGGTGAGATCTTCTTCGCGATGTCGGCGGCGCTGTCGAAGACCTTGTCGCTGGCCGCTTCGCCCTGCTCAGAGGCGAGGAAGCCCTCGATCTTGTCCTTGTGGGCTTCATACTGCTTCTTGCCCTGGTTCAGCATGTCGTCGATTCCCATGCGGCACTCCCCTTCGCGGCCGTCGGCCTCTCGGACCATGCTCCCTGGGAGGGGGCATCCCGTCAATCAGGGTCGATCGTCGGTCGACGGGCGGTATGACCGCGTCCTGGCACTGCCGGCGCACGACAAAGGGGSCGGACCCGAAGGTCCGACCCCTTTGCTCAGTGAGTCGAGAAGACTTACTTGATGATCTTGGTCACCGTGCCGGCGCCGACGGTGCGGCCACCCTCACGGATCGCGTAGCCGAGGCCCTCTTCCATGGCGATGGGCTGGATCAGCTCAACCGTCATGTCGGTGGTGTCGCYGGGCATGACCATCTCGGTGCCCTCGGGCAGCGAGATGACGCCGGTGACGTCCGTGGTGCGGAAGTAGAACTGCGGGCGGTAGTTCGTGAAGAACGGGTTGTGACGGCCGCCCTCCTCCTTGGACAGGATGTACGCCGTGCCCTCGAAGTTGGTGTGCGGGGTGACCGAACCGGGCTTCACGACGACCTGGCCGCGCTCGACGTCGTCACGCTTGGTGCCGCGGAGGAGCAGACCACAGTTCTCGCCGGCCCATGCCTCGTCGAGCTGCTTGTGGAACATCTCGATACCGGTGACGATCGTCTTCTGCGTCGGGCGCAGACCCACGATCTCGACCTCGGAGTTGATCGCGAGCGTGCCACGCTCGGCGCGGCCCGTGACGACCGTGCCACGGCCCGTGATGGTGAAGACGTCCTCGATGGGCATGAGGAACGGCTTGTCCTTGTCACGCACCGGGTMGGGGATCGACTCGTCGACGGCTTCCATGAGCTCGACGATCTTCTCGGTCCACTCGGCGTCGCCCTCGAGAGCCTTGAGGCCCGAGACGCGGACGACCGGAGCGTTGTCACCGTCGAAGTCCTGGCTGGAGAGCAGCTCGCGGACCTCGAGCTCGACGAGCTCCAGGATCTCCTCGTCGTCGACCATGTCGGACTTGTTCAGCGCGACGAGCAGGTACGGCACGCCGACCTGCTTGGCGAGCAGCACGTGCTCACGCGTCTGAGCCATCGGGCCGTCGGTGGCGGCGACCACGAGGATCGCGCCGTCCATCTGAGCGGCACCGGTGATCATGTTCTTGATGTAGTCAGCGTGACCCGGGGCGTCGACGTGCGCGTAGTGGCGCTTCGGCGTCTCGTACTCGACGTGCGAGATGTTGATCGTGATGCCGCGCTGGCGCTCCTCGGGAGCGGAGTCGATCGACGCGAAGTCGCGCTGAACGTTGGTGGCCGACGGGTACTTGTCAGCGAGCACCTTCGAGATCGCAGCGGTGAGCGTGGTCTTGCCGTGGTCGACGTGACCGATCGTTCCGATGTTCACGTGCGGCTTGGTGCGCTCGAACTTGGCCTTAGCCACTGGGTCCTCCTCAGGACGTTCGTGTAGAGGCTCCGGGCACTGGTTTGCGACCGGGTCTCTACGGGGAATGTCTCTCAGCTTAGCCGAGAGCGTTATTGGGAATCTGTGAAGTTGTGGAGGTGTGGTCCGTCGACACGCTCAGGACCAGGGGGCGGATGCTGCGGCCCGCGCCGACGTCGGCTCAGGCCGCAGCATCCCGAGCGGTTTACTCGCCCTTGTTCTTCTGGACGATCTCGTCCATGACGTTGCGCGGGACCTCGGCGTAGCTGTCGAACTCCATGGAGTAGACGGCGCGACCGGAGGTCTTGGAGCGCAGGTCGCCGATGTAGCCGAACATCTCGGACAGCGGCACGTTCGCACGGACCACCTTGACGCCTGCGGCGTCCTCCATCGACTGGATCTGGCCACGACGCGAGTTCAGGTCGCCGATGACGTCGCCCATGTACTCCTCGGGCGTGCGCACCTCGACGGCCATGATCGGCTCGAGGATGACCGGATCAGCGCGGCGGACGGCCTCCTTGAAGCCCATCGAGCCCGCGATCTTGAACGCCATCTCGGACGAGTCGACGTCGTGCGAAGCGCCGTCGAGCAGGATCGCCTTGACTCCCACCATGGGGTAGCCGGCGAGCACGCCGACGTTCATGGCGTCCTGGAAACCCTGGTCGGTCGGGCTGATGTACTCGCGCGGGATGCGGCCACCGGTGACCTTGTTCTCGAACTCGTACGTCTTGTCGGCCGTGACCTCGAGAGGCTCGATCGTGAACTGGATCTTGGCGAACTGACCCGATCCACCGGTCTGCTTCTTGTGCGTGTAGTCGTGCTTCTCGACCGAGCGGCGGATCGTCTCGCGGTACGCGACCTGCGGCTTTCCGACGTTGGCCTCGACCTTGAACTCCCGCTTCATGCGGTCGACCAGGATGTCGAGGTGCAGCTCGCCCATGCCCTTGATGACCGTCTGGCCCGTGTCGGAGTTCTGCTCGACGCGGAACGTCGGGTCCTCCTCGGCGAGCTTCTGGATCGCGAGACCCAGCTTCTCCTGGTCGGCCTTGGTCTTGGGCTCGATCGCGACCTCGATGACCGGCTCGGGGAACGTCATCGACTCGAGCACGACCTGGTGCTGCGCGTCCGACAGGGTGTCGCCCGTGGTGGTGTCCTTGAGACCGATGACCGCGTAGATGTGACCCGCGGTGACCGAGTCGACCGGGTTCTCCTTGTTGGCGTACATCTGGAAGATCTTCCCGATGCGCTCCTTCTTGGACTTCGTCGAGTTGACGACCTGTCCACCCGAGTCCAGGTGACCGGAGTACACGCGGATGTAGGTGAGGCGACCGAAGAAGGGGTGCGTCACGATCTTGAACGCGAGCGCCGTGAACGGCTCGTCGCGGTCGGAGTGCCGCAGGATGACGGTCTCTTCGTTCTTCGGGTCGTGCGCCTCGATCGCCGGCACATCGAGCGGCGACGGGAGGTAGTCCACGACCGCGTCGAGCATCGGCTGAACGCCGCGGTTCTTGAACGCCGAGCCGCAGAGCACGGGGTAGAGCTCCGAGTTGACGGTCATCTTGCGGATGGCGGCCTTGATCTCGGGGACGGTGAGTCCTTCTCCGCCGAAGTGCTTCTCGAGGAGGTGCTCGTCGGACTCGGCGACCGTCTCGAGCAGGATCTCGCGGTACTTCGCCACAACATCGGCCATGTCGGCCGGGATCTCCTGGACGTCGTACTTGGCGCCCATGGTGACATCACCCTTGGCGTCGCCCGCCCACACCAGGGCACGCATCTCGACCAGGTCGACGACGCCGACGAAGTCGTTCTCGACGCCGATGGGGAGCTGGATGACCAGCGGCTTCGCCTTGAGCTTGTTGATGATCGTGTCGACGGTGAAGTAGAAGTCAGCGCCGAGCTTGTCCATCTTGTTGACGAAGCAGATGCGCGGGACGTCGTACTTGTCGGCCTGACGCCAGACGGTCTCGGACTGGGGCTCGACGCCCTCCTTGCCGTCGAAGACGGCGACGGCGCCATCGAGGACGCGCAGCGAGCGCTCGACCTCGACGGTGAAGTCGACGTGACCGGGGGTGTCGATGATGTTGATCTGGTTCTTGTCCCAGAAGCAGGTCACAGCAGCAGAGGTGATCGTGATGCCACGCTCCTGCTCCTGCTCCATCCAGTCGGTGGTCGAGGCGCCGTCGTGGGTCTCGCCGATCTTGTGGTTGGTTCCCGTGTAGTACAGGATGCGCTCGGTCGTCGTCGTCTTGCCGGCATCGATGTGCGCCATGATGCCGATGTTGCGGACCTTGTTGAGGTCGGTGAGCACTTCTTGTGCCACAGGGGTGTCCTAACTTGTGAAATCCAGTCGATCGTTCGTGACGATCAGGCAGGGGTGGCGGCCGAGCCGGCGCTTCGGACACGGTGAGTGTCGAAGTGCGGCTCGGCCGCCGCGCTGGTTACCAGCGGTAGTGCGCGAAGGCGCGGTTCGACTCGGCCATCTTGTGGGTGTCTTCGCGGCGCTTGACCGCGGCACCCAGGCCGTTCGAGGCATCCAGGATCTCGTTCTGGAGGCGCTCGATCATCGTCTTCTCACGACGGCCCTTGGCGTAGCTCACGAGCCAGCGCAGCGCCAGCGTGTTGGCACGGTGGGGCTTGACCTCGATCGGCACCTGGTAGGTCGAGCCGCCGACGCGACGCGACTTGACCTCGAGGGTCGGACGCACGTTGTCGAGGGCCTTCTTGAGGGTGGCGACGGCGTCCTGGCCGTTCTTGGCCTCGACGCCCTGGAGGGCGGTGTAGACGATCGACTCGGCGATCGACTTCTTGCCGTCGACGAGGATCTTGTTGACGAGCTGGCTGACGATCGGAGCGCCGTAGACCGGGTCGTTGACGACGGGGCGCTTGGGGGCTGGTCCCTTACGAGGCATGTTCCTTAACCCTTCTTGGCGCCGTAGCGGCTGCGAGCCTGCTTGCGGTTCTTGACGGCCTGCGTGTCGAGAGCGCCACGCACGATCTTGTAGCGGACACCGGGGAGGTCCTTGACACGGCCTCCGCGGACGAGCACGAGCGAGTGCTCCTGGAGGTTGTGGCCCTCGCCGGGGATGTAGGCGGTGACCTCAGAGCCGTTGCGGAGCTTGACACGGGCGACCTTGCGCATCGCCGAGTTGGGCTTCTTGGGGGTGGTCGTGTACACGCGGGTGCACACGCCTGCCTGCTGCGGGTTCGACTTGAGCGCCGGCGCCTTGGTCTTGGTGACCTTGGGCGAGCGACCCTTGCGAACCAACTGCTGAATGGTTGGCACGTTCTCTCCTATGTAATGCTGCACGGTGACAGCGTTCGTGGTTTCACCACAGATCCACCGCGCGCCAGGAGCACTGCTGCTATCGGGGTGGTGGATATGCCGTGGGGGTGGCCTGTTCGCAGGACAATCCCGGAGGTGCGGGCTTCGCGACCCTCGTCGGCGCCGAGGCACGTTGGAGGGCGCGCGCGAACGCACACCCGATCAATGATACGGCACGGGCGGAGGGGTGGCAAACGAGCCGCGATGACGGGACCGCCGTGAATCCCCTAGCGGCCGATCAACGTCGTCAGCGCGAGCAGTCCGGCCACCAGCACCGTGACGAGGAAGCATCCCGCCATCACCGCGACGAGCGCCAGCTGACGGGCGCGACGTCGGCGATACAGGATCTCAGCGCGCGTATCGACCGGGGGCTGCGGCGGCCGCGAGGGCGGAGCAGACCGTGTGGAGATGACTGGCTCGGGGGCACGCGGCTTGTAGATCGGGGGCGTCTCGCCCGGGACCTGCGCAATCCGTCCGGTGGCCGCCGGGGAATCGCCGGCGCTGTCCACGGCGGGCGCGGGTGCGGCCGCGAGCTCCTCGCGAGCTGCGCGCCGGCGGGACTCGCGCCGCGCGACCACCGTGGAGCCGTCTTCCGGCTCGTCGGCGTCGACTCCCTCGGCGGCGGCGTCCTCGCCGGCGCGGCGGCGCGGCCCGGGACCGCCGTCCGAGTCCTGCGCGGGCTGGGTCTCGTCGCCCACACGCCCTCGGGAGATGGCAGTGGCGTCGTCCAGGTGGTCGAGGTCATCGGCGGGCTCTGCCGGCTCACCATGCTCGGCCGGCGAGCCCAGGGACTCCCGCTGATCGGCGCCCGGGCCTATCGGCTGAGCGGAGGCGGCTGCACGCGGGACGCGCGAAGTGGGGTCGCCCTCATCGGCCTGGCCACGGGGCACGCGGATGGTGTCGTCGGCGAGATCGTCCTCCCGCTCGGCACCGGTCACTCCTCGCTCCTGGTGAGCGACACCTCAGCATCGCCGAGCAGGAAGCGGTCGCCGGCCTCGGTCGCCTCGCCGGGGGTGGCCGCAACCTCGGTGCCCATGAGGGTCGCGAACAGCACGCCGTTCGTCGAGTCCAGGTCGGTGATGAACCAGCGCTCGTCGCGCAGCTCGAGGCGTGCGTGTGTCTTCGAGATCGTCCGGGTGTCGTCGTCGAGCGAGATGAGCTGCGCGTCGGGGAACTCGGGATCGCGGGCCGGCCGTCGCCCGAGGATCACCGTCTCGGAGGTCAGCGGAATCCGGGCGCGCGTGGGCGCCACCAGCACCCACGGCGTGCGCTTGCGACGGGCGACGATCGTCTGCTCGAGGTCGTCGTCCTCGTCGGGGATGTGCGGCCTCGTGTGCAGCGCCGACACGGAGGCCAGCGCCGACCGTGGGCCGCCGGCATCCGGAGCCCCGGCGATCGCCGAGACGGGGCCCGAGCTCTCGGGGAACGCCTCGCCCTCACCCGGCAGCGGGGAGTGCGAGGGCGCCCACGGCTCACGGGCGACCACGGGCTCGGATGCCGAGGGCACGCGTGTGACGGGAGGCAGTGCGGCGTCCGCCTCGGGCGCTTCGTCCACGCGCGCCCACGCCGGAGTCGCGGAGACCGGTGCAGGCGCACCGGTCACGGCGCCGGTCACCTCGCTGGTCACCGACCCCGGCACCGCATCGAGGCTCCACTCATCGTCTTCGTCGAGGTCGTCGTCGAACGGCTCGACCGGAGTCGACGACCGGCGGACGAAGCGCGGACCGTCATATTCGTCGAGTTGGGCGTCCTGCGCGTCCGGGCCCTGAGGCGCGGCCGGCGCAGGGTAGGGCGTATCGTCGGATTCCCCCTTGCCCCGCGCGGCAGCGGGAGCCKCCGCGGCAGCGGGCGCCCAGGCCGCGGGCGCCGCGGGCGCCGCGGGCGCAGGGTAGGACGTGTCGTCGGCATACCGATCGTCCGGCACGGCAGCAGGCGTCTCGGCAGTCAACGACGAGTCGGGGAAGGATGCCGTGGGCGCGGGCGTGGGCGTGTCCGCGGGCGCTGCGGCGCTCGCCGCCTCGCGGGATTCGCGTCCTGCGGGCACGGAGTCGACCGGCGCCGGAGGTGCGTCGTCGTGGTGGGGGCCGCGGGCCGCGCCGACCGCACCCGGCACCGCGGCGAGCGACTGCGGGGGCGCGGGAGGCGGTGTCCATCCCGTCTGGGGGGCGGGCCGCTCGCCCGTCTGAGAAGCACGGCCGTACGCGGGGGGCGGAGCGTATGCCGCAGCCGGGGGCGCCGCCTCTGAGCCGTGCTCTGCGGCGCCGGCCATCGTCGAACGCACAGGCCCGCGGTGCTCCCCGACCTCGCGTCCGACCCAGCGCTCGGGTCCGAAGCCCACGATGCTCGCCCACACCGGGAAGAGGAAGAACGCGAGCACCGTCATCCCGCCGCCGTAGCCGAACGACACGTTGATGCGCTGCACGGCCACGAGGAGTGCGATCCAGCCGGCGATCGGGAAGATGAACAGCAGCACGAGCCATCCCGACAGCCCGGCGAGACGGAAGAGGACCACGATGTTGAGGATCGGGACCCAGCCCTTCCACGCCGGCTCCCCGCTCTTGCGGAAGACGGCGCCGAGCGAGATCGCGGTCCAGATGTAGATGAGGAGCGCTGCCAGCAGCGACGTCGTGGCGATCGCCACGGTGTTCCACAGCTCGAGGTTGGTCATAGCGATGTGTGCGCCTGCTGAGCGATGCGGCGCTTCTCCCTTTCGGCTGTACGCTCCCGACGCCCTGTCGAGGGGGCCAGGTATCGGACGAACGATCTCAACGATACGGTCGCGCGGAGGCGATGCCACGCGCCACCCTCGCGCGCGAGCACCCGGCGCTCGGATTCGACGATCCGCCAGAACTCGTCCGCTTCGTCTGCGGTCATCGTCATGCGCGAGAAGACCGCACGGTCGGCCGCCTCGGCGAGCACCGCTCCCGAGGCCGTGGCGTACTCCGATGCCAGCTCACCCCGGGTGAAGGCGTGCGGAGCGCCGCGTCCGGCGTCGACCGCGGCATCCACATACTCGTCCCAGCCGCCCGCGATGCGCGACGCAGGGGCACCGTGCCTCCTGCGCCCGCGACGCCGGATCGCCTTGGCCAGGATGACCGTGAGGAACGGGCCGAAGATCAGGACGAAGACGGCCACCGCGATGCCCGTGATCCGCAGCGCCGGTCCGAGCCAGGCGAGGTCGACACCGTCCGCGGGGGGTTCGGAGTCGTCGGCTCCCGAGTCCTCCTGCACGGGGTCGGGAGGCAGGACCTCCTCGACGGAGTCGGGTCGGACCTCCGTGACGTTCTCGGGGTCGCGCTGCTCGGTCACCTCGAGGCTCGGGGAGTTCTCGTGCTGCGGGGTCACATCGACCGGCACCCACCGGCCGGCCTCGTCCTGCACCTCGGTCCAGGCGGCGAGGTCCTGTGCGCGGCACAGTCCGTTCTCGCATGCCGGCAGCCCCGGTTCGGCCGACGTGAGCCGCGCCCCCATGACCACGCGCGACGGGAACCCGAGTTCTCGCGCGATCAAGGCGACGGCGACGGCGAACTGCTCGTCGTCGCCGACGGCTGCGACATAGTTTCCGGATGCCGCGGCCCGGGGGTCCGTCTCACGATCGAGCAGACGCGTGAACAGCGCCCCCACCCGGGCGAGGGAGTGCCCCGAGGCGCTCGGCTGCAGCCGGTAGCCGGGCATCTCGTCGACCCAGGCGCTCGCGGTGGTCTCGAGCGAGAGGCCGTGGCTGAGGTAGCCGCGCTCTCGAAGGAGCGCCACGAGTCCCTCGAGGGCCGCACCCCCCGAGCCGGTGCGGTGCCGCTCGACCCACGTCGTCAGGCTGTCGGGCGCTTCGACGGCGGAGCGTGCGCCACCGGGCGCTTCGATCTCGGCGAGTGCCGGCAGCCGGGGCTCGACCGCCTCCACCTCGTACGAATCCCCCGTGGCGAGTCCGCCGTCTGCCGTCTGCACTCCGGCTTCGGCCTCGGCGCTGTAGTAGAAGCCGTCCGCGAGACCGGCGGCACGCTCGCCGGCGAAGCGGGCCGAGACGAGTCGCCCGGCTGTCGGCATCCAGATCCCGTCCAGCGCATCGATGGAGATGCGCGCCCGCACCCGCTCGCCGTCACCGGCGTCGAGCGAGGCGGGCACTCGCACGAACTGCGCCTGCTCGGCGGAATCCCCGCCGCCGGCGCGGAAGACCTCGCCGTCATAGCTGTCGAGCGTCGCCAGCCGGATCCGCGACGGCGCTCCAGCCTCCGGCGACACCGCGAAGAGCACCTCTGCGGCGCGATCCTCCGCGAACAGCGAACGGTAGCCCGACAGCGGGCTCGCTTCAGCAGCGAGCTCGATGTCGGGTCCGATCGCCGAGCGGAGCACGGTCCGGTCCGCCCCGCGAGCGGCGAACGGCACGACGGCGGTGACGAGCACGACCGCGCTGACGAGCATCGCCGCGCCGAGCGCCGCGCGGCGACGGTCGGCCCCGGAGGTGCGACGCGAGATGCGGACTCCGCTGGAGGCGGCGGCGCGCTGGAGCGCCCGCATGCGCTCGTCCCTGGTCCGCCATGCCAGCCACAGCAGGGTGACGACGAGTGCGGCGATGCCGATCGCCGTCTCGACCGGCGCGAACAGCGTCAGCGAGCCCAGCGCGATCGGCCTGCTGGTGGAGGTGCTGCCGAAGAGGAGGCCGAACGACACCATCGCGAGGCCGATCGGGGCGGCGGCGAGCGCCGCGCGATCCGCGCGCCACGAGAGCACCAGGGTGACGCAGGTGCCCACCAGGAAGACCACGAGCGCCGGCACCAGCAGATTGCGGTACGTCCCCACCGGAAGATCGACGGTGAGAAGGTCCTTCCATCCGAAGAGTGCGCCGGTCGCCAGGTCGGAGAAGCCGCCCAGCAGCTCGGCGAATCCTCCCAGTCTCGACGGAACGGCCAGCGGGATGCCGACGAGCAGGAAGGCGACCGCGAGGGCGGCGGCCGTCATCCATCCTCCCCATCCGCGCAGCGTCACGAGGACCGCGATGCCCGCGGCGGCGACCGTGGAGACGCCGACGAGGAGCGGGAACGAGCCCTCACGATAGACCGGCCACGCAGCGATCGCCGCGATCGCGACGATAGCTGCGGTGAACAGCGTGCCGGTGACGATCCTGCGGGTCTCCGCCGTGCGCCGGCGACGCTCGGCCTCGTCGCGGCCGCCGGCGAGGTCGACCCCGCTCATGTCGTCGCTCCGCGCACTCATGTCGTCGCTCCGCGCAGCAGCAGGCCTGAGAGGTCATCGAGGGTGCCCACCGTCATCACCGTGAGTCCGGCGAGCGGCTGCATCCGCGGATGCGCACGCTCGTCGCAGATGACAGCGAGGACGGCCGTGTCGACGGGGAAGCCGAGCGCAGCCTGCCGCAGGCGGGTGAGCGAGACGCGGGAACCCGTGACGATGACGGCGATCGAGAGTCGGTCGTTCGCCTCGGCGGCGAGGCGGCACACATCCTCGACCGGCATCGTGTTCTCGAGCCTGTCGATGCCGCTGAACCCGTCGAGGAGCACCCGCGGCGAGACGGCCGGGATGTGCTGCACCGAGCGCAGCCGCCCTCTGACGACGCGCGGCACCTCGGAGCCGACCACGATGTCGAGATCGCGGGCATCGCGCACCGCGCGGAGGCCGACGGAGGCGGCGCAGCTCACCGCCAGCTCGAACTCATCGGCGTCGGCGTACTCGTGCTCGGCGATGGCGAGGACAACCGCCATGCGCGAGCGCCGGGACTCCTCGTACTGGCGGACCATCAGCTGGCCGGTCTTGGCCGTGGACTTCCAGTGGATCTGCCGCTGGGAGTCGCCGGGCGCGTACTCGCGGATGGCGTGGAACGACATGTCCGAGTCGACGAGTCGCCTCGTGGGGTTTCCCTCGAGGTCGCGGATGAGTCCGGCGCTCGTGGAGGGGACCGTCGCGGTCCGCGGGTGGACGTACACCTCGTGCGCGTCCTCGAAGGCGTGCTCACGGCGCAGGAGGCCGATCGGGTCGCTGCGGACGGTCGTGGCGGGACCGACGGTGATGATGCCCCGGGGGAGGTTCGGGATGTCGACGGGCTGCGCGATCGTGTGCGCGGGTCGCAGCAGCGGAACCCCGAATTCGACGAGCCCCTCCCCCACGGGGATGTCGATCCGGCCCGGGAGAGCGGTCCGCCGACCGTGGTTGCGCACGACGATCTCGCCCGAGATGCCGTCGCCGGCGACGACGCGCTCGTGAGCGAGGGTCAGGTCGACGTCGTACGATCGTGCGCCGAAGAGGAACGGCACGGCCATGATCAGCAGCAGCGCCGCGATCGAGCCCGCCACCATCCACTCGACCCATCCGAAGGCGATGCCGAGCACGAGTCCCGCCGAGGCGGCCACCGCCACGAGCACGCCCGCCGGCCGGACGGTGCGGGACGCCCAGTCGGCCGCGGTCCGGATCCCCGCCCCGAGCGCGCGCCACGTCACCGTCGCCCACACGGCCAGTCGCACGAGGGTGCGGCCGCGTGTGAGCGGCGCGACGGTGCGCGTCGACTCGCCGACACCGGAGCCGGTGGCGGCGGCAGAACGCGTCAGGCGGGACTCGGTCAGGCTCATACGGCCTCGCGGCGGGATGGGGGTGCGACGTCGAGCAGCACCTGGCCGACGACGGCCTCCTGGGTCACGCCGTCGAACTCGGCTTCGGGATGCAGGATGAGCCGGTGCGATAGCGTCGAGACCGTGAGCGCCTTCACGTCGTCCGGGGTCGCGTAGGTGCGGCCCTGCGAAGCGGCGCGGGTGCGGGCGGCGCGGGTGAGTGCGAGCGCGCCCCGGATGCTGACCCCCAGGCGGACTTCGTCGGCGGAGCGCGTGGAATCCACGAGTCGCGCGATGTAGTCGAGCACCAGCGCGTCCACGTACACGTCGCGGGCGAGATCGGCCATGCCGACGAGGGCCTGCGGAGTGATGATCGGGGACAGCTCCTCGGTCGCCGAGGCTGCCCCGTCGAGGATCCGCACCGTCGAGGCGTGGTCGGGATAGCCGAGGGACGCGCGCATCATGAACCGGTCGAGCTGCGCCTCGGGCAGCCGGTAGGTGCCCGCCTGCTCCACCGGGTTCTGCGTGGCGAGCACCAGGAAGGGGACTCCGACCGGACGCGTGACGCCGTCGATCGTCACTCGCCCCTCCTCCATGACCTCCAGGAGGGCGGACTGCGTCTTCGGGCTCGCGCGGTTGATCTCGTCCGCCAGCACGATGTTGGCGAAGACCGGGCCCGCGTGGAACTCGAACCGGCCCTCCTTCTGGTCGTAGACGGTGATCCCCGTGATGTCGCCCGGGAGCAGGTCGGGCGTGAACTGGATGCGCGTGTTCGTGCCCTGCACCGACTGCGCGAGCGCCCGCGCGAGCGACGTCTTGCCGGTTCCCGGGACATCCTCCAGCAGCACGTGGCCGTCGCTCAGCATCGCCGTGAGCACCAGTTCGACGACGTGGCGCTTGCCGAGGATCGCGCGCTCGACGTTGTCGGCGATCTGCGCGAAGGTCTGAGCGAACCAGGTCGCCTGCTCCTGAGTCAGGGTCATCTGCGGTGTCCTTCGAGGAGGGGTCTCGTGCGGGATCGGAGCGATCACGGGGTGGGCGTGGGGGTGGGGGTGGGCTGCGGATCGGGAGGATCGTTGGGCTGGCACTGCGCGCTCATGGTGCGGGTGGCGTTCGAGAGGCCCCACCCCTGCGCGCTCCAGCCTGCGGTCACGCCGATGCCGTCGACACGGACCGCGCCGCGCGGCACCTCCCAGGTGCCGGCGGTGTGCGCCAGCACCTTGTTGTTCTTGTCGTAGTAGACGAGGTCGGCGTTGGAGAAGCTGACGGTCGCCGTCCCCTGGGCCGTGTTCGAGGACGACCAGCGCGCCGTCAGTGTGCCGCCGCCGCTGCAGGACTCCACCCACCAGGTGGCCTGCAGCTGATAGGGCGCACTGCCCGCCGCCGGCACCACGGTCGACGGTGGCGTCGAGGTCCCCCACAAGTCGTGCACATACCGGACCTGGATCGCCGGGTCGCGGTCGAACACGCCCGTCGGCCAGCCCGAGAACTCGACGTGGTTGCGGTTCGGGACGCGCTCGGTCGACACGGGCTGCGAGCGGATGACCCACTCGGCGCGGCCGTCCGTGACGTCGGGCTGTCCGTCGACGGTGAAGGTCCACCCCTTCGGCGCCTTGCCGCTCTGCACCGCCCGCACGCTCTGGGACGTCGTCGCCCGCCCAAAGGACGACCCGTCGTACCACGAGTCCACGCACAGCGTGAAGCGGTACTCCTCGCCGTCCGGGAGCCCCGGGAACGTGGCGCTGGCGCCGTCCGCGGTCGTGGTGCACGCCTCGCCGTCCCGCACGATTCCATAGCGCAGGGCCGAGCCGTCGCCGTTGAGCACGGCTGCTCCGCGCGCGGTGACCGTCGAGGTGCCGTCTCCCAGGGCCTCTGCGCTGAGCGTGAGCACCGGATCACGGGGCGCGCCGATGCCGTTGGCCGAGACGGTCACCGCGTTGCCCGCCTGGGTGCCGCCGAGACCCGCGGGCAGCTCGAAGCGCGAGAACGGCACGACGGTGACGGGAGTGCCGGCGTTCGAGCCGACGCGATAGGACGGGAGGTCGATCTGCTGCTGTCCGGGCCGCACCGGAATCCGCGCCGTCTCACCGCCGGGACTGGTGACCTCGACGGCCCCGGTCTGCGCCGGGTCGATCCCGGCGATCGAGAGGGCGACGATGCCGCCTTCGCCGTTCGGCGTCACGACCGGACGCGCCGTCACCGCTGCCGGCGCTGTCGGGGCGTTGTAGGCCCAGGCGTCGGTCCGGACGCTGGCGCGCGACTCGCCCACCGCGTTCACGGCGACGGCTTCATAGGTGCGACGCTCGCCGTTCGGCGCCGAGATCGGGGGGCAGGTTCCGTCCGCCGAGCACCGCCCGGCCTCGACGCCACCGGAGCGGACGATGAACCCCGTGATCCCGGGGTAGGCGAGGCGCGCCTCACCGGGGTCGACGCGCAGCGTGAGGGTGCCGTCGGCGTAACCGGTCTGAGCGATGCTCGCGGGCGCGCGGGGGAACCCCTGCAGGTCGAGCAGAAGCCTCCCGTCGCGATCGGCGTTCGTGCGGCGCCCCTGGGCGTCCTGCACGGAGAAGGATGCCGTGCACGTCGCGCCGACAGCATCCGGAGTCCACGAGGCGACGACGGACGATGCCGACGCGCGCTGGAAGCTCACGCCGGCGCATGCCCCTGTGGGCCGGACCTCGATGACCTCCAGAGGCGTGCGGGGCAGCGGATTGACCTCACCCGGTCCGCCTACGACGGTGATCGCGCACGACGACCCGGCCGCCTGGGAGCACTGCTGTGTCACCGACGCACCCTGCGGCAGAGTCGAGGGCGCCGCCCCCACCCGAAGGATGAGCCGCGCCGATGCCACGGCCGGATGGCTCGTCACCGAGACGATCGCGACCTCCTCGGCGCCGGGCACCGCGGTGTCCGCGCCGGTGACCCTGACCGTGGAGCCCTCCTGAGAGACGGTGAAGGCAGCGCCGGCGTGCTCCACCGCGTACTCGATGCCGTCCCAGTCCTCCCGCAGCTGCCACGTGGTCATCTGGGTCAGATCGAACGTCGCGGTCTCGCCGGGGCCGACCGTGAGCGACGCGGGATGCAGCTCGGGCTGCGGGTCGACCGGGATGACGGTGATCGGCACCGAGAGGTAGGTCCAGTCATCCTGGCCTTGCAGACGGACCGGCACCTGGCACGCGTCGACCCACGGGGCGCCGGCGCCGGCGTCATACCGAATGGTCGTGCCCCCTTCGATGACGCATCCGGCCTCGGCCCGTGCACCGGAGACGCGCAGGTCCTCGCCCACCTCGAGGCGGGTCGAAGGGGGCCGTGCCACGAGGGTCGCCATATCGAAGGACACCGAGGACAGCTCCGCAGCCTCCGGAGTCTGGGCGCCACTGCGGAGCGCCAGCGAGACGTCGTCATCACCGGGCACGCGGAGGAAGGCGTAGCTCGTCACCGTGCCGGACGGCCCCTCGCCGGTCACGGCGAAGGGGATCAGGCGGGTCTTCGGGGGAAGCTTTCCGCGCAGCTCGGTGCCGGAGACGGACACTCCCTCCGGATCTCCCCAGAGGGACACGGCGAGGTCGTCCACCTCTCCGGCAGACCAGGTCGCCTTGCCGGCGATGACGTCGACGCCCTCCGCGAAGTCGTCGCGATTCTCGACGGTGAGCACGGTGTCCGCCACGACCGGATAGTCGGGCACGCTCTCGCGCACGACCTGCACCACGATGCGTCCGCGACCGGTGTTGCCCGAACTGGACACGACGTCGTAGAGGAACGACATGGTGGTGGGCTGGGTGCCCGCCTCGATCAGGACGGTGGTGTCTGTCTGGGAGGCGATGAGCCCGGCGGTCCGCGTGAATTCGGGATTCTCGCTGCCGTCCGCGAACGCGCGTGGGAGGTCGGGACGGACCTCCTGCAGAGCCAGCTCCCCCATCGTGGGGTCGAGGTCGTTCGAGAGCGGACTCACCCGGATCGTGCGGTCGGCGCCGGCCTGCACCTGGACGTAGTCGGTGAACGTGATCGGACTCGGGTTGGACTCGCCGTCGAGCACTCCGACGCGGACCGTTCCCTCCCCCGTCGCACCCAGCTCGTCCACGACGCGATAGCGGAACGAGACCTGACCTCGGTGACCCGGCACGCTGGAGTAGAGGATCGACGAGCCGTCGGCTGAGATCGTCGCCGCCCCGCTGTCGGGCTGGGTCAGGATCCGGTCGAGCGTCACGACGTCGCCGTCGGGGTCCATGCCGAACCCGTCGAACTGGATGAGCGCCGACGCGCCGCTGAGCACGCGCCCCTCGAGGGTCTCGGGCAGAGGAGCGCGGTTGGCATCGGCGGACAGCACCTGGATGCGCACGTCCGCGGTGTCGGCCAGCGCCGGGGAGCCGCTCGTGTAGACGGAGTACCGGATGCCGTATTCCCCCGGCTCCTCGGGGGCGAGGTAGCGCAGCAGGTCTCCCGAGGCGAAGGCGAGAGCGTCGGCACTGGATGAGGCCACGGACGACGGGTCGAGCGTCGGGCGGCCACCGGCCGGCGCGAAGTCGTTGTCGAGCACCGGGATGTCGATCTGCGATCCCGCGCGCACCACGATCGTGTCGTCCACCGCGATCGGGGCGAGTTCGGGGGCCGGAGGCAGCAAGTAGACCGTCGCCTCTCCCTGAACGCTCGCGCCGCGGTCCTCGGTGCCGTCGCTCACGGTGTATGCCACGGTCCCCAGGCGCCCGGCCGCCCCCGAAGCGGTCGTGCCCGACACTCGCAGGTTGTTCTGCCCCACCGTGTCGACGGAGAGGGATGTGCCTACGTCGGCGTTGACGACGACATTGCTGAGGAGGAGCACCCGGCGGGTCGGATTCGAAACCGCCGCGAACACGTCGAGGGTCGCGTCCTGCTGGGGATGCACGAAGGCGACGACGGGTGCCGTGGCGAGCTCCGGCGGCGCGTCCGCGGGGAGGATCGTGATGCGGACGGTGCCATCGGCATCGCTGAGTCCGTCCGTCACCGTGAATCCGACGCGGAAAGCACCCGGGCTCTGCGCCGAGAAGTCGAAGCCGGTCGTTCCCCCGACGACGGTCGCCGTCGCCGCGGCGCCGTCGAGCACGCGGACCGACTCGAGGGCCAGTGCGCCGGCCGTGCCCGTGACGTGCGGTGCCACGTCGACGGTGAGCCCCGCGTCGACGGTGTCGACCACGGCGAACGGCTGGACGTACAGCTTCGGCTCCGGCGAGACGCGCACCAGCAGCGGCTTGGTGGTCGTGACCCCGCGTGTGTCTGAGACGGTGACGGCGAGCTCGATCAGCTCTTCGGCGCCGCTGCCGTCGTCGGCGTGCTGGAACACGACCTCACCGCTCGGTGTCGCGGCGACGCTGCCGCGTCCGGAGGGGTTCTCGACAGACAGCAGCAGCAGCGGGTCGCCTTCCGGGTCGACCCACCCGGGCAGGACGGGAACGGTCACCGTCCCCCCGGGCGCGACTTCGGGTTCGGGCCAGGGGACGAGGCATCCGTCGACCCCGCACCATGCCGGAGCAGACTCGAGGTCGTCGGGCGCGACCTGGATCGTGACCGTCGTCGGGGCGGAGAGGAGCCCCGCGGCGGCGGTGCCGTCGGTGACGGCGTACGTGAACGTGGCGGCGCCTGCCGCATCAGGTGCGAGGCGTACGGCGAGGCGCTGCCCGTCGTCCGTGATCGACGTCGTGCCGAACCCGGGGTCCAGGCCCGTCACCGAGGTGGGGTCGATCGAGAGCACGTCCTCGTTCGGGTCGTGGTCGTTGAGGAGCACGGGGAGTGTGACGAGGCTGTCTGCCCGCACGCCGAACGCGTCGGGCTCGGCGATGGGCGGCTTCGGATCGATCATGATCGTGAGCTGTTCGTCACTGGGCTCGGCATCCGGGTTCGTGCGATCGTCGAGCGACCAGTCCTGGCTGGAGGGGACGAGCTTCGCGTCCGGCACCGTCCACACCCAGCCGCTGCGGGTCTCGTTGAGGATGACGGCCGCCTCGGTCGCCACGAACTGCGGGCGCCGCTCGTCGCCGAGGGCCCGGCCGCCGTAGTCCAGGGGCTTCGGTCCGCCTTTCGCGCTCCACAGCACCCCCTCCGCGTCGCCCTGAGGCAGCCAGGCCGCGAAGACGGTTCCCTCGTGCACGATCGGGCGCGCGGGGGTTCCGATGACGGTGGATCCGGTGCCGAACTCGTTCTTCACCGCCCCGTCGTCGAGGCTGACGCTGATGAGCCCCGTCTCGGTCGCGAGGTAGGCCGCGTCGCCGGTGGGGTCGGGGGCGCCGACGACCACGCCGCCCGTCGCGTCGACGGCGGTCGCCGCATCCCCTCCGCGCAGCCAGACGTCGCCGTCCTCGGAGTCGACGACGGCCCAGTCGTCGCCGCCCGCCGTGATGACGGGCGCTGCCAGACCGTCCGCCTCGAGCGGGTCGCGACCGCGCACCTCGGACGCCGCGACGTCGTAGCGCAGCACAGAGGAGTCCTCGCGGGAATAGCTGAACAGGATGCCTCGCTCGTCGACCGCGATGGCATCGGCGGTGTACTGAGGGGCATCGTCGGACTCCGACGGGAAGGGGTCGATCTGCGTCGCCTCACCCGTCGAGAGCCGCCCGACGAAGACCGCTCCCGAGTCGGTCCGGTAGGCCGCGAAGTCGCCCGCCGTCGTCACATCCGTCGTCCCCGGGGGCGTCGACGGCGAGGCGCGCAGCGTCTCCTCATCGAGGTCCACGGGCGTCGCCGCGTCGATGCGGGTGAGCTTGCTGTAGCTGTCCGAGAACACGAACGCGTCGTCGGCGGTCTGTGCCACCTCGCTCGGGTTCGCGATGCTGCGCACGGTGTCGAGCTCGCCCACGGCCGTGTTGACGCGCGCGTATCGGCGGCCATCCCCCGTCTGCAGCGCCCAGACCGCGGAGTCGACTTCCGGGGTCTCCTGGGCATCGAGCCCGGGCCATACCGCGCTGGCGGTGATGACGAGGGCAGCGGAGGCGAGTGCGGCGGCGACGCCGACGATCGTGCGTCGACGCATTCAGAGCACTCCGGCGTAGACGATCGCGCCGCCCACGGCGATGAGGGCGGTCACGACGGCGATACCGGCGATGATCCAGGGCAGCATCCTCCGCCGAGCGCGGTCGGGCACCGAGATGTCGGTGTCCTCGTCTCTGGCGAGCGCCGAGACCCCGGCACCCGCCCGCGTCTTGCGGCGCTCGTCGTGCGCGACGTGACTGCGCGCCGCGCCCCGCATGGCCGAATCGGCGAAGTCGACGGATGCCGCAGCCGCACTCCACTCTTCGACCGGGACCTCGAGCACGGTGGGCGAGATGCCGAGCTCCGCCTGGACGGCCCGCAGCGCCTCGGCGAACTCCCGCGCGGACGCGAAGCGGCGGGCGGGATCCCGGGTCATGGCGCGGGCGAGGGCGTCCTGCAGCGACGCGGGGACGTCAGGGCGCGGGATCGGCGTATAGGTCGCCCGCGCGATGCGGCGGCGCAGCTGCTCCTTGGTGTTCTGCCCGCGCTCGCGCCGCTCGAACGGGCTGTGACCGGCGAGCAGCGAGTAGATGGTCGCTCCGAGGCTCCAGACCTCACTCGCGATCGTGCCGGATGTCTGCTCGGCGACCACCTCGGGCGCGCTCCACGGGATCGACATCGCAAGCACCTCGTCGGCGGTCTCCCGCGTGAGCGACGAGGAGATGCCGAAGTCAGCGAGCACGGGCGCGCCGAAGGTCGTCACGAGGATGTTGCTCGGCTTCACGTCGCGGTGCACGAGCCCCGCCCGGTGCGCCGACTCCAGCGCGCTCGCCATCCGCACGCCGATCTCGAGCACTTCGGGCACGGGCACCCGCTCGCGGCGGTAGCGCAGCGCGAGGCCGCCGGGGCAGAACTCCATGACGATGTAGGGCCGGCCGTCGGCCGAGATGCCGGCCTGGTACACGGTGACGATCGAGGGGTGCGCCGAGAGGTGCGCCAGAACGTCGGCCTCGGCATTGAACATGCGACGCAGCTCGGGGTCGCGCACATCGCTCGGCAGGACCTTGACGGCGACATCCCGGCGGGGCATGTCCTGCTCGTAGAGGAACACGTCGGCGAATCCGCCGGATCCCAGAGGACGGATATACGTCAGCCCGGGAAGGATCGGAGGCGCTGATGGCAGGCGAGTGGCCACGAGGTTCCTCTCCTGCATCCGGCGACGCGGCGGCGGCGCCCACCGCGCATCGCAAACCCGGCCATGCTAACAAATGCGCCTGGACCCCGCCTCGGGCATCAGGACGGGGGCGGCTCGTTCGGATCGAACGGAGCGTCCAGGGAGCGCGTCAGCTCATCCAGCAGCGCCTCGATCTGCGGCTCGACGTACTGGCCGACCGCACTCTGGATGCGCAGCCGGTGGTGCAGCAGGATCGTGCACACCTCTCGCCCCACCATGTTGGCGTAGTCGTCGGCGAGGCCGACCTCCTGGCGGAGGGCAGCCTTCGCCTCGTCGCTGAGCGGAGGCAGGGCCGGGATGCCGGCATCCGCCTCCTCCGCGAGTCCGGCGATGGTGAAGAGGAAGGGCGCGCCGGGCACCGGGTCGGGGTCGAGCGGCAGACCTTCGAACTCGGGCTCGAGGTCATCGCCGGGACGATAGGTGCGGGCGCGGTTTCTCGCGGCCTGCTGTTCGAGCTCGGCCTGCAGCATCGGGAGGTTGCGGGTCGTGTACTCGGCGACCGAATGGTCGACGATCGCCTTGACGCGCGTCGAGAGGCCGTGCTGAACCCCGTGGGGGACGTCTCCTCCGAGACCTGCCGCCGAGAGCACCGGAGAACCGAAGCAGCGACGGCACGGAGCGACGCGCCCGCGGTGCGTCGACGGCTCCCAGCGGGGCAGCCACTTCAGCCAGGCATCCACTGCCTGGCTGACCTGGGTCTCGAGCGACCGCTCCACGCCTCAACGGTAGCCGGTGCGCAGCCCAGAATGCCCGGTCGACGCGTTTTCCCTTCGATCGAGTGCAGCGAAGCCGCGTATCGAGATCCTTGGATCGAGTGCAGCGAAGCCGCGAATCGAGATCCTTGGATCGAGTGCAGCGAAGCCGCGAATCGAGATTACTCGTCGAACGGATCCTCCCAGGGCCATCGGGGCCTGCTCGCACGCGTGCGGGTGAGCGCGATCCCGGCCCACGCGCAGACGAAGGCAGCCACGGCGATGGCGATCTCGAACCACGACAACAGGACCGCCCCTGCGGCGCTCGCCGCCGCCCCGAGTGCGGCGTCGGCCAGCAGCGCCCCGAACCAGACTCCTGCCGGGTAGGCGAGGGCCGTGGCGAACATCGTCACGACGGCGCCCGAGAGCGCGGGATGCTGTCGCCACAGCGCGATCCAGAGGCTCAGCGCGAAGGCGCCCGTCGCGGCGATGGTGCCCGTGATGCCCGGCACCTGGCCGAGGCCGCGGACGGCGATGACGTCCTCATCCACCACCAGGCTCGTCATCCCGAGTCCGAAGATCAGGAGCGCGACGAAACCGGCTGTCGCGAACGCGAGCGCGACCACCGGCCGGACGGAACCGGACCCCTGGCCATCGTCGGAGCTCACCCTTCGACGATACGTCGACGGCGAGCCCGTGAGGCCGGCTCAGTGACGGTAGAGCTGAGGACCAGCCTCGAGCGTCCGCTCGTATTCGCGCATCGCCTCGGTGTTCAGCTCCGTCACACGCTTGCCGCGGGCCGCGGCCCACGCGCCGAACCAGATCGTCAGCTCGCGCCCGATGATGAACGCGACGACGGCCAGCGGTGCGAACATGCTGTCCCGGATCAGCTCGACGCCCTCGGTGGGGGTGAGCATCCAGAAGGGCTCCTGGAACAGCAGCCCCAGGATGTAGCCGAACCAGCTCACGACGCCGACGAAGACGCCGAAGATGACCCAGTGACCCCATCGACCGCGATTGATGATCGCGCCGAGCAGCCAGAAGCCGATGAAGAACAGGACCGTCGGCACCCAGAAGATCCACGACATCACTGCGGTCGTGATCGCCTCGACGATGCCGTCGCCCTCGATCTCGCCGTTCAGCAGTCCGATGCCGAGCCACGCGCCCAGATAGAGGACGGCGAAGCTCAGAGCCGCGAGGAGTCCGATGGCGCCGGCAGCGGCGCGGTTGCCCCGCGCGCGCGGCGCCTCGGGCGCCTGGACGAAGATCGGCTGAGGAGCGACTGTCTGGGCGGGGGCGGCCGGCTCGACCGGGGCGACCGGTTCGCTCGGGCCCACGGCGTACGCGTCGGAGGCATACGCATCCGATCCGGGCGTCTCGTACGCCTTCGCGGCGACGGCGCTCTCGGGCGCGTGATGTGCGTCGATGTCGTCGGACGCCGCGCGGTAAGCCGCCATGTAGGCCGCGGCATCCGTGATCTCGTCATCGGTGCGCTCGGGTGCGGCAGCCTCCGCGGCCGGTTCGGGCGTCACGGCAGCGGGCTCGTCGACCCGCGCGGGCTCGTCGACCGGGGCTGCCTGCTCGGCGGGTGGCGCCTCGGGCGCGGGCTCGTCAACGGATGCCGGCTGGCCGACGGCGTCACGGCCCGCAGCCTCGGCCTCGGCCAGGCTCTCGTCCGCTCGCACCACGACATCGTCGACCGGCTGCGGCTCTTCGACGGGATCGCCGTAGGACGACTTCGAGTCACTCATCGGATGCCACTTCCTCACGCAGGGCACTCCCCCGCAGAGCGAGGGTAACGCGGGAACCGTGCATGCCCCGGGAGCCATGCCGCGGCGATTCGCCTCCGGCGGCGCACACCGCCCCGACTAAGGTGACGCCATGGCCCGCCTTCGTCCCGGTCGTCGCGCATTCCTCGGCGCCGCGGCATCCCTCGTCCTCGTCGCGGCGCTGACCGCGTGCGCGCCTGAGCCGGGAGAGGCCGGCGGCAGCACTCCGTCAGCGGGGGTCTCGCCGAGCACAAGCGGGACCGCCACTCCCACGGCGACTCCGAGCGCATCCGCGACCGCAATGGCAGAGATCCCCGACGACTGCCGCGAGATGCTGTCGGAGAATGTGCTGGTGCAGCTCGAGGGCATCCCCTTGAACGACCCGGCGTTCGGCCCGTCCGGAGCGCAGCCGGACGGCAGCCTGATCTGCATCTGGGGCGACCCTGCGGCTGACACGACGGGGATGCGCACCGAGATCAGCAGCGTGGCGCGCGGCCCGGCGCTGGACATGCTGAACGAGCTCGCCACCACCCAGGGATTCACCTGCTACACGCCCGACAAGGGCACACGGTGCGAGAAGACGTGGCCGAACGAGACGTATCCGGTCACGGATGGCCGGACGCTCTTCTGGCGCGACGACATCCTCATCGACACGCAGTACTCGAACCTCGCCCCGACCGGCTACACCGCCAGCATCGTCAACCACATCTGGGCTGACTGACCGCCGCAGGCACTCGGTCACCCCAGATCGGTTGTCGGGGAGGCGAGGAACGAGCCGTATCGAGACAGGAGTGACTGACCGCCGCAGGCACTCGGTCACCCCAGATCGGTTGTCGGGGAGGCGAGGAACGCCCCGTATCGAGACAGGAGTGACTGACCGCCGGAGGGCATCAGCTCCAGATGAACGCGGCGAGGCGCGCTCCGTACTGCTCCGGATGCCACGTCGTCTCGACGCTGGTCAGCCACAGTCCATCGCGCACGGTCTGCTCCTCGACGACTCCGTCGCCGTTTCGCCGGCACGTCACGCCCGAGCCGAAGGGCCGGCACGAGAAACCCTGGCCGCGCAGGGAGAGGTCGGCGATGGTCGCCGCGTCGGGTGAGACCACCGACAGGCTGGAGACGATGGTGCCCGCCGCCGCCCGCCACGTGCAGGTGACCGCCACCGCCGGCTGGAGGGCGTCCACCAGGGCCGTCACCGTGGTGGCGGGAGACGCATGGGACTGGCCGAGCAGCACCTGCGGGGTCCAGGCGAGCTCGCCCCACAGGGGCGCCGGATAGAGGTCTCGGCAGTCGATCGGGGCCGTGCCGTCGAGCGCGGCCTGCGCGACGGGCTGTGCGGCCGCGGCCGCCGGCGCCGACGTCGCCGCGCGGAGGGTATCTCCGACGAAGCGGACCGTGCCCGGCACCGCGGGTGCCGCCAGCCAGGCGAGCGTGCCGACGACAGCCACGCAGAGCAGCCCTGCGGGCCACGCCAGCCACAGGTTGCGACCGCCGATGCGCGCCATACCGGCCCCTCTCCCCCCTCAACGGTAAGCCGCGTCGGGCAGTGCGCCCGACCGGCGCGCGCAGAGGGAACGGCGAAGGCCCCGGCGGATGCCGGGGCCTTCGTCGTTCAGTTCAGCTGCGGGGTCAGTTGTAGTCGCCCGAGAAGCCGTCCGTCGAGAAGCTGTCGAAGTCGACGTAGCTCAGGTCGGCGTCGCTGTAGGCGCCGTCCGAGGCGAAGATGCGGTTGGGGTACCGCTCGCTCTTGGCCTCTTCCGTCGCCTCGACCGCGACGTTGCGATACTTCGCAAGTCCGGTTCCGGCGGGGATGAGCTTTCCGATGATGACGTTCTCCTTGAGGCCGACGAGCGGGTCGCTCTTGCCCTCCATGGCCGCCTGCGTGAGGACGCGGGTGGTCTCCTGGAACGATGCGGCCGACAGCCACGACTCCGTCGCAAGCGACGCCTTCGTGATACCCATCAGCTCCGGACGACCCGACGCGGGGCGCTTGCCCTCGGCCACGGCCTCGCGGTTGATGTTCTGGTACTTCTTGAAGTCCACCAGCTCACCCGGCAGCAGGTTCGTGTCGGCGTGGTCGACGACCGTGACCTTGCGGAGCATCTGGCGCACGATGACCTCGATGTGCTTGTCGTGGATCGGCACACCCTGCGAGCGGTACACGCCCTGGACGCCGTTCACGAGGTACCTCTGCACCTCGCGGGCACCCTGCACACGCATGACCTCCTTGGGGTCGAGCGTGCCCACCAGGATCGGCTGGCCGACCGTGACGTGCTGGCCGTCCTCGACGAGGAGGGTGGCGCGCTTGAGCACCGGGTAGACGTGCGGCTCGTCGCCGTTGTCGGGCGTGAGGATGACCTTCTTGGCCCGATCGGTCTCGTCGATCGTGATGCGACCGTCCGACTCGGCGATCGGCGACGCGCCCTTCGGAGTGCGAGCCTCGAAGAGCTCCTGCACGCGGGGAAGACCCTGCGTGATGTCGTCGGCCGAGGCCGAACCACCCGTGTGGAAGGTGCGCATCGTCAGCTGCGTGCCGGGCTCGCCGATCGACTGGGCGGCGATGATGCCGACCGCTTCGCCGATGTCGACGAGCTTGCCGGTCGCGAGCGAGCGGCCGTAGCACTGCGCGCAGACACCGACAGCCGAGTCGCACGTGAGGACCGAGCGCACCTTGATGGTCTCGACACCCGCCGCGACGAGCTTGTCGATCAGGATGTCGCCCACGTCGTCGCCGGCGTCCGCGAGCACCTCGCCCTTGGCGTCGACGACAGCCGACGCGAGGGTCCGGGCGAACACCGAGTTCTCGACGTTGGCGTCCTTGACGAGCGTGTTCTCGGCACCCAGCGCCGCGATCGGAAGCTCGAGGCCCTTCGTCGTGCCGCAGTCGTCCTCACGGATGATGACGTCCTGCGACACGTCGACGAGACGACGCGTCAGGTAGCCCGAGTCGGCCGTACGGAGGGCCGTGTCGGCCAGACCCTTTCGGGCACCGTGCGTCGCGATGAAGTACTCCGCCACCGACAGACCCTCGCGGTACGAGGAGATGATCGGACGGGGGATGATCTCACCCTTGGGGTTGTTGACCAGGCCTCGCATACCGGCGATGTTCCGGATCTGCAGCCAGTTTCCACGAGCACCCGACGACACCATGCGGTTGATGGTGTTGTCTTCCGGGAAGTTGTCGCGCATGGCCTTCTGCACGGCATCCGTCGCCTCGGTCCAGATCTTGATGAGCTCCTGACGACGCTCGGCGTCGGTGGTGAGACCCTTCTCGAACTGGCCCTGGACCTTCGCGGCCTGCTTCTCGTAGCCCGCGACGATCTCCGCCTTGTTGGGCGGGGTCAGGATGTCGGACAGCGCGACCGTGACGCCCGAACGCGTGGCCCAGTAGAAGCCGGCGTCCTTGATCCGGTCGAGCGATGCTGCGACCTCGACCTTGGGGTACTCCTCGGCCAGCTTGTTGACGATCTGCGACAGCTTGCCCTTGTCTGCCTGCTCGCGGACGAACGGGTATCCCTTCGGGAGGGTGTCGTTGAAGATCGCCTGACCCAGCGAGGCCTCGACGAGGCCGTTGCGCTCGTATGTCGCGATGCTCTCGGGCGTCTCGCCCTCGGACTCGAGGAACGTGAGACCGGGGATGCGGATGCGGACCTTGGCCTGCAGGTCGAGGGTGCCCTCGTCCTTCGCCAGGATCGCCTCGCCGACCGAGCCGAACGCGCGGCCCTCGCCCTTGGCGCCGACCTTGACCGTGGTCAGGTGGTGCAGGCCGATGATCAT
This sequence comes from Microbacterium sp. P5_B6, assembly GCF_056400345.1. Taxonomy (NCBI): domain Bacteria; kingdom Bacillati; phylum Actinomycetota; class Actinomycetes; order Micrococcales; family Microbacteriaceae; genus Microbacterium; species Microbacterium sp. P5_B6. The sequence goes on along the minus strand of NZ_JBFULL010000012.1, from coordinate 5,959 downwards.
GTCCTGCGAAGGCAGGGTGACCGGGCGGCCGTCAGAGGGCTTGAGGATGTTGTTCGACGCGAGCATCAGGATGCGGGCCTCGGCCTGCGCCTCGACCGACAGAGGCAGGTGGACAGCCATCTGGTCGCCGTCGAAGTCCGCGTTGAACGCGGCGCAGACGAGCGGGTGCAGCTGGATGGCCTTGCCCTCGACGAGCTGAGGCTCGAAGGCCTGGATGCCGAGACGGTGAAGCGTGGGCGCACGGTTGAGCAGCACGGGACGCTCGCGGATGATCTCCTCGAGCACGTCCCAGACCTCGGGACGCGTGCGCTCGACGGCGCGCTTTGCGGCCTTGATGTTCTGCGAGTGACCGAGGTCGATCAGGCGCTTGATGACGAACGGCTTGAACAGCTCGAGCGCCATCTGCTTGGGCAGACCGCACTGGTGCAGCTTGAGCTGCGGGCCGACGATGATGACCGAACGGCCCGAGTAGTCCACGCGCTTGCCGAGCAGGTTCTGGCGGAACCGGCCCTGCTTGCCCTTGAGCATGTCGGACAGCGACTTCAGCGCACGGTTGCCCGTGCCGGTGACGGGACGACCGCGGCGGCCGTTGTCGAACAGCGCGTCGACGGCCTCCTGCAGCATCCGCTTCTCGTTGTTGACGATGATCTCGGGGGCACCGAGGTCGATCAGGCGACGGAGGCGGTTGTTGCGGTTGATCACGCGACGGTAGAGGTCGTTCAGGTCGGAGGTCGCGAAGCGGCCACCGTCCAGCTGCACCATCGGGCGAAGCTCCGGCGGGATCACCGGGACGACGTCCAGGACCATGGATGCCGGGCTCATGCCGGTCTGCAGGAACGAGTTGACGACCTTCAGCCGCTTGATCGCACGGATCTTGCGCTGGCCCTTGCCCTCGGAGATCTGCAGGTGGAGGCTCTCGGACTCGACCGCCAGGTCGAAGGCCTGGAGGCGGCGCTGGATCGACTCCGCACCCATGTAGGCCTCGAAGTACTGGCCGAAGCGGTCCTGCAGCTCGTGGAAGATCTCGTCTTCGCCCTTGAGCGCGCCGACCTCGAGGTTGCGGAATTCCTCCCACACCCGCTCGAGCTTGGCGATGGAGTCATCCGCGTTCTTGCGGATGGCTGCCATGTCCTTCTCGGCGGAGTCCTTGACCTTCTTCTTCTGGTCGGCCTTGGCGCCCTCTTCCTCGAGCGCCGCGAGCTCTTCCTCCAGCTTGGCGAGACGCGTCGCGATGCGCGAGTCCCGACGGTCCGCGAGCGTCTTCAGCTCGAGGCGGAGGTTGCTCTCGTGGGTCGGGAGGTCGCGGTGACGAGCATCGTCGTCGACCGAGATCACCATGTAGGCGGCGAAGTAGATGACCTTCTCGAGGTCCTTCGGCGCCATGTCGAGCAGGTACCCGAGGCGCGACGGGACGCCCTTGAAGTACCAGATGTGGGTGACGGGCGCGGCGAGCTCGATGTGGCCCATGCGCTCACGACGGACGGAGGACTTGGTGACCTCCACGCCGCAGCGCTCGCAGACGATGCCCTTGAACCGGACGCGCTTGTACTTGCCGCACGCGCACTCCCAGTCACGCGACGGCCCGAAGATCTGCTCTCCGAAGAGGCCGTCCTTCTCGGGCTTGAGCGTGCGGTAGTTGATGGTTTCGGGCTTCTTGACCTCACCGAACGACCAACGACGKATGTCGTCGGCGGTGGCCAGGCCGATGCGAAGCTGATCGAAAGTTGTTGATTCGAGCACTAGTTCTCAGTTCTCCTGTATCGGAATTCTGTCGTTGCCTGGCCGGATCAGATCTCGTCGATCGACGAGGACTCGAAACGGCTGGAGATGTTGATGCCGAGCTCTTCTGCAGCGCGGAAGGCGTCGTCGTCGGTGTCGCGGAGGTTGACCGCCGTGCCGTCGGCCGAGAGGACCTCGACGTTCAGGCAGAGCGACTGCATCTCCTTCATGAGCACCTTGAAGGATTCGGGGATGCCGGGCTCCTGGATGTTCTCGCCCTTGACGATCGCCTCGTAGACCTTGACGCGGCCGAGGATGTCGTCGGACTTGATCGTGAGGAGCTCCTGGAGCGCGTACGCGGCGCCGTAGGCCTCGAGGGCCCACACCTCCATCTCACCGAAGCGCTGTCCGCCGAACTGCGCCTTACCACCGAGCGGCTGCTGGGTGATCATCGAGTACGGACCCGTCGAGCGTGCGTGGATCTTGTCGTCGACGAGGTGGTGCAGCTTCAGGATGTACATGTAGCCGACCGAGACGGGTGCCGGGAACGGCTCGCCGGAGCGGCCGTCGAAGAGCAGCGTCTTGCCTGTCGAGTCGATGAGACGGTCGCCGTCGCGGGTGACGTTCGTCGAGTCCAGCAGACCCGCGATCTCCTCCTCGAACGCACCGTCGAACACCGGGGTGGCGACCTTGGTGCCGGGCGCGGCCTGGCGAGCCTGCTCGGGCAGCTTCGCCGCCCACTGCGGGGTGCCTTCGACGTTCCAGCCCTGCTTGGCGATCCAGCCGAGGTGAAGCTCGAGCACCTGCCCGAAGTTCATTCGACCCGGGATGCCGAGCGGGTTGAGGATGACGTCGACCGGCGTGCCGTCCGCGAGGAAGGGCATGTCCTCGACGGGGAGGATCTTCGCGATGACGCCCTTGTTGCCGTGGCGGCCGGCGAGCTTGTCGCCCTCGGTGATCTTGCGCTTCTGGGCGATGTAGACCACGACGCGGCGGTTGACGCCCGAGCCGAGCTCGTCGTCGCCGTCCTCGGCGTTGAACTCCTTGACGGCGATGATCGTGCCCTGCTCACCGTGGGGGACCTTCAGCGACGTGTCGCGCACCTCGCGGCTCTTCTCGTTGAAGATCGCGCGGAGCAGGCGCTCCTCGGCCGACAGCTCGGTCTCGCCCTTGGGCGTGACCTTGCCGACCAGGATGTCGCCCGGACGAACCTCGGCGCCGATGCGGATGATGCCGCGCTCGTCGAGGTCCTTCAGCAGGTCGGGGCTCACGTTGGGCAGGTCGCGGGTGATCTCCTCCTTGCCGAGCTTCGTGTCGCGGGCGTCCACCTCGTACTCCTCGATGTGGATCGAGGAGAGGGTGTCGTCCTTCACGAGGTTCTGGCTGAGGATGATCGCGTCCTCGAAGTTGTGACCCTCCCACGTCATGAACGCCACGAGGAGGTTCTTGCCGAGCGCGAGCTCGCCGTTCTCCGTCGCGGGTCCGTCGGCGATGACCTCGCCGGCCTCGACACGGTCGCCCGCCGAGACGATGACGCGCTGGTTGTACGACGTGCCCTGGTTGGAGCGGTCGAACTTGCGCAGGAAGTAGTCCTGGGTGCCGCCCTCATCGAGCTGCACGGTGACGACGTCGGCCGACACCTCGAGGACGACGCCCGCGCGCTCGGCGGTGACGACGTCACCCGCGTCGATCGCGGCGTAGCCCTCCATGCCCGTGCCGACGACCGGGGACTCCGAGCGCAGCAGGGGCACGGCCTGACGCTGCATGTTCGCACCCATGAGGGCGCGGTTCGCATCGTCGTGCTCGAGGAACGGGATGAGCGAGGTCGCAACCGAGACCATCTGGCGCGGCGAGACGTCCATGTAGCCGATCTCCTCCGCGTGGAAGAGGTCGACCTCGCCACCCTGGCCACGGCGGGCTAGGACGCGATCGTTGACGAAGCGGCCGTCGGGGTGCAGCTCGACGCCGGCCTGGGCGACGATGTAGTCGCTCTCCTCGGAAGCGGTGAGGTAGTCGATCTGCTCGGAGACCTTGCCGTCGACGACCTTGCGGTACGGCGTCTCGATGAAGCCGAACGCGTTGATCCGCGCGAACGACGCCAGCGAGCCGATCAGGCCGATGTTCGGGCCTTCCGGGGTCTCGATGGGGCACATGCGGCCGTAGTGCGAGGGGTGGACGTCACGGACCTCGACGCCTGCGCGCTCACGCGACAGACCGCCGGGGCCGAGGGCCGAGAGGCGGCGCTTGTGGGTCAGGCCCGCGAGCGGGTTGTTCTGATCCATGAACTGCGACAGCTGGGACGTTCCGAAGAACTCCTTGATCGCCGCGACGACCGGACGCACGTTGATCAGCGTCTGAGGCGTGATGGCCTCGATGTCCTGCGTCGTCATGCGCTCGCGGACGACGCGCTCCATGCGCGACAGACCCGTGCGGACCTGGTTCTGGATGAGCTCGCCGACGGCGCGGATGCGACGGTTGCCGAAGTTGTCGATGTCATCGACGTCCAGGCGGATCTCGGTCGTCTCGCCGTTGCGGATGCCCTCGAAGACCGTGTCGCCGCGGTGCAGGCGAACCAGGTACTTGATGGTGGCCACGATGTCGTCGACGGTGAGGACCGAGTCGGACAGGGGCTTGTCGAGGCCCAGCTTGTGGTTGATCTTGTACCGGCCGACCTTCGCGAGGTCATAGCGCTTCGGGTTGAAGTAGAAGTTGTCCAGGAGCGCGCGCGCGGCCTCGGCAGCGACCTGCTCGCCCGGACGGAGCTTGCGGTAGATGTCGCGGAGCGCATCTTCCTTCGTGAGGATCGTGTCCTTGGACAGCGTCTCCTCGATCGACTCGTAGCCGGCGAACTCGTTGAGGATGTCTTCGCTGGTGAGGCCGAGGGCCTTCAGGAAGACGGTGACCGACTGCTTGCGCTTGCGGTCGATGCGGACGCCGACCTGGTCGCGCTTGTCGATCTCGAACTCGAGCCATGCGCCGCGGCTGGGGATGATGCGCGACGAGACGATGTCCTTGTCGGAGGTCTTGTCGGGCGTGCGGTCGAAGTAGACACCGGGCGAACGGACGAGCTGCGACACGACGACGCGCTCGGTGCCGTTGATGATGAACGTGCCCTTGCCGGTCTGGAGCGGGAAGTCGCCCATGAAGACCGTCTGGGTCTTGATCTCACCGGTCTGGTGGTTCATGAACTCGGCCTCGACGTAGAGCGGGGCCGCGTACGTCTTGCCGCGCTCCTTGCACTCCTCGATGGAGTACTTCTCGGGCTCGAGGTACGGGTTCGTGAACGACAGCTGCATCGTCTCGCTGAGGTCCTCGATCGGCGAGATCTCTTCGAAGATCTCCTCGAGGCCGCTCGTCTCGGGGACGTCGGTGCGGCCGACCGCGACAGCGTCGGCGACGCGCTCCTTCCACGCCTCGTTGCCGACGAGCCAGTCGAACGACTCGGTCTGCAGCGCGAGGAGGTCGGGGACCTCCAGCGTGTCGGAGATCTTGGCGAACGATACGCGGGATGCTCCGCGGCCGTTCTTGAGGTTGGTGGTGGGGTTGGATGCGTTGTGCGCAGCAGCCAAGGGGATTACCTCCGTGGGCCCGGCGGGGCCTGTTTCCTTGTCGTCAGGTGGAGTGCTCGATCATTTCCCCGAATCCCGCGCGCCGCTCTCCGCTAGGCGACGCAAGGCAGCGAAGCGGGGGCACGCAAGACAGCCGACCACCATATGAGGGCAGGGGGTATCCAAGAGCGCAACTACCAACTATATGTCTTTCGACGCGCCGTGTCCAGCCGGATTCTTGACGATGTTCGGATGCTGCGGTATAAACCTGCGATTCCGGCGACGGATGGCCGGCATCCGGCGGATTTTCAAGGCATACGCATGACAGGCAGGGGCTGAGCGCGCGATGATGTGCACATGACTGGGGCTCACCGGCCCGTGATCCGCACGCCCGATCAGCGGATCCGGGTCTTCGTCAGCTCGACCCTGCGCGAGCTCGCCGACGAACGACGCGCAGCGCGTGCCGCGATCGAACGCATGCGCCTGGCCCCCGTCATGTTCGAACTCGGCGCCCGCCCCCACCCACCCCGCGACCTCTACCGCTCCTACCTCGAGCAGAGCGACATCTTCATCGGCATCTACTGGGAGAGCTACGGCTGGGTCGCCCCCGACGAGCAGATCTCCGGCCTCCAGGACGAATACGACCTCGCCCCCGCCACGATGCCGAAACTCATCTACATCAAGGCATCCGA
>NZ_JBFULL010000011.1:0-87131 GCF_056400345.1 Microbacterium sp. P5_B6 | reverse complement strand
GCGGGCGGCCCGCTTGTCTGCGTCGAACTGGATCTTGCCGTCCGGACCGTAGAGATTGAGCATCGCGTTCAGCGAGTGGTAGTCGAGACCCTCGAACCGCTGATCCGACGCGAAGTCGGTCTCCTTCAATGCTGCTTCCACCATCGTTCCAATCCGTCGCTCACGCGATCAACATCTTCTGGTGTGCCGAAGAGTTCTAGCCGGTACAAGTGGGGCACGTGGCACTTGCGGCTGATGATGTCGCCGGCGATGCAGAAATGCTCGCCGAAGTTCGTGTTGCCCGCGGAGATGACTCCGCGGATCAGGCGTCTGTTGGCCTCGTCGTTGAGGAACCTGATGACCTGCCTCGGAACAGCGCCCTTCTCCTCGCCTCTTCCCTGGCCRCCCCCGTAGGTGGGAGTGACCAGGACGAACGGCTCATCGACGACGAGCGGACGTTCGGTGGGGTGAAGGGGGATGCGGACAGCCGGCAGCCCCAGCTTCTCGACGAAACGGGCGGTGTTGCCCGATGTGCTCGAGAAGTAGACCAGGAGCGGCGCGGCTGTCTCGGCAACCGCGCTGCTCGCCTGAGCGACCGCGGTTGCCATTGCGGTCATGCCAGACGGGTGGCGAGCTCGTCGATCTTGTCGGGACGGAAGCCCGACCAGTGGTCTTCGTCGGTGATGACGACGGGAGCCTGCAGGTAGCCGAGTGCCTTCACCTGCTCGAGCGCAKCGGGATCCTGCGTGAGGTCGAGGACCTCGTAGTCGATTCCCTTGGAGTCGAGTGCGCGGTACGTCGCGTTGCACTGCACGCAGGCGGGCTTCGTGTAAACCGTGATCGCCATATAGATCGTTTCTCCCCTCACAGCCGGTGTCGTGACCGGCGGTCCCCCCACCGGGAGTCCAATACTACATATGGGTACCGACATTGGGTAGCACCACAAGGGCTAGTAGTTACATCCGTGTAGTTTTCCACCGTTCTCCCCATGTACAACACAGGTTCTCCACCGTTTCATCCACAGCCGGGCACATTGGTCAGAACCCTGGGAAAACGCCTGGATCGGGGTCGTTTCGATCGCCGGAGCGCGATTCATCCACAGGTTCAGACGCTACGCGGGGGTTCCGACATCCGTTTCGGGCGAGTCCGCGCGGACGGCGTGTCGGCGGCCCGCCCTTCGGCCCGAGCGTGCCCTCATCCATCAGAAGGGGCGCGATAGCCTGAAGGGATGGCGGGATACCGGGAGCTGCTGCGCACACCGGGCGTCGCGCGCATCATCGCGGCCCAGCTGGTCGCACGCTTCCCCAACGGGATGACGAGCCTCGGCATCCTGCTCCATATCCAGCAGATCACCGGCTCGTACGCCGCTGCCGGACTGGTGCTGGCCGCAACGTCGGTCGGTCAGGCGGTGGCCGGTCCCGTGACCAGCCGCTGGATGGGCGCCTGGGGCATGCGTCGGGTGCTGACGACCACCCTCCTCATCTGCGCGGCCGCCATCACCGCACTGGCCCTGCTCGAACTTCCGCTTCCCGGCTACATGGCGCTGGGCATCGTCGCCGGGCTCTCCACCCCGCCGGTCCAGTCCGCGGTGCGCACGATCTACCCGAAGATGGTCAACTCGCGGCAGCTCACGCCGCTGTTCTCGCTCGACGCCTCACTGCAGGAGATCATCTGGATCGTGGCGCCGGTGCTCATCACCTTCGTCGCGACTCAGGTGGGCACCGTGCAGGCGCTCCTCCTGATCGTCGTGATCCTGCTGGGCGGCGGCGCGTGGTTCATCCTCTCCCCCGAGGTCGGGCGCGTCCGCATCCCCCGCAGCCGGCGAAGCATCGGCAAGGTGCTCGCGAAGCCTCCGGTGCTGCTCGCCACGATCACCGGGTTCCTCCTGATCGGCGCCTGCGCCGCCGTCGAGGCCGGCGTGGTCGCCACCTTCGGCCACGAGGGGCTCGAGGCCGGCATCGTCCTGGCCGTCTTCTCGATCGGCAGCCTCGCGGGGGGCCTGACGTTCGGGCATATCCCGATCGGGCCGTGGGCGATGGCGCGGCGCTTCGCCGTCGTCGCCGGCGGCCTGGCGCTCACGACCGTCTCGCTCAACATCTGGTGGCTGGGGGGATCGCTGGTCCTCGCGGGGGTCGGCATCGCGCCCGCGCTCGCGGTGATGTTCGCCATGACGTCGGCGAGCGTCAAGTTCAGCGAGACGGCGGAATCGTTCGGATGGGTCGCCACCGGGCAGCTCATCGGCGCCGCGGCGGGATCGGCCATCGCCGGCTTCCTCATCGACGGCAGCGGCCCGCAGGGCGCGTACTGGGCGGCGACCGGCTTCGCCGTCGTCGGCCTGATCGTCTCGGCGGTCTTCGTGCGGTCGTTCCCCGACCTCCGCGGCCGCGACGCGAGCCCCATCCCCGACACCGAGCCGGTCCAGACCATCACCTGACCGCCTCAGGCGGCATCCATAGCGATCGCATAGTCGGGGACTGTGGAGTGGAACCATGACAGAAGATCGCTGGCTGGACGACAATGGCCGCCGCATCGACGAAGACCATCGCGGGCTCGTGTACGACGTCCAGACGCTCATCAATCGGCGTCGCGCCCTCGGCATCTTCGGCGGACTCGCGCTCACGAGCCTGCTGGCAGCGTGCGGAGCGACGACGGAGGATGCCGCGGCCACTCCCTCGGGCTCGGGGTCGGCGACTCCCCCTGCGACCCCGAGTCCCTCCGCCACCACCTCGGCCGAGGCATCCGCTCCCCTCGCCGAAGTGCCGGATGAGACAGGCGGGCCCTATCCGGGCGACGGCTCGAACGGTGTGAACATTCTCGACGACTCGGGGATCGTCCGCACCGACATCCGGTCGAGCTTCGGAGCCTCGAGCGCCGTGGCCGGCGGCATCCCGCTCACGATCGCACTGACGGTGCGGGATGCCGCAACCGGCGCCGCCCTGGCCGGTCGAGGCGTCTACCTGTGGCATTGCGACCGTGAGGGCCGGTACTCCCTCTACAGCGCGGGCGCCGAGAACGAGAACTACCTTCGAGGGGTGCAGGAGACCGATGCGAACGGCACGGTCACCTTCACCTCGATCTACCCCGCGTGCTATTCGGGTCGGTGGCCCCACATCCATTTCGAGGTGTATCAGGATGTCGCCACAGCTGTGGCGTCCGGCCCAATCGTCAAGACCAGCCAGATCGCCCTGCCGGCGGAGACGAGCGCTGAGGTGTACGCGACCTCCGGCTACGAGCAGAGCGTCCGGAACCTCTCACAGACCTCGCTGCAGACCGACACCGTCTTCCGCGACGACGGGGGGATCCACCAGATCGCGACGATGACGGGCTCGACGAACGGCTACACGGCGGCGCTCGCGATCGGCGTCTGACTCAGGCGAGCCGCTCCAGCAGCGCCAGCAGCGCGAGGGCGTAGGCATCGGCAGGTTCGGGATGCGGGAACACCCGGTGCTCGTCACCCACCACGATCTCGACCTCGTGCGTGTCGGCGAGGCGCCGTAGCGATCGGAAGGTTCCGCGCAGCAGTTCCCGCAGCTGGTCCTCGCGCGGCAGCCACAGCGCATCCTCGAGGGCGACCGAATCCAGCGCCCACTCCGTCGTGCCGTTGAACGCCAGGATCTGGCCCGTCGGATATGTCCGCGGCTCGATCGTCATGTCGCTGACCGTGAAGATGTCGGCCTCGAACTCCGGCTCGTTGAGCTGGAACCTGTCACCGGAGGCCGGATGCCAGATGAGGCCCGCTTCTTTCAACGCCACTGCCAGCTCGGATGAGATCATGGCGACCATCCTCTCGCGGCCAGCACGGCCCTGGCCGCGCAATAGGCTTTTGCGCATGCCCGCTCCGGTGATCCTCCCTCGTCTCGCGTGGGGCGACCCTTCCTCGTCGCGTCACGCTCTGCTCGTCCACGGACTCGGGTCCAACGCCGCGCTGATGTGGCGCTACGGCGTCGCTCTGGCCGAAGCGGGCTGGCACGCGGTCGCCGTCGATCTGCGCGGTCACGGCAGCGCTCCGCGCGCCCTGGACTACACGCTCGAGGCCTACGCCGCCGACCTTGCCATCACCCGGCCGGACGGCCGCGACCACTGGGAGCTCGTCGTCGCGCACTCGCTCGGCGGCGCCGCCGCCACATTGGCCGCCGCCGAGCACTTCGGCTGGACGCGCCGGCTGATCCTCGTCGACCCGGCGATCCATCTGAGCGACCACGACCGCGACGTCGTCCGCGACTCGCAGGAGCGGTCGTTCGCCGACCCCACTCAGCGCGCCGTGCGCGCCGAGCACCCGCACTGGCACGAGAACGACATCGAGCTCAAGGCCCTCTCCGCGCAGCAGGCGAGCCGGTGGGCGGTCGAGCAGACGAGCGCGCAGAACATCCATTGGGACGTTCGGGATGCCGCATCCCGCCTCTTGGTGTCGACCCATGTGATCGCGTCCGACCCGAAGGTCTACTCGATCTTCAAAGGCGCCCTCGTCGACCAGGTGCGCGCGAATCCCCGCGTCACGGTGTCTGTCGTCACCGGGGCAGGCCACTCCCCCCACCGCGATCTGCCCGACGACACGATCCGCCACCTGCATCAGGCGCTGAAGGGCTGACCCTCGCCGTGAAGGACGTCCGTCAGCGGACGACGTGCTCGACGCCGAGACCGGCGTCGACGATGACGCCCACATAGTCGGGCAGCCGTTCGGCGAGGCTGCTTCTCAAGTCTTCGATCGGCGGTATCGACCCGTCGTCTGTGGTGACATCGACGGTGGCCACCAGCCCCGACCAGTCCACGTCATACACGCGCGCGCCCGGATCGTCCTCCAGCCACGTCACCGCCGTCTGCTGGATCGACACCGACCAGCGGGCGAGCGCGACCGAGACGATCGAGTTGGCCGCGAGCGGCACCGCGATGATCAGCCCGAGGACCGTGACGACGATGTAGGCGCGGCGACGGTTCGCGTCGGGAGACGAGCCGGGGTCGCGCGCGTACCCGCCCATGGTGAAGACGATGCTGCCGGCGATCACGAGGGCGACGACGTTCGACAGGAAGAGGATCAGCGCACCCAGGGCGTCGCTCCACTGACCTTGACCGGCGCAGACTCCGACGACCCCGAGCGGGGGCACGAGCGAGATGGCGATGGCGACTCCGGGCAGCACCGCGCTCAGGTCCTTCCGGCACATCGCGAAGCCGCCCGCAAAGCCGGTCGCCACGGCGGCCACCAGGTCCATGAGGCTCGGCGAGGTGCGCCCGAGCACCTGCGAGTTCGTGGCCAGGCTCTCGGGCGTCGCGACGAAGACGGAGAAGAACAGTCCGAGCACGACGACGATCACCACCCCGGAGAGCACCCACAGGATCGATCGCACCACGAGGCTCAGGTGCCCGGTGACGATGCCGAGCGCGATCCCGAGAATGGGGGTGCCGAGCGGCGCGATGATCATCGCGCCGATGACGGTCGCGGTGGAGTCGGTGAGCACACCGGCGATCGCGATCGTGCCCGCGAGCGTCAGCATGATGAGGAAGCCGGTGCGCTTGCTGACGGTGTCGCCATGACTGAGGTCGAGGGCCTCGCTGAGGGCTTCGGCCGACTGTCTCTGCGACGGCGGGATCAGAGTCTGGGTGAGGCGGGACATGAGGGCTCCCTTGCGGCGAGGTTGCGATCATCGTCCCACCCGGCGAGCTCCGCGGGTGGCGGTGGCGCACCGTGTCGAGGCTCAGGGACGTACGGGAGCGTCGATGGGCCCGCTGCGCACAGCGCCGGGCTCGGCATCCGGCGGCACGGCGCCGGGCTCGGCATCCGGCGGCACCGCGCCGGGCTCGGCATCCAGCGGCACCGCGCCGGGCTCGGCATCCGGCGGCATCGCGCCGGGCTCGGCATCCGGCGGCACCGCGCCGGCCCCGGCATCCGGCGGCACGGTGCCGGGCTCGGCATCCGGCGGCACGGCGCCGACTTCGGCATCCGCCGAGACGGCACGGCCCCGGCTCGGCACCAGCGGCACCGCGCCGGCCTCGGCATCCGACGGCAGAATGAGGACGTGACCGCGACGCCGTTCGACCCGACCGTCCTCCTGCCCGATGAGCTGATCGGGCGCTTCCGCGAGCGCGCGGCGGTGCACGATCGTGAGAACACGTTCCCCGAGGCCGATCTCGCCGAGCTCACGGCCGCGGGCTATCTGGCGATCCTCGTTCCCCGCGAACTCGGCGGCGGCGGGCTCGGCCTTGCCGAGGCATCCGTGCTCCAGCAGCGCCTGGCCGGCGCCGCACCCGCGACGGCCCTCGCCGTCAACATGCATCTCGTGTGGACCGGCGTCGCGAAGGTCCTCGCCGACCGCGGAAGCGACAGCCTGCGGTTCGTGCAGGAGGGGGCTGCGGCCGGCGAGGTGTTCGCCTTCGGCATCAGCGAGGCCGGCAATGACCTCGTCCTGTTCGGAAGCGACACGGATGCCGCGCCCCGGGCGGACGGAGCGTACGAGTTCACCGGCACCAAGATCTTCACTTCGCTCGCCCCCGTCTGGACGCAGCTCGGCCTGCACGGGCTCGACACGACAAGTCCCGACGCTCCCAAGATGGTCTACGCGTTCGTGCCGCGATCAGCCGAGGTCGTCACCCGGGACGATTGGGACACGTTGGGCATGCGGGCGACGCAGAGCCGGACGACCGAGCTGCACGGTGCCGTCGCACCCGCCGATCGCGTCGTCCGGCGCCTTGATGCGGGGCCCAACCCGGATCCCCTCGTGTTCGGCATCTTCAGCGTCTTCGAGCTGCTCCTGGCTTCGGTGTACACCGGGATCGCCCGCCGGGCGCTCGATATCGCGGTCGAAACAGCCCGGAAGCGCACCTCCAAGCGCTCCGGCACGACCTACAGCCAGGACCCCGACATCCGCTGGCGCATCGCCGACATGGCCCTCGCATACGACGCCCTCCCGCCGCAGCTGGAATCGCTCAGCCGCGACGTGGACGACCTGGCCGACCACGGTGCACGGTGGTTCTCCCTGCTGGCGGGGGTCAAGCACCGCGCGGTCACGGCGGCCAAGGGCATCGTGGACGACGCCGTGCTCGTCGCCGGAGGGTCGTCGTACTTCGCCGGGTCCGAGCTCAGCCGCCTGTACCGCGATGTGCTCGCGGGCCTCTTCCATCCGTCCGATCCGGAGTCCGCGCACTCGACCGTAGCGACCGCGTGGCTGGGGCCGCTCGACGGCTGAGCGGGAACTGCTCAGGCCCAGCGGCACGCCACGCCCGCCGAGCACCACGAACGCACCTATCATCCTGAGCACTTTCCGCTCGTCCACCAGCGCCCCGCGTCCGACGATCCTCAACCACCCGGCTCCGGAACCGCATGCTTCACGGGCAGAACCGAGAACTGCTCAGGCTGGATGGCCCGCTCGACGGGCGCAGCCCCCAGAGTCGCCCCCTGAACCTGAGCACTTTCCGGCGCCTGCCCTCAGCGCGCCGCCCGGCAAAAGCGCACCTGCCCTCAGCGCGCCGCCCCGCAAAAGCGCACCTGCCCTCAGCGCGCCACCCCGCAAAAGCGCACCTGCCCTCAGCGCACCTGCCCTCAGCGCGCCGCCGGCGAGCGCGCCGCCGGCGAGCGCGCCGCCCCGCACCCAGCGCGGCCGAGCACCCGCCGCCCGGTCAGCGCGGGCGACCCCTCGACCGCCACGCGTCGATCATCCCGCGAAGCGCTCGCAGGACCTCCTCCGGGTGGTAGAGGATGTCCTCGGCGATCGGGCGGTAAACGGCATATCCCCGCTGCGCCAACTGCTGGTCGCGCCGCCGGTCCGCCCGCTGGGTCTCCCAGTCGCTGTGATGAGCCTTGCTGTCGCACTCGACGACCAGCCAGCCATCGACGACCATGTCGACCCGGCCCACGCCCGAGATGGCGACTTGAAGCTTGACGCGGGAGCCGAGCGACCGAATCATGAGGCGCACGATGGTCTCCGTTCCTGACTCGGCTCTGCCGTCGACGCGACGGCGCAGCCGGCGGTACCCGCGGGGAAGCGCCCGGAAGATCTCCCCGAGGTCCTCCTCGCGGATCAGCCGCTTGTTGAGCGCGGAGTCGAGCGCGACCACGGCTGCCTGCGCATCGAGACACTGAACGGCGTGGATGAGGGCATCCACCATGAGCACGGACGGAGCGTGCGGGTGCGGCTCGCGGGAGAGCGACTGCCAGTGCAGCTTCGGCCGTGAGTCCTTGCTCCCGCCCAGGCGGCTTGCGTTCCTCTCCAGATGAACGTGCACGCGATCCGGCGCCTCAATCAGGAACACGCCTCGCTTCCTCAGCTCGGACACGCACGTAAGCCGACCGCCGACGCCCACTGCAGCGACCACATCGGCCGGGGCACCTCCGAGCAGGTACCGGCCTTTCCGGGGCCGCAGAAGCGTTCGCTCCGTGACGGCCCGCGCGATCTGCCGATTCGACAGGCCGAACGCGTGGATTTCCTGACGATTGAGGATGTGAAGTTCTTCCATCCCGAAATGCTGAGATCCAGCGAGGAAGATCACCGTCGCACTGGCACAGTCTGTGGGCCGATCGGCGTGTGGGAGGCCTTGGGAGGAAAGTGCTCAGGCCCAGCGGCAGTTGCTGCACCTGAGCATTGCGCACGGTGACACCTGAGCCTGAGCAGTTTCCGCTGCAAGCCGTCGACACTCCCGGGCAACGCCGAACCCACCTATCATCCTGAGCACTTTCCGGCAATCGTCGGCGACCGCGCCGCCCCGGCATGGGATGCTGGCGCGATGACCGTCACCAAGACGACCCTCCTGAGCCCGGCGGATCAGGAGCGCCGCCGCGGGCTTCAGCAGATGAAGGGCGTGGCGCTCGGCGCGCTCATCGCCATGGCGCTGGTGTTCCTCGTCTCATTCGCGTTCGAGGAGCAGGTCCCCGCACTGGCGTACCTGCGGGCAGCGGGCGAGGGCGGCATGGTCGGTGCACTCGCCGACTGGTTCGCCGTCACGGCCCTGTTCCGGCATCCGCTCGGCATCCCGATCCCGCACACGGCGATCATCCCCAACCGCAAGGACGAGATCGGCCGCACGCTGGGCGAGTTCGTCGAGACCGAGTTCCTGCGTGGCGACGTCGTGCGCACCAAGCTTCAGGCCACCGCCATCGCCGCGCGCGGCGGTGAGTGGCTCCGAGTTCCCGCACACGCCGAACGCGTCGCGGCCGAGGGGTCGGCGATGGCATCGGGGATCCTGAAAGCCCTGAGCGACGACGATGTGCAGGACGTGATCGAGGAGCTCGCCCGCGAGCACCTCATCGCCCCCGAATGGGGACCCCCGCTCGGCGCATGGCTCGGCCGGCTGGTCGAGTCCGGCGCACACCACGGCGCGGTCGATCTCGGCGTGGACAATATCGGCACCTGGCTGGCGGGCAATCAGGCGGCCTTCACGGGACTGGTCTCCCGCCGGCTGCCCCCATGGCTCCCCTCTGTGGCACAGAGGCTCGTCGACGACACGGTCTACAACGAGGCCCTGAAGTTCGTGGCGGCCGTGCGGGCCGACCAGCAGCACCCCGCACGCAAGGCGATCGACGGGTACCTCGTCCGCCTCGCGGAGAACCTGCAGCACGACCCCGCGACGATCGGTCGCCTCGAAGACGCGAAGGTCAAGGTGTTCGACAGCCCGCGGGTCCGCGAGCTCGCGGCCGAGGTGTGGAACACGGCCAAGTCGGGCCTTCTCACCTCGCTTGCCGACCCCGAGAGCGGGCTCAGGCGCAGGGCGGCGACGGCGATCGCGGAGATCGGCGATCGACTGACGACGGACCCGGCGCTGCAGCACCGCGTCGACACCTGGGTGACGGATGCCGCCGTGTTCGTCGTGGATCGGTACCGCCATGACATCGCCTCGATCATCACCGAGACGGTCGAACGCTGGGACCCCGCCGAGACGACCGAGAAGATCGAGCTCATGGTCGGACGCGACCTGCAGTACATCCGCCTCAACGGCACGATCGTCGGAGCGCTCGCCGGCTTGGCGATCTTCACCATCGCGAACGCTCTGCTCGGATAGCCTGGGCGCATGCCCGAGGTCGCAGACCAGCTCCTCTTCAGTTATGGCACCCTGCAGCATCCCGAAGTGCAGCTCGACACCTTCGGACGGCTGATCGAGGGCGCGCCCGACGTTCTGCCGGGCTACACCGTCGACTACGCCGACATCGACGATCACCGCATCGTCGACCTGTCCGGCCTCGGCACCCATCCCATCGTGCGGCCGACCGGAAATCCCCGAGACAAAGTCGTCGGGGTCGCCCTGCTGGTCACCGAAGACGAGCTCGACGCGGCAGACGAGTACGAGGTCTCGCTCTACCGTCGCATCTCGGTGACCCTCGCGAGCGGCCACATCGCCTGGGCGTACGTGTCGATCTGATGGCGCTCGCGCACGATCCCCTCTGGCCCCGTGCAGGTGGCTGGCCGCCGCTCTCGGACGTCAAAGGGCGAGCGGATGCTGTCATCCTCGGCGTGCCCGCCTGGAAGACGTCGCTCTCGCCCACCGGGGCGCACGCGACGCCCGCTGCTGTGCGCGAGGCGCTCCAGCGCTACAGCGCGACCCTGATGGGCTCTCCCCCGCGGGATCTCGACGCGGTGCTCGCGATCGCGGACGCGGGTGACGTCGCGGATCCCGACGGTCCCGAGGGCGAGGGGCGGGTGCGCGAGTCGGTCCGGTCGCTCGCCGCGCGAGCCGGACTCGTCATCGCGCTCGGCGGCGACAACTCGGCCACCTACGCCGTCGCCCAGGGTGCGGGTGCCACCGGGCTCATCACGCTGGACGCGCACTTCGACCTGCGCGACGGCGTGTCCAACGGCTCGCCCGTGCGCAGGCTCGTGGCGGACGGCCTCGACCCGCGGCGCATCGTTCAGGTTGGCATCGCGGACTTCGCCAACTCGGCGGCCTATGCGCGCCGCGCCGCCGACCTCGGCATCACCGTGGTGACCCTCGACGACGTGCGCCGCCGCGGCATCCCGGATGTCACGAGCGAAGCGCTCGAGATCGCGGGATCGGATGCCGCCCCGCGCGTGCACCTCGACATCGACGTGGACGTGTGCGACCGGTCGGTGGCACCGGGCTGCCCGGCGTCCGTCCCGGGCGGCCTCGCCGCGTGGGAGCTGCGTTCGCTCGTCCGAGCCGCCGCAGCCGACCCGCGGGTGACGAGCGCCGACATCGTCGAAGTCGACGCGACGGCGGACGCGCCCGATGGCCGGACCGTGCGGCTCGCTGCTCTCTGTGTGCTGGAACTCCTGGCAGGAAGGGTCACCCCATGACATCGCTCGTACTCGTCCGGCACGCCAAATCGGACTGGGGCGACGCCTCGCTCGACGATCACGACCGTCCGCTCAACGAGCGCGGCCTGCGGGATGCGCCGATCATGGCGCAGCGCCTGGCCGACTCCGGCTTCCCGGTCGAGGCGATCCTCGCGAGCACCGCCCTGCGGGCCCGCACGACGGCGGCCTACTTCGGGCAGGCGCTCGGCCTGGAGGTCCGCCTCGACGAAGCGCTGTACGGCGCTCCGGCCTCGGCGCTGCTGCAGGCGGCCGCGGACTCCGGCGTGTCGTCCGTCATGGTCGTCGCCCACGATCCCGGCATGTCGGTGCTCGCCGGGCGCCTCTCCGGCGAGATCGAGCACATGCCGACCTGCGCTGTCGCGACGTTCACGTGGGACGCCGACGACTGGGCGGTCGCGACTGCCCTAGACCCCGACTCCTGGACGTTCTCGGCACCGCACTGACAGACCGGCGCCTGCACAACTCCTCCGATCCTGCGAGCGGACCGGGTCATTCGCGGCGCGTCGGCAGCGTCGCGATGCGGTTCAGAGGAGTTGCGCAGCCGGCCGCAGCCGTACGCCGTCCTTCCAGACCGCCTTCACCAGCGGGACGCCGGGGCGGTACGCCAGATGGACGCGGGTGGGCGCGTCGAGCAGGACGAGGTCGCCGCGTGCGCCCGGCGCGACGACGCCGACATCGTCTCGACGCAGCGCGCGAGCCCCGCCCGCCGTCGCCGCCCAGACGGCCTCATCGGGGGTCATGCCCATCTCGCGCACCGCGAGCGCGACCATGAGGGGCATCGAGCTGGTGAAGCTCGACCCCGGATTGCAGTCGCTCGCCAGAGCGACCGTCACTCCCGCGTCGATCAGCCGGCGCGCATCGGGGTAGGGCTGCCGCGTGGAGAACTCCACGCCGGGAAGCAGCGTCGCGACCGTGTCGCTCGCTGCGAGCGCGGCCACGTCCGCGTCGTCGAGATAGGTGCAGTGGTCGACGGATGCCGCCCCCACCGCCACGGCGAGCTGCACACCGTCGCCCGGCCCGAGCTGATTGCCGTGCACGCGGGGCAGCAGGCCCTGGGCGAGGCCCGCTGTCAGCACTCGCCGCGACTCTTCCGGCGTGAATGCTCCCTGCTCGCAGAAGACGTCGATCCAGCGTGCGGAGGGAGCGCAGGCGCGGAGCATGTCGCCGCAGACGAGGTCGACGTACTCGTCGCGCCGGTCGGCGTACTCCGCCGGCACGACGTGCGCCCCGAGGTAGGTGACCTCGGGCGTGACCTCGGCGGCAAGCCGCGCGAGGCGCGCCTCGTCGTGCACGCTGAGGCCGTACCCCGTCTTCACCTCGAACGTCGTCGTGCCCTGGGCCCGCAACTCCGCGACGAGACCGGCCAGGTGAGCGCGCAGCTCATCCTCGGTCGCCGCGCGCGTCGCCGCCACCGTGCGCCGTATGCCTCCCGCGGCATACGGCGTGCCCGCCATGCGCGCCTCGAACTCGTCGGCCCTGTCCCCGCCGAAGACGAGGTGCGTGTGCGAGTCGACGAAGCCGGGGATGACGGCTCTCCCCCCGGCATCCACCACCACGATCTCTTCGTCGGCTCCGGTCGCGCGCGATACACCGTCATGGCGAGCTGCCACCGCGGAAGGCGCCGTGTGTCGGCCCTGACGCGGGAACTCGATCCCGGTGGACCCCGAGGCCTCGGCGGCCGGTCCGATCCACGCGATCCGTCCGTGATCGAGCAGGATGGCCGCGTCGCGCATCGTCCCGCACAGATCCCCGTCGGCTGCGACGTTCGTCGTCAGTTCGCCGATGTTCGTGATCAGCGTGGCGCTCACAGCATCCTTCCCCTTGCGTCCCATTCGACACCCACCGGGCCCAGCAAGCCCCGCCTCTGCATCCACCCGGCAGCATCCCACTGACCGGCGCCCGTCCTCTCCTGCCCCGTCCTCTCCGGCCCCGTCCTCTCCGGCCCCTTCCTCTCCCGCCCCGTCCTCTCCCGCCCCGTCCTCTCCCGCCCCGTCCTCTCCGGCATGTCCCACTTTCTCGCCGTTGATACGGATGCAGCATGCAGAAAGTGGGACACGGATGCCGGGGCCCTATGCCTGGTCCAGCATCGGGACCTTCAGCCCGCGCTCGCGCGCGACCTCCTTGGCGCGGTCGTAGCCCGCATCGACGTGCCGCATCACACCCGTGCCGGGGTCGTTGGTCAGCACGCGCTCGAGCTTCTCGGCGGCGAGCGCCGTCCCGTCGGCGACGGTGACCTGCCCGGCATGGATGCTGCGGCCGATGCCGACCCCGCCGCCGTGGTGGATCGATACCCAGGCCGCACCGCTGGCGGTATTGAGCAGGGCGTTGAGCAGCGGCCAGTCCGCGATCGCATCGGAGCCGTCGGCCATGGCCTCGGTCTCGCGATAGGGCGAGGCGACGGAGCCCGCGTCGAGGTGGTCGCGCCCGATGACGATCGGCGCGGACAACTCGCCCGATGCGACCATCTCGTTGAACTTCAGCCCCGCGAGGTGGCGCTCCTTGTAGCCGAGCCAGCAGATGCGGGCCGGAAGCCCCTCGAAGTGCACGGCATCGCCGGCCTTCTGCAGCCAGCGGACGAGCCCGGCGTTGTCGGGGAAGAGCTCCATCATCGCGCGGTCGGTCTTGCGGATGTCCTCGGGGTCGCCCGAGAGCGCCACCCACCGGAAGGGCCCGCGGCCTTCGGCGAACTGCGGCCGGATGTACGCGGGTACGAAGCCCGGAAACTCGAAGGCCCGCGTGAAGCCGCCCAGCTGCGCCTCGGCGCGGATCGAGTTTCCGTAGTCGAAGACGGTGGCCCCGGCATCCTGGAATCCCACCATCGCCGCCACCTGCTTGGCCATGCTCCCCCGCGCGCGTTCGGTGAAGGCCTCGGGATCGCGTTCGGCCTCGACTGCCCAGTCCTCGACGGCGACCCCGACGGGCAGGTACGCGAGCGGATCGTGCGCGCTCGTCTGGTCGGTCACGATGTCGATCGGGATGCCGCGCTGCAGCAGCTCCGGAAACACCAGCGCCGCGTTGCCGACCACGCCGACGCTCAGCGCGCGACCTTCGGCCTTCGCGGCGACGACCCGCGCGATCGCTTCGTCGAGATCGGTCGTGTACTGGTCGAGATACCCGTGCTCGACCCGGCGGGCGAGCCGCGACTCGTCGACATCGACGATCAGCACCGCGCCGCCGTTCAGGGTGACAGCGAGCGGCTGCGCGCCGCCCATGCCGCCGCATCCGCCCGTCAGGGTCAGGGTTCCGGCGAGGTCGTCTCGACCGAGCGAGCGGGCGACGGCCGCAAAGGTCTCGTACGTCCCCTGCAGGATGCCCTGCGTGCCGATGTAGATCCAGGAGCCGGCGGTCATCTGCCCGTACATCGTGAGCCCGAGCTGCTCGAGCCGGCGGAACTCGGGCCACGTCGCCCAGTCACCCACGAGGTTCGAGTTGGCGATCAGCACACGGGGCGCCCACTCGTGGGTGCGGAACACACCGACCGGCTTGCCGGACTGCACGAGCAGCGTCTCGTCGGGCTCGAGCTCGTCGAGGGTGCGCACGATGGCGTCGAACGCCTCCCAGCTGCGTGCGGCCTTGCCGGTGCCGCCGTAGACGACGAGGTCTTCAGGGTGCTCGGCTACCTCGGGGTCGAGGTTGTTCATCAGCATCCGCTTTGCGGCCTCGGCGCCCCAGCTCTTCGCGGTGCGCTCGTTGCCGCGCGGCGCACGCACGACCCGGGCCATCGTGGTTTCAGACATGACTTCTCCGTTCGTTCCAGAGGAGATCCGCGATTCCGAGGACCGGATCACGCTCCCGGCTCCTCGCTTTTGCGGATCTCCTCGCTTTCGCGCACTCCGAGCCCCGCATCCCGCACTCCGAGCCCCGCATCGCGCACTCCGAGCCCGTCATCGCGCGCTCCGAGCCCCGCATCGCGCACTCCGAGCCCGTCATCACGCACTCCGAGCTTCGCGTCCCGCACCACCCGCGTTGCTGCCACCGTGCCCCCGCTGCCCGCCGTATCTCCGGAGATCTGCAGTTCTTCGGACGTTTTCATCGGGTTCCCTCCGACATCGTGGGTTTCTCCGAGGTTGTGGCGGGCGAAGGACGGTGGGTGACGGATGCCTCGCCGAGGCCCGCCTCCGCCACGGCGCCCAAGATCACGAGCCCGGTCACGGCCTCGATGTCGGGCGAGACGAAGCGATCACGGCCAGGACCGGCCGCCACCGTCCGCACGAGGTCACGCACCGCGCCGGTGGCGGGCCCCGGCTCAAGCGGCGCGCGCAGGTCGATCGCCCGCGCCGCGGTGAGCACCTCGATCGCGAGCACGCGGGCGAGGCCGTCGATCGCGCGGCGCAGCTTGCGTGCGGCCGCCCAGCCCATCGACACGTGGTCCTCCTGCATCGCGGACGACGGGATCGAGTCAACGGATGCCGGCACCGCGAGCCGCTTCAGCTCGGAGACGATCCCGGCCGCCGCGTACTGCGCGATCATCAAGCCCGAGTCCACGCCGACCTCGTCGGCGAGGAACGGAGGCAGCCCGTGGCTGCGCGCCACATCGAGGGCGCGATCGGTGCGCCGCTCCGAGATCGACGCCACATCGGCCACCGCGATCGCGAGGAAGTCCAGCACGTAGCCCACGGGCGCGCCGTGGAAGTTGCCGTTGGACTCGACCCGGCCGTCTGGGGTCACGACGGGATTGTCGACGGATGCCGCGAGCTCGCGCCCGGCGATCAGCGCGGCGTGCGCGAGAGTGTCGCGGGCCGCCCCGTGCACCTGCGGCGAGCAGCGCAGCGAGTACGCGTCCTGCACCCGCGTGCACACCGCGGGGTCACGGTGCGACGCCATGATCTCCGAGCCCCCGAGCAGCGTCCGCAGGTTGGCCGCGGAGGCGGCCTGGCCGAGCTGAGGCCGGAGCGCCATGAGGTCGGCGGCGAACACCGCGTCCGTGCCGAGCTGCGACTCGATCGACATCGCGGCGGCGATGTCGGCGGTGTCGAGCAGCACCTGCAGGTCGTGCAGCGCGAGGAGCAGCATCCCGAGCATGCCGTCGGTGCCGTTGATGAGGGCGAGACCCTCCTTCTCGCGCAATTCGAGCGGAGCGATGGATGCTGCGGCCAGCGCCTCGGCGGCCGGCATCGCGTCGCCGCCCACCCGCACCTGCCCCTCGCCCATCGCGGCGAGGGCCACGTGCGACAGCGGTGCGAGGTCGCCCGAGCAGCCGAGCGAGCCGTATTCGCGCACGATCGGGGTGATCCCGGCGTTGAGCATGGCCGCGTAGGTCTCGACCACGACGGGACGAACGCCCGTGCGACCCGAGGCGAGCGTCTGCAGCCGCAGCAGCTGAAGCGCGCGCACGACCTCGCTCTCGACCTCGTCGCCGGTGCCCGCCGCATGCGAGCGGATCAGCGATGCCTGCAGCTGCATCCGGCGCTCGAGCGGGATGAAGGTCGTCGCGAGGGCCCCGAAGCCGGTCGAGACGCCGTAGTGCGGCGCGGGATCGTCGGCCAGGGCCTCGATGAGGGTGCGCGTGGCGGCGACGCGCGACAGGGCATCCGGCTCGATCGCGACGTGCGCGCCGTCACGGGCGACCGCGACGACGTCGTCCGGATGCAGCGGGTGCGCGCCGACCGTGACGACGCGCGGGGAGGCGGTGACGGTGGTCATGCGTCGATTCCACACCTCAGGACTGTCGCTCGACAGGCGCGCGTGGCATCCTTTGTCTGCCATGCCAGACAAACCTTCCCGCCCTGCCGCCGCGAAGCCGCAGGTGCCGGCCGCGGACCAGACGCTGCGCATCCTGTCGTTCCTCGGCCGCCAGCGCGGCCCGGTCGCCGCCCTCACGATCGCAACGCAGCTCGGCATCCCGCGGTCCAGCGTGTACCACCTGCTCGGCGCGCTCGAGGAGCACCACTTCGTCGTGCACGTTCCGGGAGAGCGCCGCTGGGGTCTGGGCGTCTCGGCCTTCGAGCTGGCAGGCGGCTACGCGCGCCAAGCGCCGCTCGCGCGCCTGGGGCGCCCCCTGCTCGCCGACCTCGTCGACCGCGTCGGCGAGAGCGCCCACCTCGCCGTCATGAGCGGACGCGACGTCGTCTACATCGTGGAGGAGCGCGCGGCGCGCCGGCCGGCTCTCGTCACGGACGTCGGGGTGCGCCTCCCCGCGCACCTCACCGCGACGGGCCGGGCGATGCTCGCGGCGCTCCCCCGCGAGCAGGTGCGCGCGCTGTTCCCGGATGCCTCGGCCTTCGCCGACCGCACGGGCAGCGGTCCGCGCACTCGCGCCGAACTGCGGGAGCTTCTCCGCGACGTGCGCGCGACGGGGTGGGCGACCGAGGACGGCGAGGTCACTCGGGGACTCCGGTCCGTGGCCACCGCCGTGCTCGATCACGTGGGCTGGCCGACGGCGGCGATCGCGGTCACCTGGCCGGCCGATTCGGATCGGGATGCCGCTCCCCTCGCCGAGGCAGTTGCGCGCGCCGCCGCGGACCTCTCCCGCCGCCTGTACGCGTCGGCCGCCGCCAGCTGAAGCCGCGCGCGGCCGCCGCCGGTTTGAGACCCGGGGGCCGGGTCGCCGCCAGCTGAAGCCGGGCTCGCCGCGGCCGACGCCGGCTGAAGCCGGGCTCGCCGAGGCCGCCGCCGGTTGAGACCGCGGAGTCCGGGCCGCCGGCCGAAGCCGGGCGCGCCGCCTGAGGCCGCCGGTTGAGACCCGGAGGCCGGGCCGCGCCGCCTGAGGCCGCCCGCGCCGTGGCCGACCGGGAGGCCGGGACGCCGGCTGACCTCGCGGGTGCCGGAAACGGCGGCTAGACCGCAGCGGCCGCCCGCAGGACGAGCTGTGGCTCGATCAGACGATGGCGGGGAGCAGCATCCGCCCCCGGCTCCTCCACAAGCAGGTCGAGCACCGCCTCGGCCACGCGCTCGGGCCGCTGCTCCACACTCGGGATGCCCAGCGCTTCGGCGACGGGGGTGTTGTCGAAGCCCACCACGACGAGGTCGGATCTGCCGGCATGCGAAGCGGCCAGGTGTGCGCCGAGAGCAAGGGTGTCACTCGCGCACACGATGGCATCGACGGATGCCGCATCGAGCGCCCGCTCGGTGACCGCGCGCGCCTCGGCCACGTTGTCGAGGGACGTCCAGCGCAGGTCGGTGCGGTCCTGGACACCGAATGCCATGGTCTCGTGCCACCCGCGCTCGCGGTCGTCCCCGGTTCCGGATCCCGACGGCCAGCCGAGGAAGGCGACGTCGCGTCCCGACTGCAGCGCGTGCAGGGTCGCAGCCCGTGTGCCCGCTGCACCGTCCACATCCACCCATGGCCGAGCAGGGTCGCCCATCTGAATTCCGTCTCCTGGCTCGCCCCACGGCCTGCCGAACGCGACGAAGGGCACGCCGTGCTCCACCAACCATTCGGCCCGCGGATCCCCCTTGAAGGTCCCCGTCAAGACGATGCTGTCGATCTCGGCTCCCTCGCGCAGCTGCCTGATCCGGCGAATCTCCTCCTCGGGGTCCGCGGCCGCATAGACGAGCAGGCGGAGCCCACGCGGAGTCGCTCGCTCGGTGAGAGCGTGGATGAAGCGGTCCAGAACGATGCCCGAGATGCCTCCGGCGTACGGATCCAGGTGGATCCCGATGGTTGCGCTGCGTCTGGTGCGCAGCCGGCGAGCGGCCATCGACGGCGCGTACCGCAGCTGGAGGATGGCCGCCTCGACGCGCGCCCTCGTCGGAGCCCGGACGATGTCGGGCGCGTTGAGCACGTTCGACACGGTCTGTCGCGACACGCCCGCGAGCCGCGCGACATCCTCGACCGTCGGCTGCCGATCACCCATCGACTACCACCTTTCCGACCCGTCGCATCCCCCTTGACACTGTGGCCGACCGGTGAATAGTTTGGCACCCGCGACCGAGGTTTGAACGATCAAATCTCATCCGAGCATCGAAGGAGATGTCATGAAGCGCCACACAGCAGCGCGGGCCCTCACGGTCGGCGCGCTCACAGCAAGCACCGCACTGGTCCTGGCCGGGTGCGGGCAGGGTTTCGACGACGGCGGAGGGGGAAGCGGAGGCGCGCCCGACGGCGAGCTGACGAGCTCCGAGGACTCGCTCACGGTCCTCATCGGATCCAGCGGCGACGCTGAGACGGACGCCGTCAATGAGGCGGTGGCGGCCTGGTCCAAGGAATCCGGCGTCGACGCTGAGGTGGTCGTCGCGAGCGACCTCTCACAGCAGCTCTCGCAGGGCTTCGCCGGGGGCGAACCGCCGGACCTCTTCTACCTCGCCAGCGAACTGGTCGCGGGGTACGCCGGCAATGGATCGCTCAAGCCCTACGGTGACCAGTTGGCCAACAAGGACGACTTCTACCCCTCTCTCGTGCAGAACTTCACCGTCGACGGCGACTTCTACTGCGCTCCGAAGGATTTCTCGACGCTCGGCCTCGTGATCAACAAGGGGCTGTGGGATGCCGCCGGCCTGACGGAGGCCGATATCCCGACCACGTGGGATCAGCTCGCCGACGTTGCTGCCAAGCTCACGAAGGACGGAGTGGTCGGGCTCTCCTTCGGAGCGGAGTACCAGCGACTCGGCTCTTTCATGGCGCAGGCGGGCGGTCAGCTCGTGAGCGATGACGGCACGACAGCGGTCGCCGACAGCCCCGAGAACCTCGAAGCCCTCACTTACGTACAGGAGCAGCTAAACGCCGGTTCGTTCGCGTACGCGACGGTCGATCTGGGCGCGGGATGGGGTGGCGAGGCGTTCGGAAAGCAGCAGTCCGCCATGACGATCGAGGGCAACTGGATCTCGGGGGCCATGACGAACGACTACCCCGATGTCGACTACATCGTGGCTGAGCTTCCGGAGGGCCCGGCGGGCAAGGGCACCATGCAGTTCACGAACTGCTGGGGCATGGCCGCCGACAGCCCGAACCAGAAGGCCGCACTCGACCTCGTCGAGTATCTGACGAGCACCGAGCAGCAGCTCGCGTTCTCGAAGGCCTTCGGGCCGATGCCATCGATCCAGTCGGCCGCTGAACAGTGGAGTGCCGACAACCCGCAGTACGTCGCCTTCTTGGCCGGAGCCGACTACGCGAAGGGGGTCCCGACGACGGACGGCATCGCCTCGGTGATCACGGACTTCAACTCCGAACTCGAGTCGCTCAAGACCGGCGACCCGCAGGAGATGCTGTCCACGACGCAGTCGAACATCGAAGCGATCATCGGCTAGCGACATGTCCGTTGCGACCGTGGTGCCTCCCCGCGCTCGGAGCCCCCGCTCGGGGCTCCGGCGCGGCGAGGGCCTGGCCGGGTGGCTCTTCACCGCCCCGGTGCTGATCATCCTCGGTGTCTTCCTGCTCATCCCTGTCTTGATGGCGCTGTGGGTGAGCGTGTCGGACTGGAGCGGCAGGGGCAGCCCTCTCTCCCCGAGAGTCAGCTTCGTCGGCCTCGAGAACTATGCCGCCATCACGACGGATGGTGGACTCAAGACTCGAGATTTCGGCATCTCGCTCCGCAACAACGCGTGGTACGTGCTGCTCGTCGTCCCACTGCAGACGGCGCTGTCCCTGCTGCTGGCGGTTCTCGTGAACCGCGCCATCCTGCGCGGTCGGGGATTCTTCCGCACCGCGTACTACTTCCCCTCCGTGACGAGTTCCGTGGCGATAACCGTCCTGTGGCTGTTCCTCTTCTCGGCCACGGGAGTGGTCAACGAGATCCTGTCCTGGGTGGGAATCAACGGCCCGAATTGGTTCAGGGACCCGCGCGGCGTCGTCCACATCTTCCTCGGTTGGTTCGGCGTGGACTCGCCGCCTGCGGCGCTGGTGTCCGGGGGCGCCCTGGGGGTCACCTGGTGGGGGTGGATCGCCGGCCCGTCGGTGGCCATGTCGGCCTTCATCCTCATGGCGATCTTCACGACGAGCGGCACCTTCATGCTGCTGTTCCTCGCGGGTCTGCAGAACATCGGGGGCGACGTCGACGAGGCCGCCATGATGGACGGCGCCAACGGCTGGCAGCGCTTCTGGCGCGTCACGCTGCCGCAACTGCGACCCACCCTCTTCACCGTCCTGACGCTGGGRCTCATCGGGTGCTGGCAGGTGTTCGAGCAGATCTACACGGGCACGAAAGGCGGGCCGGGCAAGACCACCCTCACCCCGGCTTATCTGTCGTACCAGTCGGCGTTCACCAACCAGGACTGGGGCGAGGGTGCGGCGATCGCCTTCATTCTCTTCGGGATCATCGTCCTCTTCACGATCCTCCAGAGATGGGTGTTGCGAGACCGGCCGGTCTCGAAGCGCCGCATCCGGGAATACCAGGTGAGCTCGACGGCCGCTCCCCCGACTCGCCCTCCCGCCGCAGCCAAGGGCGGTCGTCCGACGAAGAAGGAGGCCGCCTCATGACCGGCACCACCCTCCCCGAGGCTCAGGTCCTGACCAAGGAGAAGGAGCCCCAGCGCAATGCGAACCCCCCGCGCGAACGGCTCCCTCGTCGGCGACTGATCTCCCAGCTCGTGCTCTACGTGATCCTCATCGCGATAGCGCTCGTCTACATCTATCCGTTCCTGGTGCAGGTGGCGACTTCCTTCAAGACGGATGCCGAAGCCGCCGTGGATCCGATCAGCCTGATCCCCCAGGTGTGGACCACCGCGGCCTACGAGCGCCTGTTCCTCAGATCGGATTTCCCGCTCTGGTTCATGAACTCGGCGATCGTCACCGTGTTCGTCACCGCAGGGCGCGTCTTCTTCGACTCGCTGGCGGGCTACGCGCTCGCCCGTCTCAATTTCCGAGGGCGGGGCGTCGTGTTCGCTGCGCTCATCGCCGTGATGGCGGTGCCCGCGGTCGTGCTCCTGATCCCCAAGTTCCTCGTGATCAACCAGCTCGGCATCTATGACTCGTACCCCGGCATGATCCTGCCTCTGCTTGTCGACGCCGCCGGCGTCTTCATCATGAAGAACTTCTTCGAGTCCATCCCCGTCAGCGTCGAGGAGCAGGCGCGCATCGACGGCGCCGGCACATTCCGGACCTTCTGGTCTGTCGTGCTGCCGATGGCGCGTCCCGCCCTCATCACGATCATCATCCTGTCGTTCCAGGGATCATGGAACGAGCTGTCGCACTTCATCGTCGCCACGCAGTCGCCTGAGCTTACGACCCTCACCAAGGGCGTCGCGGCGCTGGCGTCTGGTCAGCTCAGCCAGGGAACGCAGTACCCGCTGAAGCTCGCCGCGGCGGCCATCATGACGATTCCCGTCGCCGTGATGTTCTTCATCTTCCAACGGCGGATCCTCAACGCCTCAGAAGGCGCGGTGAAGGAATGACCCAGGGACGGCAGCCGTTCCTGTCCGATTCGATCGTCGCGCTGCGCGCGCCGACGCAGGTCTGGTCGGGGCGATCAGGCGACATGGGCGATCAGCCGATCGACGGGATCTACCACGGCGATACCCGCTTCGTACGGGCGGCGACGCTGGCGTACACCGAGTCGGGCGGCACGGTGGTCTCGCCCGAATGGGTGGTGGTCTCCGAGCGCTCGGCGTCGGAGGTGGAGTTCGGCGCCCTGCTGCGCGGAGTGGATGACCGGTGGCCCGATCCCAAGGTGCGCCTGCGG
Source organism: Microbacterium sp. P5_B6 (assembly GCF_056400345.1). Lineage (NCBI taxonomy): Bacteria > Bacillati > Actinomycetota > Actinomycetes > Micrococcales > Microbacteriaceae > Microbacterium > Microbacterium sp. P5_B6. Next base: position 64,342 of record NZ_JBFULL010000011.1, on the reverse strand, counting down.
CGACGCCGGACGGTCGGGGACGGCTTCGTGCGAGAGGTGATCACCGTCTCCTCGCATCTGAGCGAGCCGCTCACCACCACCCTTCGACTGCGGCTCGCACCCGACTTCACGCCCATGCAGGAGGTCAAGTCCGGACACTCCCGCGGCCGCGGCTGGACGGCGACCGACAAGGGCGATGCCGTGCGCATCGACGCGGACGGACCCGTGCTCACCCTCGCAGCCCCCGAGGCGCGCATCGAGGCAGACGACGTCGTCACCCTCTCGTGGACGCTCACGTGCCCCCCGCTCGGCGAGACGACCGTCGAATGGTCTTCGCACCTCTACGATCCGGCGCTCGTGGTCGCGGGCGTCTCATCGAGCGCGTGGGGCGGGGGGACGGATGCCGCTCCCGCTGCCGACTCGCGGGTCCGCCGCTGGCTGGGTGCCGCCGTGTCCGACCTCGATGCGCTCCGCCTGTCTCTCCCCGACCACCCGGAAGACGAGTTCTTCGCGGCCGGCGCCCCCTGGTTCTTCACGCTCTTCGGGCGCGATTCGCTCTGGACGGCGCGGCTCGCGCTGCCGATGGACGCCGGGGTTGCAGCAGCCACTCTTCGCGTCCTCGCCCGTCTGCAGGGAACCACGACCGACCGCGCGACCGCGCAGCAGCCCGGCAAGATCCTCCACGAGGTCAGATCGGGTCAGCTGACGCTGCCCGGTGAAGGCATCGTGCTCCCGCCCCTCTATTACGGCACCGTGGACGCGACTCCGCTCTGGGTGACCCTGCTCGCCGAGGCATCGGAGGCGGGGATGCCCGAAGCCGAGGTCCAGGCGCTCCTGCCCAACCTCGAACGCGCGCTGCACTGGATGCTCGCGAGCGCGGGCGATGGTTTCCTCGACTACGTCGACGAGACCGGGCACGGCCTGTCGAATCAGGGCTGGAAGGACTCCGGCGACTCGATTCAGTGGCGCGACGGCACGCTGGCGGAGGGCCCCATCGCACTGTGCGAAGTGCAGGGATACGCCCACGAAGCGGCGACAGTCGGCGCCGATCTCCTGGACCGGTTCGGGCGCGAAGGTGGGGATCGCCTGCGCGAATGGGCGGCCGATCTGAAGGCGCGATTCGCGGAGAGGTTCTGGGTCACGACCCCGGAGGGCCGTTACCCCGGGATCGCGCTGGACCGCGAGGGGCGGCCGGTCGACACGCTGACGTCCAACATCGGCCATCTGCTCGGCACGGGGATCCTCGAGCCGGCTGAGGAAGCGGCCGTCGCCGATCTGCTCGTCGGCCCMACGATGTCGTCGGGGTTCGGCATCCGGACGATGTCGACGGATGCCGGGGGCTACTGGCCGCTCAGCTACCACGGMGGCAGCGTCTGGGCGCATGACACGGCCATCATCGCGCGCGGCATGCACCGCGCCGGGCTGCAGGAGCAGTCGCTCCGTGTGGTCGAGGAGCTTCTCGCGGCGGCAGAGTCGTTCAGCTTCCGCATGCCGGAGCTCTACTCCGGCGATGCGCGAGCGGACACGCCGGTCCCGGCTCCGTATCCAGCCGCCTGCCGCCCCCAGGCGTGGTCGGCGGCGGCAGCTCTGGTGTGCAGCGAGATCCTTCGCGGCTGATCCCGTCAGTCGACTTTTGCGACCGTACCGTCGGTCAGCCGCACGAGTTCGTCGAACGTGAGCGGGAACACCGTGTGCGGCGTGCCGCCGGCGGCCCAGATCTCGGGGTAGCCGGCGAGAGCCTCGTCGACGATGGTCGTGAGCAGCTCCGGATGCCCGGTCGGCGCCACTCCCCCGATGGCCTGCCCCGTGGCCCCACGGACCTGGTCGGGAGTTGCCCGGGTGATCGCCGAGCGACCGAGGCGCTGCGCAAGCGCGGCCGTGTCGACACGATGGGCGCCGCTCGTCATCACCAGGAGCGGTGCGTCATCCGACCAGAACACCAGGCTGTTCGCGATCGCCCCCACCTCGATGCCGAGGGCGCCGGCCGCGAGCACCGCAGTGGACGCGGCATCCGGGAGCACGACGATCTCACCGGAGATGCCGGCAGCACGCAGAGAGTCGTGGACGAGCCGGCTTCGGGTGGGGAGATGGGCGCTCACGACGGCCAGCCTATCGATGCGGAGTGTTCTCGCCCGCGCCTGATCGGTGATGCTCCCCCTGCGTCGGCGGCTACGGAGAACGGTCGTCAGGGGCGTCGCAGCGGGCGCCTCACGCGAGGTGGCACGGTGGCGGGAATCGACTCACGGGGTGCGGGCGCACGAGGTGCTCGCCCATCAGCGGTCGAGCTGGAAGCCGCGGACGTCAACTGGGCGGCGGAGACCACCGCGATGACCGTCGGCTCCATGGCGATGACGATCCCGCCGGAGGTCGGCTCGGCCGAGAGCGACTCGACGGCGAACGAGGCGAGCGCGGCCGGCACGGGGAGGGGCGCCTCGGTGATGCTTCCCGTGACGCTCTTCTGGCCGGGCAGCGTGTACCCCGTATCGGCGGCCAGGGTCAGGATGACCGATTCTGCAGCCTCGGTGATCGAGTCGCGCAGCGGAGTGACCGTGATGGTGGCGGAGGTGACTCCGGCGTTGAGCGTGATGCTCGTGCCCTTCGCGTTGAGCGTGCCGCCGACCGCCGTGATCGTATAGTCCTTGCCGTATGCGGCGGTACCCGACCACGCGAGGAGGACCGTGATCTTCGTATCGGTCTTGCCCGTGCGGGAGATGACGTAGCGGATCGTGTCGGTCGGGTTCTCCGCCCCCGCCGCGTCGAGCGCGGTGACCGTGACGTAGGAGACCGTCGGCGGCGGAGGCGCCGTGTCGTTGTCGGCGATCGTGCCGCCCGCGCTTACGGTGGCGCCCAGGGTGTATCCGGCGCCGGCGCCCACGGTCAGCGTGACGGCCTCCGCACCTTCCACAAGCGTGTCATCGATGGGGACGACGGTGAGCGTCGCTTGCAGCGCGCCCGTGGCGAGCGTCAGCGTCTTCCCGTCCGCCGAGAGGCTCCCGCCGGCGACCTGCACCGCGTAGTCCACCCCGAAGGATGCGGCACCCGACCAGGTCAGCGCGATCGACACCGCGGCCAGCGCAGTCGTACGGATGATCTGGAACACCAGAGGGTTCGCAGCGGCTTCGGCGCCCGCACTGTCTGTCGCCGTCACCGTGACCTGTGGCGGGGACGGAGGCGCGATGTCGTTGTCGGCGATCGTGCCACTCGCGGATGTCACGGCACCGCGGGTGTACGCCGCCGCCGCGAGGATGCTGAGCGCCACCGACTCCGGGGACTCCACGACGGCATCGTCGACCGGACGAACGGTGACGGTGGCGGTCGCGACGCCTGCCGCGATCGTGAGCACGCCGCCGCTGTACGATCCGCCGGTCACGGTCACCGTGTAGTCGCCCGCGGACGCCGCGCCGCCGAATGCCAGCTGGACGGCGAGGGCGGCCGCCGTCGGTCCCGTCCGGGTGACGGTGAAGACGATGGGGTCGTTCCCTGTCTCGGCGCCTGCGGCGTCGGTCACTGCCACCGAGACGATGGGGAGCGAGGCGACCACCGTCACGAGCTGGGTGCCGACCGTCGTGTTGCCGAACACGTCCGTCGCCGTCCAGGTGATCGTGGTGACGCCGATGGAGAAGACGTTCCCTGCCGGCACTCCGGTGCGCGTGATGGTCACTCCCGCCACGTTGTCGGTGGCAGTCGCCGTCCCGAGGGTGGCGTCGCTGATGACGAGGGTGCTCTCGCCGCCGATCGTCGGGCGGGTGATCGCGGGGGGCACGTTCAGTGTCGGAGCGACGGGGTCGGGCGAGAAGGTGAGGGGCACGCCGTACGTCACATGCACGGTGTCGATGGTCGTCGCTCCGTTCACCGCCAGGAGGCCGAGCTGTCCGTCGGCGACCGCACCGTTGTAGGCGAAGGATCCCACCGTGACGCCGTCGACGCTGACCGTCACGGTGGTTCCGAAGAGGGTGAGGACGACCTGGTGGGCGACTCCGGCCGCCAGAGCGACGGCGAAGGTCGCGTCGACCACCGTCTTGCTGCGGATTCGGTGACCCAGCACCACCGTTCCGGTCGCCTGGTCGAGCCGCACGAACTTGTAATCGGTGTCGCCGTAGCCGTCGACGACGAATCCACCCGACGCACCCGCAGCGAGATTCACGCTGGCAGCGACCGTCGTGGTGGTCCCGCCCGTGGCCCGCGCCGGCAGCGCCATCATGCTCATGCCCGGGGTGGAACCCCCGGTGCCCCTCAGCGCGCCGTTGATGACGCTCCACGACCCCGCGCTGGTGTAGCCGTCGGCGATGCCGTCGCTGAAGTCCTCGGTGGTGTCGAAGGTGGTCTGGGGAGGAACGGTCTGGACGACGAAGCTGTCGTACACGCCCCGCGAGTTGTCCGAACCGACGCCGACCAACCCGGTGTTAAGCCCGCGCGCGACGCCGTCGACGTACCGCGGCGCGAATTGGTAGGTGAGCTTCGCCACTCCATCGAGCGAGACCGTGACGAAGATCCCCGATACCGACACGAGCAGCGCGTAGTACCGATCGGCGAAGATGCTGCCGACGGCGGCCTGCACGTCGACCACCCACCCGCTCGCGTCGCGATGCCCCATCACGATCTTGTTCGTCGACTGGTCGAGCCCGGCGAACTTGAAGTCCGTCGGCGAGTAGTAGTCGAAGATGACGTAGGCGTTCGCCTTCCAGCCGGCGGTGGGCTTGGTGACCTTCACCGATGCGCTCAGCTCGAAGTACACGGGCAGCGTGTCATCGACGACGAACACCGCCGCCGCATCCTTTCCGAGCGACGCGGCCGAGACCGACAGCGCACCGCCCGACACCGCCCACACTCCGCTGTCGACGGCGACGGCGCTCAGCTTGCCGTCATCGAAGCTCGCGCTGCGCAGGACGTCACGCTTGCCGCCCGGGATGTTGCCGGCCTGGGGGTCCGCCGGGGCGCCGCTCTGGTCCTGCCAAAGTCCGTGGTCCTGCTGGGTGATCAGACCGATCTCACCGTACGGCTCGCCGTTGCGGACAGCGAAGTCGGCGTTCCAGTCGAAGGCGCGGGTCGCATCGGCGCCCTGCGCGGCCGAGAGCGCGTAGAGGAACTCGAACAGCGCCGGGGGCACCTGGCGACTGACGGTGGCGATGCCGAACGGCGCGAACGGCACGATGTAGCTGTTGAACTCGCCGGTCCAGTCGATCAGCCGGTCGCCGCCGGTGTTGCCGATCAGGATGTCGCGCCCGGCGCCGCCGAAGGCGCGGTCCTCGTAGATCGGGTGCGTGTCGGGGCCGTCGTTCACCCACGAATCGCCGGTCAAGGTGCAGGTGCCGTTGGGCGTGGAGGCGAGGCATCCGGAATGCAGGTCATCATCGGCCTGGAGCAGGTCGTTGCCCCAGCCGCCCCAGAGCGTGTCGTGTCCGGTGCCGCCGACGATMCAGTCGTTGCCCAGGTCGCCGAAGAGCACATCCGCACCGTCGTTGTTCGCGCGCCCATTCGGGTTCAGGCAGTCGCCGTTGTTCGCGAACGACACGCAGCCGATGACGACGGGACMCTCGGTCGTGACGTTGTTGAGGAACCACTCCAGGCTGTAGCCCGCCTGATAGGGATTGCTCCCTCCGGTGCTTCCGGTGCAGGTGTGTCCGCTGGGCGTGTAGGCCGTGCAGGTCCACACCTCGCCGGTCTGGTTGAAGAGGATCGCACGGCGCGGCTCGTACTCGTCGTAGAGGTCGAACTCTCCGGCACGGCGGGTGCGGTCGTAGTGCCAGCCGTCGATGTCGTCCGGGTTGTAGCGGAGGATATCGCCCGGGTTGTTCGGGTGGCCGAAGTCGATGCGGACGAGGCCCGACCGCACAGCAGGGCAGTTGATCGACAGCCCGGCGCTCGGGCAGCTCTCGACGTAATTCGGCGCATAGCCGGCGACGAGAGCCTCGGCTCCGGTCATCGCATCGTCGCCGACGCCGCCGTGGATCGCGTCGTTGCCGAGACCGCCGAAGATGATGTCGTTGTACCCGCCGGCGGGCCGGTAGAGCGGGTCGAGGTCGTTCGGGTCGGCGAAGAACGGCGTCAGGTTCACCGTCTTGTTGAGCACCCCGCGGACGTTGATCGTCTCCTCCTGCACGTGGCCCGGGGTGTAGATGACTTCGTCGAGGACATCGCCCTGGGTGGTGCGGGTGTCGGGGTCGGTCCCGAAGAGCGCCAGGATGCCGTAGAGCGGTTCGCTGTAGCAGGTCGTGCCGTTCGCCGTACAGGTGGCCCCGTCTGCCGTGCGTGGGGGCGACCCGTTCCGGCTCGTCGAGATCCGTCCGTCGTCGCCCAGGATGCCGTCATCGCCGGTGCCGCCCGAGATCCAGTCGTCGCCGTACCCGCCGATGAGATCGTCGTCCTGGCCGTCGCCGTAGATGACGTCATTGCTGGTCATGCCGTAGACCGTGTCGTCGCCGGACTCGCCGTGGATCTCGTCGCCCTGACCCCGGTCGGTCACCGGGAGCGTTGGCCGGTAGGCGGGTCCGCCGAAGGTGTAGTCGAGCATCTCGACGGCCCGGACGACGATCTTGAGAGTCCCGTAGGTGTCGTAGGCGAACGTCAGGTAGCTCCCCGAGTCGACGCCGTTCGTGCCGACCAACCGCAGGATGCGTGCGTTGTCGCCGGCGATGACGTCGGCGTCGCGGGCGTGACCGGTCGCGATCGTGTTGATCGAGCCATCCGGGCCCGTGGTCGCATCCCCGACGTCGTTGCGGGTGATGTCGGTGCCCGCCCCGCCGAAGATCATGTCGGCACCCGCCGGACGGCACGTCGCGTCCAGGCAGAACGAGCCGATGGTGCGCCAGGCGACGGCAGCGGTCAGGGTGATGGCACCGCCCGCACCGATGGCGATCGTCACATCGATGGGCTCTGCGACGCCAGGGCCGTACAGCGTGAGCTTCACGCTCCCGGCTGCGATACCCACCGCAGACCCTGTGAGAGTGAGCGTCTTTCCGTCGGCCGAGATGCCCGTGACCCGCCACTGCACGACGTTGCCCGTCGCGTCGCGATAGAACGTGGTCATCCCCTGCGCCTTGTACGACAGAGTGACTCGCTGATTGTCGCCGAGGCCGTAGAGGTCGGACGAGTCGCCGATGATGTCGTCCTGACCCAGGTTTCCGAAGATCGTGTCGTCGCCGCCGTTGCCCTCGATGTAGTCGTCGCCGTCGGTGCCGGCCTCGACCGAGGGGTGGACGACGAGGGTGTCGGCCATGGTCTGGTCCGCGCTCCGCCACGCGCCGATCCTGGTCCCGGCCGGCCCGCCGGCCAGGAGCACAGGACGGGGGTTGGCGGCGGTGAGGGTGTGCGCGTACGCCACGAGGACGAGTCCGTCGACGTACCCGTCGCCCTGGATCACGTCGTCGCCGAGCTCGCCGAAGATCTCATCGTCGCCCGCACCGCCGGCGAGGTAGTCGTCGCCCCACAGCTGCGGCAGCGTCGATCCGGCGTCGCGACTGTGCTCGAGCTGATCGTTGTGGTCGAGCAGGGTGATGCGGTACTGGGCACCGCCGTTGGGATCGCGCTGCATCGCGCCGGTGACCTGTGCGTGGCCGTCGGTGCCATTCGGGATGCTGGTGCCATAGATGGTGCTCCCGCCCAGGACCTGCATGCGCGGGTCGAGAGTGTCAAGGCGGCGGCAGCAGTCGGCATTGTCGCCGGCGATCAGGTCGTTGCCCATGCCGCCGTCGATGATGTCGTTGCCGTCGAGGGCGCCGGAGACGTTCGATCCGCCGATGAGGAGGTCCGCGCCGTCCTCGCCGTAGATGATGTCGTCGCCCTGCTGCCCCATGACGATGTCGTTGCCCGAGCCAGCGTAGATCAGGTCATCGCCCGCCCCGGTCTTCTGCGTGACGTTGGTGGCCCGGAAGTCGATCGTGCCGCCGAGGTCGACGCACACCCCGTTGCGGGGGTCGTCGGGGTCGTAGGGCGTGGTCGTGCAGGTGACCCTGCCCTGGTCGCCGAAGATCAGGTCGTCGCCCCCACGGCCGTAGATCACATCGTTGCCCGCACCGCCGAAGAGGATGTCGCGCTCGTCGCTGCCGTAGATCGTGTCGCCGCCGCCATCGCTGTCGGCGAAGCCGAGGGTCTCGATTATGCAGATGAGGAACTCGTGCACCGAGAAGCTCGAGACGTGGGTGTCTGCAATGTCGGGGTTCGTGGCGAGCCGCGCGCTGTCGCCGAAGACGAGGTTCTTGCCCTCGCCCGCCGTCAGCACATCGGCGCCGGCCCCGCCGATGATGATGTCGTTGGCGCCACCCGCCGTGATCGTGTCGGCGCCGCCCAGGGCTGTCGACGACTCGAACGACGAGATCACCTCGATGTCGTGCGCGTCGTCGGCGGTGCTCGCGCCCACCGCGCCGCGCAGCAGGTAGTCCACGAAGCCGTAGTCGCCGAAGACGATGCCGTTGCCATCCGGGTGGGTGGCATCCTGGCCGTTGTTCGAAACGATGCGGTCAGCGCCCGCGCCGCCGAAGATCATGTCGCGGCCGACGCCGGTCGTCAGGTTGTCGTCGCCGCCGAACTCGCCGCCGACCGGGACATATCCCTCGACGAGCTGGAGGACGGCGACCGGGTAGTCGTCGGGCGCGTAGCCGATCGCGCTGCCTGGCAGCGCGGAAGGAATCGGCCGGTTGAAGACCGGGGACTCGATGCCCGTGATGCGGCCGTAGTCGCCGAAGACGATGTTCTCGCCGGTGCCGGCATCGATGACGTCGGCGCCGTTGCCACCGAAGACGAAGTCGTTTCGCGTGCCGGTCGTGATGCGGTCGGCCCCGCCGTAGGCCTCGTCGGTCGTCCACACGCGGTCGAGGCTGCTCGGGCTCGGGTTGTAGCCGGCGACGTAGTCGAGGAAGCCGTAGTCGCCGAAGACGACGTTGTTGCCGTCGCGACCTCCCGGCGTCTCCCCCGCGTTCGCGACGATGATGTCGGCACCGGCGCCGCCGAAGACGATGTCACGGCCCGTGCCGGTGGTGATCGTGTCGTCGCCGCCGTCTTCGGACCCGCCCGTGCGCGCCGGGTTGATCGTCTCGACCAGGGCGAAGGTGGGCACCTGGAAGTCATCGAGTGCCGTCACCGTGTCGATCGGACGGTTCCGACCCTGCGCCTCGATGCCGGTGATCCGGCCGTGGTCTCCGAACACCACGCTCGCGCCGAGCCCACTGTCGATCGTGTCCCCGCCGAACCCGCCGGCGATGATGTCGTCGTGGATGCCGGCGGTGATGATGTCCACTCCGCCGAAGCTCTCGTCGATCGACTCCACCAGGTGGAGGATCGTCACGTTCGCGGTGCCGTCGATGTAGAGCAGGTGCCCGTGGTCGCCGAAGATGACGTTGGACTGGTCGCCGCCCGCGATGGTGTCGGCGCCGTTGCCGCCGAAGAGCCGGTCGCGACCGCCGTCGCCGAAGAGCGTGTCGGCGCCGCCTTCAGCGGGGCGCGTGGTCCGGATCTCGCGGACGCGGCCGGCGGTCTCGATCTTCTCCAGCTGAACGGGGTTCAGATATCCCTTGCCGGACGGCGTCCCGGAGCCGAGGCTCGCCGACTCGACATCCTGGCGCACCGTGCCGTAGTCGCCGAACACGATGTCGTCGTACTCGTCGGGGGTGCTGGCGGTCGAGCTCTCCGCGTCGCCATGCAGGATGTCGTCGCCCGGCGTGAGGAGATCGCGGTTGACGAACGTGCTCCCGTCCAGCCACGGGATCGTGAGCTCACGGGTGATGACGTTGACGTTGACGCCGTTGTCGCCGTAGATCTGGTCGGATCCGCGGCCGCCCGAGATCGTGTCGTTCCCCGAACCGCCGACCAGGTAATCCGGTGCAGCGCTGCCGATGATCCTGTCATTGCCCGCGCCGCCGAAGGCGGTGAACCCGATGGTCGACAGGGGGTCGGCGAAGGTCAGCTCGCTCGCGTCGATCTCGTCGTTGCCCGCATTCGTGAAGGCGTTGGCCACAGGGAAGACGAAGTGGGCGTCGCCGCCGCCGAGCTCGGTGGGGTAAGGCTTGCTTCCGAAATCGCGCACCGAGATGACACTCGTGTMACCGCTGTACCAGAGCCCGTCCTGCGAGGTGTCGCCGTAGACGACCAGGGGTGAGGCGGGGCCCGCGCCACCCGTGATCTTGATGTAGTCGCCGCCGATCGCACCGGTCGGGAGGTACCAGTTGCCGCCGCCGTGCACCGTGGTGATCCCGCCGTGCACCGCCGGCACGGCACCGGGGCCGCTGCCGTCGGGCCCGGGCTTGAGCGTGCTCTTGATCGTCAGGAAGTCATTGCCCTCGCCGAGCAGGATGTTGAGGACCTCGATGGTGCTGAACGCCGCATTCTGGCTGTAGCTGCCGGTCACCGGGTTGTAGACGATGGTGCCGTAGCTGATCCCCGCCGGGAAGATCGCCGGCTCGCCGAACGGCATCGTCTCGCCGGCGCCGAGGAGCGCGCCGAGGTTGAGCGGGGTCGTGCTCATGCCGAGCCCCGTAATGGTGGTGGAGGTGAGCTCGCCCACGAGGTCCGCCTGGCTGGAGTCGGCGAAGACGTTCAGCACGTCGACCTGCTGGGCCTCAGGCGGCTGCACAGCGATCTGGAAGAGCGGCGCATTGCCCTCGCCCGGCAGCAGGACCGCGGGACGCAGCGACCGGTCAGCGGCGGTCGTGCCACCTTCCACAGCGAGGGGACCGCGGATGCCGCCGAGCAGATGCAGCTGCTTCGCGAAGGTCTTGAGGTTCTCTCGTCCCGTGACGCCGAAGCCCTCGTCGGCGACGAGCTTGACAATGACGGGCACGTACCAGTTGGTCGCGGTGAAGGTCACCGTCGCCGCCCACTGCTGCACGGTGACACCGGCGCCAGCTGCCGTGCCGGCGGTGAAGCCGGTGGCGATGAGCACGAGGCGGTCGAAGGCGGACCCCGTGATCGCCTGGATCTTGTAGATCGCCGATCCGGACCCGAGCCGCACGAGCTGACCCTCGAGGAAGCCCGCGTCCAGCCAGCTGCGGTGGTCGTCGCGCTCCAGGATGCCGGTGCCGGCGGTGTACGTGACGGTGCCGGTGAACCGGGCTCCGTGCGCCTGGTAGGTCACGCCGGCACCGGGCTGGACATCCGTCTGTCCATCCGTCTCGATCGCCACCGTCACGTCGGCGATGGGCTGACGGGTGAGGCGGATGTCGTACTGGTCCCCTGCCGCATTGGCGCCCGTGACGACCCGTGTGCTGCCGTCCGTCTCGGTGACGACGACGCCGGGAGTCTCATCGTCATAGACGAGAGCATCGATCGTCACCGGCGCGGCGGCGTATCCGAGAAGCACCGCGAAGGTGAGTGTCGTGTAGCGCGGGTCCTGCCGAGTGGTGTCGTTGTCGGCCTGCAGCGTCACGGTGACTCCGGTGCTCCACTGCCCGGCAGGGATGTCGATGTCGTAGACCCCGGTCGAGATGAGGTGCACGCCCACGCCCGAGAGGGTTGCGCGCAGGTCGCTCAACGTGACCCGGACGGTGACCGCACCGCCGGGGTTCGTGGCAAGGCGGACGATGACACGGTCGGTCAGCTGCGTGATCGCGGTGCCCTCGATGACGGTCGTCCCCAGATCGGGATTGCCGTTCGCTCCGATCGGGATGACCTCGATCGCCGGACGGTCGGCGTCGCGCACGGTGACGGCGACATCGCGCACCAGCACGTGGTCGAAGTATGCGTCGGCGCTGATGACGGAGTGTCCCAGGACGACGGTCTTCTCGCCCTCCGAGACCCCGTCGGCCGGGGCGATCACCGAGACGATCTGCGCGTGAGCCTTGTCCCAGGCGTCGGGCGTGAAGAGGAGGACGATCGCGTGCGCGGGCACGGGGGTCAGGACGCCGTTGATCCAGATGTTGCGGTCATAGTCGACGGCATCTGCGATGACGCGCGACAGCCACACGCTGTCGCCGCTCGTGGCCTTGCTCGGGTGAGCCGCCGAAACCGTGACGTAGACGTCGTCGGTGGGCCGCTGCGCGAGGTAGACGAGATACGTGTCAGCGATCCCGCCCTCGCGCACGCCGGTGGAGCCGCTGGTCTCCTCGATGATMACGGGGCTCTGCGCTCCGCGGACGACCGTGACGTCGACGCCCGGAGCCGGCAGGCCCGCGTAATCCGGGTCCGCGGAGGTGATGTCGTGGTTGACGACGCCCGACGTGCCCTCGACCTCGCGCGACACGACGGCGCCGGCGACATCACCTGCGACGTTGACGACATCGGAACCCAGTCCCCCGATGACACGGGTGGCGACACCCGGCTTCGTGGAGAGCACGTCGAAGATGTCGTCGCCTTCGAGCCCATCGATTTCGAGCAGCTCGACGCCCGCGTACGTGACTGCGAGACCGGCGCCGTAGATCGCGAGGGCGGTCACGACGATGTGGTCGGCGAATTCGGTGCCGAGCACGACGACCTTGTCGACCCCGGCGCCACCCTCGATCGACACGKGGGCGTTGATGTTGTACTGCACCTGGTTCTGCCCCGCACCGGTGCGGACCTCGGTCGTCGCGGCGGTGGAGAAAAGGCTCGCGCCGAGCTTCGGCCTGGCGACCTGGTTGGCGGGGTCGCCGAACCAGACGATCTCGCCCTGCGCATCAGTCTCGGCGAGCGCGAAGGCTCGGACCACGAACAGGTCGTTGCCGTCGTCGCCCTCGAGCCGCAGCGGCGCCTGGTTGGCGTAGACGGTGAACGAGTCGTCACCCGCACCGCCCTGTACGACCAGCGGCGCGCTCGCACCGGCCGACAGCCAGCCTCGGGTCGTCGCGATGGTCGCGAAGACGTCGTTGGGGTGCAGCGAACCGCCGGTCGTCAAGCCGGTGGCCCCCGTGCGTTCTGTGGCGTCGCGCTGCAGGCCGTAGAGCTGCCCGATCTGGAAGGTGTCGTTGCCTGCCCCGCCGTCGAGCGTCACGAGCACTGTCGTGTCGTCGCTCGCGAAGTAGTCGTTGCCGCCCTGCCCGAGGACGAACAGTCGGCCGTTCAGGCCCGTGTCGTATCCGATCCGCTCGACGGCAAAGGCGTTCTCCGCCAGGAGGGCCACTCCGCCCGGTGCCGCGGAGGCGAGTGTCGTGTGCAGCAGCGCCACGATGCCGGGGCGGTCCGCGGTCTCGCCGTCGATGCCGGTCACGCGGCGCAGCAGGAAGAGGTCGTCGATCGGGTACGGCGTCGTCGCGTTCAGATAGCCGTTGAGACTGCTGTCGGCGCCGTAGACCCACAGCTCATCGACGCCGTCGCCCGGTGCACCGGTGTCGAGCACGTTCGCGATGTAGTTGCGCGGGCTCCCCCGGCTGCCTGTCGTGTAGAAGGTGTAGTGATCTGTCTCTGCCTGGCCGTCGAGCATGAGGGTGTGGCCGGCTGCGACATCCATGGTCTGCAGGTAGTAGACCGTGAAGCTGTCCTCGCCGTCGGGGCCGTCGGTGGCAGAGGAGTTCTGGCCGCCGTGGATACGCGTGTCGCCGCCGAGGTGGATGTATCCGGCCGATCCGTACGTGGTCTTGGTGTTGCTGGGGTCGATCCCGCTGGGGTCACCGAGCTGGATGGTGTCGACGTCCGTGTCGCCCCACACGTTGGTGACGGATGCCGCACCCGGCGTGATGTCGCCGCGCAGGACCATCGTCGTGCCGTAGTGGGCGTCGAGGTTCAGCCAGTCGCCGAAGATGTCGATCCCGCCGCCGGCGATGATCACGCTGTTGGAGTCGGTCGTGATGTCATCGCCGACCTGCAGCCGGATGAACCCGGTCGCCGCGATGCGGCCCCGCGGCACGTCTCGCGGCAGCACTGCTTCGGCGAACCGCACCGAGCCGTTGCGCAGCAGGTCGAGATCCTCGTCGAGGTCTGCCGACTCCCGGACGGTGAGGGTGACGTCTCCGCCGAGCGCCTCGGCGAGCACGAGGAGCAGGGTGCCGTCGACCTCGGTGAGCCAGATCGAGACGGATGCCTCGAGCCCGACATCCCCGGTGCCCGAGAACTGCGAGTCGATCTCGAGGTCATCGCCGGCGATGCCGATGCTGCCGCCGTTCGCGTCCAGGTCGATCGAGTTGCCGAAGACATCGGCGAAGGCGCCCCCGAATGCGTCGAGGATCGATCCGGCTCGCGTGGTCAGGGTGACATCGGCGTCCGAGAACACCAGCAACACCCGGAGATCATCGACTTCTGCCGCGATCCCATCGATCTCGGTGATGAAGATGCTTTCGCCGGCGCGAGCGAGCAACCAGCCGTCTGCCAGCCCGCCGTCGTGGTTGGACGAGTCGATCTCGACGAAGTTCGTGGTCGAGCCGATGCCGCCGTTCACCGCGAAGAGACTGACGCGGACCCCCACGACGTCGGCATCGTCGTCGCCCGCCGTGGCAGCGGCATCCGCCCCCGTCGGAGCGTCGACGATCGACGCCGCACGCGAGGTCAGGCGGACGTCTCCGCCGCGAGAGCGGATCATGCCTGCCCGCAGGTCGCCCGCGACCTCTTCGAGCGCCACACCGCCGTCGACGCTGACGTCGATGTGGCCCGTGCCGAGCACGTCGGTGAAGCCGAGGATCGTCACGGTCGGGCCGACAAGCCCGGCGCTCGCGCTCGTGAGGAAAGTCGCACCCTCGACATCGGCGATGCGGATGTCGCCGCCCGCGATGACCCCGGCGCTGCGCGGCACCGTGGCGGCGGAGGTGGTCTGTCGCGGAAGGGTGTACCCCGCCACCCCGGTCGGATGCACGAGAGGCTGGCGGGCCACGAGGGCGCGCGTGCGCTCGAACGTCCAGACCGATGCGATCGTCGTTCCAGCGTCGGGGTAGGCGGCCGGGTCGCGCTGCAGAGCGGAGCCCGAGGGGTCGGGACGGAAGTGCTGCGAGTAGTCCTGGTCGTGGACGCCGCCGGGCTCGCCCTCGACGCGCACTCGCACCCAGCCGGTATCGCCGTCGCCGTTCTGGCGGAGGCTGTCGAGGATCACGATGTCGGCGTGCCCGCCCGTGACGATGCGGTCGATTCCGACGCTGAGTGCGGAGGAGGGCTCCTCTCCGGGGCAGAGCGGCCCGCGCTCGACCGCCTGCAGGCGGAGGAAGGCGTCGCCTCCCGCCGTCACGAACATCGAGAAGTCGCGGCACGAGTCATCCGTCGCCGCCGGCCGATCGCCGCGGTTGACCGACTTCACGAGGCGCACCTCGAGGCGATCCGCCGCGGTGCCGATCGAGCCCGCGGTCGCCTCGAGCTCCGCGACCCACGTGTCGATCCAGGAGTCGCCCACCGAGCGGATGTCTCCGGACTGGGCAAGGATGCGGGTCCATCCGGCGGGGTTGACGATGGCGCCTCGCACGACGACGTCCGACGCCGACGGGCCGAGCTTCTGCACGTCGACGATGGCACCGGTGGGTGCGAGGTTGCGCCACAGGTCGAACTCCATGACACCGTCGTCGGCGCGGCCTTCCGAGAGGACGCTGCTCCCGGTCGTTCTGCGGACGAACTCGACGAGCGGCTTATCCGTCCCGCGATAGATCATGTCGATGCCGACGATCTGCAGCTCCTGACTGGAGCGGTCGATGATCGTGACGGACTCCAGCGAGTCGCGGAATGTGAAGACGGGCAGGACGCCGGCGGGGTTCCGGCTCGCGTCGGCCACGAAGGCGACGTCGCCATAGCCGAGGTTCTCGACCTTGACGTAGTAGTCGCCGTCGGTGATCTGGCCGCCGACGCCGAGCGTGGCGCCTGTGCCGACCTGCGAGAAGTCGTCCCAGACGGTCATGCCGTTGAGGGCCTTGATCGTGCCCGTCTCGTCGATGACGAGTTCCGGCTGGCCGGACAGACCGCCGAGGATGATCACGTCGGCGCCCCACACGATGGAGTCGGCTGTGCCGTTGTCGATGCTCGTGTAGGCCTCGACCAGGAGCGCGAGCGCCGGCTGCGCCTTGTTGAGGGCCAGGGTCGTGCCGCCGACGAGGTGCGTCTGGCCGATGCGCTGGTTGTCGCGGGCGCCGGCCGTCACGGTGACGTACCGGCTCGTGGTGACGGTCGTCGGGATGCTGGTCCCGCCCTCCTCCGGCTCCTCCCAGTAGGGGAAGAGCGCGACGGCGAGAGCATCGGGATCGCGGATGATCTGGATGCCGGCCCCGACCGCTCGGAGGTCGACGCCCCGCTCTCCGGTGATCCGGGTCGGCCCCGCCGCCGTACCGGAGATCTCCACCTTCGTCACGGAGTCCACTTCGACCTTGGCGTGTGCCAGGGCGACGGCCACGCCGAGGAAGATCGGGCTGAAGGCGGTCGCATAGGCCCGGGCTCGTGCGTAGAGCCGGTCGACGAAGGCGCCGATCGCGACTGATTCGCCCGTGAGCGTGGAGCCCGCGCCGACGGTCACGATGGTGTCGGCGTCGACGTGGACACCGCGATCGCCGTTGGTCCCGTCGCTGTCGGCGCCGGCGCCCACGCCGACCGAGTAGGTGTCGCTGTAGGTCTGGACATCGGACCGCGAGCGCGCCTCGACGATGAGCGCGTCACGTGCCTGCAGCGTCGCCCCGCTCTGGATCACGACGCGCGTGAGGAAGTCGAGGCGGGCCGTCGTCTCTGCGATCTTGCCGCTGATCGCGCCGCCGCCAGGGGCGGATGCCGAGGCCGAGGCGATGTGGTCGGAACTGGCGCCGAGAGTCAGGTCGTCGCCGGCGGTGAGGTGCGTGCTGCCGGAGATCGTGACCGAGGTCTCGAGCTCGTCGCCGTTCAGCACCCACACGTCGGCGTGCGCTTCGCCCACCTCGAGACCCCCGCCGCCGGCGGCCGAGGCCGTCGCGGACTGGCTCGTCTTGGACTCCGCGGTGATCGTGATGCTGCCGCCCGACCGGACCTCGGTCGCCGAGATCGTCACGGTGACGTCGGCGGAGTAGTACAGCGTCGCGGAGGGGAATGCGAAGCTGAACGCTCCCCCGCCGCCGCCGCGCGCGATGGAGGTCGACTCGCCGTTGCCGGGGACCGCGACCGTCGAGGCGAGGGAGGCGCCCCCGAGGCCATGCAGCGAGTGGGTCCCGCCGCTCGGCGCCGCGAGCACGAGTCGCAGCGTCTCGAGGTCGCCGCACGTTCCTCCGGCGCACGGGGCCAGGTCGAGTCCCAGGATGCCCAGGCGGTGGGTGCCGCCCCGGGTGACCACGTCCGTCGACGAGTACACGGCGCCGTTCCGCCGGTAGAGGGTGACGGTGTCCGTGTTGCGGATGGCGATCGCCGCACCGCCCCGTGTCTCGGACAGCGCGCGGTTCGCCGACGAGCTGCCGGCGACGACGTAGTAGGTCTTGCCCTGCTCGAGCCCGAAGAGTGCGCGGGTGAGGCTGTGGGGGCTCTTGCGCGCGGCGTCGGACAGGTCGTCACGTGTGATCGCGATGGACGTTCCCGCGGTGATCGGCGCGACGTCGGTGGTATCCGCTGTGTCGCCGTCGCCGTTCGCGTCCACCCCTGCGTGGCCGACCGCCTCGTAGTAGCTCCCGGCGAGCCGAATCGTGTTCGCGTCGACGACGTAGACGAAGTAGGTCGTGCCGTTGGTCAGGTTCAGTCCTGAGCCGTGGTACACGACGGCGTCGCCCGTCGTGAATCCGTGGTCCTTGAGGTAGATGTTGTTCGCCGCGTCGTTGTGCAGGACGGGCGCGTCGGGGTTCAGCGCGGTGGTGCCGGTCTTGCAGAGGCTTCCGGTGCGCTGCGGTCCCGTGACGGAGACGCCGCACCAGCTGAACGTCGTCACCGTGACATCGACGTCGTCCTGAGTGAAACCGGCGTGCCCGTCGGATTCGTAGGTGACGGCATCCCCGACCGCGAACTGGGCGCCCATCGTGAGATACGTGCCGCCCGCGACGAGGGCGAAGCTGCGTAGCAGGCTCGCGTCGGTCGCGATCGCCGCGGCCTGGGTCGTGACCAGCCGGATGGTGTTCGGATCGACGACCTTGACGTAGAGCACGCCGGCGCCGAGCGGACCCTGCCACGCTTCGATCACGCCGTCGCCCAGGAACCGGACCGCATCGCCGGACTGGAAGTGATGCGGCGACGAGAAGGTGATCACGTTGCGCGCGCCGTCCACGGAGCCCAGCGTGAACGACTGATCGAACGCAATGACCGCGGGCCCGTTGTTCACCGAGGGCTGCAGGACCGTGACGGTGTAGG
Source organism: Microbacterium sp. P5_B6 (assembly GCF_056400345.1). NCBI lineage: Bacteria > Bacillati > Actinomycetota > Actinomycetes > Micrococcales > Microbacteriaceae > Microbacterium > Microbacterium sp. P5_B6. Next base: position 46,267 of record NZ_JBFULL010000011.1, on the reverse strand, counting down.
CGCGGCATCCGGTGCTCGTCCCCGTGCACACCGACAGGCCGCCGATCGTGCCGCCCGTGGCGGTGTAAGTGACCTGGTCGCCCGTCTGCAGCGGGAAGTCGACGGTCAGGGTGTCGTCGGCCTCGTTCACGGGAAGGATGATCGCGCCGTCCTGCACGTGCCCCGCCGAGGCCGGCGTGCGCGACACGATGCCGGACACGCTGACATCGCCGGTCGCACTGATGCGCGTTCCCGTGCCGATCGTCACCGTCACCGTCGGGTCGACCGTCGATGTCGCGGTCGCCCCACCGGCGCGGATGGCACCGCCGCCCCACGCCGCCGCGTACGCGTCGGACTCGGCACGGCCGGTGGCGCGGACGACGACGTTCCCGCCGGCTTGACCCGCGCTCGTGGCGGTGATCGTGGAGTCCGCGCCGATCCCTGCGGTCGTCGTCGTCTTGGCCGTCGCCTTGGCGGACGGCGCCGCGACGTTGATCGCCGCACCGCTCGAGATCACCATAGAGGCGCTGGCGGCTCCGCCCAGGATCGTGGCCGTGACGGTCACGTTGCGGGCCGATGCGGTCACCTTCTGCCCGATCTCGGCACCCGCGACGCCCGCGAGCGTCGCCTCCGCCGAGAGGGCGTCGACCGTGAGGAGCCCCCCGGAGCCGCGGTCGGCGGTCGCCATCGCCGATTCGGTGAGCTCGGCGGTCACCGCGAGGTTGCCGGTGGCCGAGACCGTCGTGGCCGCCGACGTGGAGAGGGCGCCGCCGAGCCGGGCGAGAGCCCGCGCGTCGACGAAGCTCAGTGCCTTGCCGGTGCCGATCGCGATGGCTCCGCCGCCGCCCGAGGGCATCTTCGCGGTCGCGTCGGCATGCACCTTCGCCTCGACCGTGAGATCTCCGACCGTCAGGTTCGCCCCGCCGTCGACGATCGCCGACACGATGGCGGCGGCCGCCGTGGTGCCGATCTCCGCGGTGGGCGAGTAGCTCTCGACGGCGACGAGACCACCCGCGCCGCCGGTCGTCGTCGTGTCACTGCGCATCGTCACATACGCGCCCACGAGGGTCGCGACCGGCGTGGTGATCGTTGCCGCGCCGATGCGGGCGAGCGCGCGCCCCGTGATCGTGGTGCGGGCAGAGATGGCCGAGACGGCGATGAGACCGCCGGTGCCCGCCTCGACCGTGGCCGTCGCCGTGCGGGTCGCGGGCGCTGCGACGCCGTCGCCGACCCGGACGACCAGGCTGCGGGCGTTCACGCGAGCGCCATCGGCGACGTCCGCGACGAGTACGTCGTCGATCGTGACGGTCGCACCGATCGTGGTGACGGAGACACCGGTGGATCCGCTGCCGCCCTTGAGTGTCGCCGTCGCGATCTGAGTGGTGGTCGCCGAGACATCGACATCACCGGATGCCGTCACGTGAGCACCGGCTCCGAGCCGTGCGACGGTGTGGGCCCGGTTCGCCACGGTGGCGACAGTGACGGAGACGGCGAGTCCTGCGACCGCGATGCCGACGGCGACGCTCAGCGTCTGGGCATCGGCATTGCTGCTCGCGACGGCGGCCACGATGACATCGCCGGCCGTCGCGGTCACCGCGGCGCCGTCGATGTAAGCGGCCGTATCTGTCGCGATCAGGTTGTCCGACAGCACGATCGAGTTCGCCGAGGCCGCGCCGAGACCGACCGACACCGCGACCGAGATGCCGAAGACCTTCGCCCTGATCGTGGCCGACTCCGTGGCGCGAATCGTCACCGATGCGGCACTCACCCCGGTTCCGCCGTCGATGTAGGCGTGCACATGCGTGCCGATGCGGTTGGTGGCCGTCGCGCCGGAGGCTGCCCCGGTGATCGCGACAGCCGACAGCGCGAGCGCGATGGAGCCGGCGGCGACCGTGGCGGTGATCGATGAGGTGTCGGATGCCGTGAGGCTGAGAGCCCCGCCCGCATTCACGCTCGTGTTGCTGAGGAACGCCTCGACCCGGTTCGGCTCCTCAAGGGTCCAGAGCAGGACTGCCGAGTAGTCCGCGATCGCCAGATCGACGAGCGCGTTCGAGCCGAGGTAGCGGTAGACAGCGCCGGCCGTCCCGCCCGCCGTGTGTCCGTCGGCGACGAGCACGCTGTCGCCGTTGCGGAGCGTCGGAGTTCCGTCGGTGCTGAGGAAGTCGTAGTCGAGTCCCAGGTGGTTGCGCGCGACCGCCACGCCTACCGCGACGGCTCCGGATCCCACCAGGCCGCCCGATACCGCCCCCGCAACGCCGACGATGGTGGCGACGATCGTGGGCCGCGCCGTCGCACTGAAGCTGACGCCACCCGACGTCCCGATGGACGAGCCCTCACCGTACGCACGCACCGCGCTGAGAATGACGTTCTCGGCGAGGGCACCGGCACCTGCGATCGCGAGGCCGCCGAGGGCGCCGATGCCGGCGGTGACGGCAGCCGCGATCGAGAAGGCGAGGATCGTCGTGTCGTCGGTCGCCGTCGCAGTGAGCGAGGCCGCATCGACGGTCACGCCGTTGACGTACGCCTCGACCTGGTTCGCGATCACGTTGCGAGCCAGTGCCACCCCGATCGAGGCGGCACCGCCGACGAGACCCGCGCCTGCAGCGAGCGCCGCGGCCGCGACATCCGCCTTGATGATCGAGACGTCGCTCGCCGAAAGCGTGATCACACCCGCGGTGATCGTTCCGGCCCCCGCCAGGAACGCGGCGACGTCCACCGCGATGCGGTTCTCGGCGCTCGCGCCGGCTCCCGCCGCGCCGATGCCGATCATGCCCGCGCCGATCCCCACCGACGCCGCGAGCACGAAGGCGGCGATTGTCTGCGCAGACGTCGCGCGGACCGTCAGCGCGCCGTCCGTGGTGATGGTCGATCCGGTGGTGTAGGCGCGCACCTCGGCCGCGTTGCGGGTGAACAGCTCGCGCCAGAGGTCGGGGTTGGTGAAGTCGACATTCGTGTAGCCGGCGAGGGGCACCGTTCCGACGTACTGGTAGACGCGGCCGCTGTGCGGGCCCACATCGACGAGAACGGTGTCGCCGGTCGCGACGGTCTGACCGGCGCCCAGCCCGGCGCTCAGCCTGTGGTCTGCCGCAGTGCCGTCGCCGGCGTCGAAGCCGATGACGTTGCGTGCGATGGAGACGCCGATCGACAGCGCGCCGGCCACGAAGCCTCCGGCAATCGCCACAGAGGCGCCGATCACGGTCGCGACGATCGCCGCACGGCCGTCCGCGGTGATGTCGACCGCGCCGTCGCTCAGGACGGTGCTGCCCGACACGGAGGCGTTGACGGTCGTGGTGACGATGTTGGTGGCGAGCGCTCCCCCGCCGCTGACCGCGGCCGCACCGGGACCGAAGCCCGCAGAGACCGATGCTGCCACCGAGACGGCGTCGATGGTCAGGGCGACGACCTCGAAGCCGCCACCCACCGCGCGGACGATCCAGCCTCGGCCGGTCGCGGCATCCCGCAGCACCCACTGGCTGCCCTCGACGAGCTCAGTCACGGCGAGCTGATCCGAGAGCCCGAGACCAGGCAGTGCTTCGCGCAGGGCAATGAGCCGCCCAGAGGTGAGCTTCCCCTTGCCGCTGCCGGTGAGGTCGTTCGTGTCGTCGACCGCGCCGTCCAGCGTCGATGCCGAGAGCGGCCCCGTGGCCACCGGCTCGGATGCCGCGCTCGTCGCGGCGATCCGCAGCGACGCGACATCGACGTCGGCGATCCCCGCGAGGTAGGCGGCCACGGTGTCGGCCACTTCGTTGCGGGCGAGGGAGATGCCGATCGAGCCGGCGACCGCGACGCCTGCTCCGGCGACGGCGAGAGAGGCGCCGACCGCGACGGCGCGGATGCGCGCGGTGTCGATCGCCACGATCGCGAGGTCATGCGCATGGATGCTCGCCGCGACGGTGCTCGAGATGAAGGCCTGGACGAGCGTCTGGATGCGGTTCTGCACATCAGAGGCCGCCGCCGTCGCCGAGACGCCGACGCCGCCACCCGAGACGGCCACCGAGATGGCGAGCACGATCGCGTCGATGGTCGCTTCGTTGGTGGCCCTGACCGTCAGGTTGCCGCCGGCGTGGACGGTCGAATTCGTGATGTAGGCGCGCACTTCGGCGGGCGCTGGGGTCACGCCGAGGCCCGAGACGCGGTAGCCGATGAGGTTGCGGGCGATCGAGACGCCGAGCGATGCGCCGATGCCGACGACGCCGCCGCCGATGGCCGCGGAGGCCGCCACGATGACTGCGGAGATGGACGAGGTGTTCTCGGAGGTGACCGAGACCGCGCCGGTCGTGGTGACGGTGCTGCCCGTGATGAACGCGTTGGTGCGGCTCAGGATGACGTTCGAGGCGAAGGCGCCGGCTCCGCTGACGGCGATGCCGACGATTCCGACGGCGACCGCGAAGGATGCCGCGACCGCGAGTGCATCGATGCTCGCATCGCTCTTCGCGGCGATGGTGACTGAAGCCGCGTGAACCTCGCCCACCGAGGCGAGCCCCGCGCTGACCGCGGTGTCGATCGTGTTCTGCGCGATCGTGATGCCGACCGAGACGGCGATGGCGGCGGTGCCGGCGAAGGCGGCGGCGAGCGACGCCCCGATCGCGAGGGCGCGGACGGCCGACTCGTCGGTCGCTGTCTGGGTGATGCCGGCGGCCGTGATGCCGCGGACGGTGTGCTGGGCGTTCGGCTGCCCGGTCGCGGTGGCCGCGACATCCGACGCGATCGTGTTCGTCGCCCAGACACCGGCGCCGCTGACGCCGATGCCCACGACCCCGGCCCCGGCGATCGCTGCCGAGGCCGCGACGACGAGGGCGCTGATGGTCTGGTGCGATGTGGCCGTCTGGGTGAGCGCGCCCGTGGCGAGCACCGATGTGTTCACGAGCTCGGCCGCGACGCGGTAGGCAGCGCGGGTGCCGTCGGTCCTGGTGCCGCCGATGAGGTTCTCGGCGATCGCGATGCCGATCGACACTCCGATGCCCGCGGTTCCCCCGGCGCCGATCGCCGCCGAAGCCGCGACGATCGTCGAGACGATGGTCGCGCTTCCTGCTGCGGCGAGCGAGACGGCTCCCGTCACATCGAGCGAGCTGTCCTGTGCCCAGGCGCGCGCCGAGCCGAGCACCTCGTTGCGGGCGTAGGCACCTGCACCCGCGACTCCGGCGCCGACATCACCCCCGCCGCCGATCGCGATGGCGGCGGCGACCGCGACGGCACCGATCGTCGGACGCGACACGGCATAGTCACCGGTGTCCGTGCGGGTGATGAGGAACACGTCGGTCCCTGCGGTCAGCTGCCACACGCGGCCGGTCTCGACGACTGTCAGCGTGGGCGGTGCGTAGATCCAGCTCGGACCGGTGAACGTCACCAGGTCGAGGTTCAGGATGCCGGTGGTTCCCGCATAGCGGTAGGACCTGCCGTTGACGGCGTCGTAGAGGATGTCGCCCTTCGTGACGAGGATCCACCGGTCACCCTTGAGCCACTCGCCCGCGACGGCGTCGAAGTCGACGCCGGTGAGATCGACATCGACCATGTCGGCGCCGTTCCACACGTACACCGCGCCCGCCGCGCCGCCGGCCGAGTGGCCATCGGCGACCAGCACCGCGACGCCGCGCTTCAGGTTTGCAGAGGTGTTCAGCGATGAGATCGACGGCGCGACCCGCGTGTCCGAGCGCACCTGCCCGACGACGAGTCGAATGCCGTGGGCGGCGAACTGGTTCTCGATGGCCTGGAGGATGGCTGCATCCCCTGCAGGGTCCGTGGCGTCGTCCTCATCGTTCGCCGACGCATCCCCGAGGCCGGCCTGTGTCACGCCGGTGAGATCGAAGAGCTCCGATCCCCGCGAGGTGGCCGTGATCGTGACTCCGCCCGTGCCCGTCGTCGTCACCTTCGCCGAGATCACGGCGGCGGCGACATCCACATCGATGCGGTTGAGGGCGATGGACAGGCCGATCGCGATTGAGATGCCGAGGTTGCCGCCGAAGTTCGCCGATACTGCGGCCCCGACCGCGACGATCCGCATCGATGAGCTGTCGTCGGCGATGACGCTGAGGGACGCGGCACGGATGATGCGCGGACTTGCCGCGCTGCCGCCGTCGATGGCCGCCCGAGTCGATGCGTGGATGCGGTTCTCGGCGAACGATCCGGCCGCGGCGAGCCCGAGCCCGGCCGTGGATCCGGCGCTGATGGCGGCGGCTGCCGCGATGACGAGGGCATCGATGGTCTGAGAAGAGGTGGCGGAGAGAGACACCGCGCCCGTCGAGTAGACGTCGGCGCCGGAGATGACCGCCTCGGTGGCCGCCGCGCCCGGGGTGAGTCCGATGCGCTCCCACGAGGAGGGATCCGTGAAGTCGACCGAGAAGAGGGCGACCGAGTGCGTGACCGGAGGACCGCGGTACGAGTACGCCTCGCCGTCCAGCACGCCCCCGCTGACGCGAACCGTGTCGCCGTAGTTCAGCCCCGCCACCGTCTGGTTGGACGTGTAGGTCGTGTTGACTGCCGTGTCGTCCCAGCCGATCATGTTCCGCGCGACCGAGATGCCGAGCGCGAGACCGATCGAGGTGCCACCGCCGGCTGCGATGGAGCCCGCGATGCCCAGGACGAGGGCGTGGATGCTGCCGGTCGACTTCGCGTCGACGATGACCTCACTCACAGGAAGCGCGGCTGTCCCGAGCGACCCGCCCACGACGCCCGCCCGTGTCGTCGCGAGGATCCGGTTGGTGGATTCGGCACCGCCGCCCGCCAGCGCGAGGGCCGGCGACCCCCCGGCGACGCTGACCGAAACCGCCACGGCGATCGCCTTGACGAGGATCTCCGCATCGTTCGTCGCCGAGATGTGGATGCCTCCCGGCGCCACGATGACGCCGGGGCTGTAGAGAATGGCGAGCACCTGCGAGTCGATGGTGTTGTGGGCGAGCGACATCCCGACCGAGCCCGATATCGCGCCTTTCCCCCCGAGGCTTGCGGCGACCGAGACGCCCTGGGCGTCGGCCGTGATCGAGGAGGTGTCCGTCGCCGTGACGTCGAGTCTTCCGCCGGCGTGCACAGCGGTGCCGGTGGCGGATGCTTCGACCCGGGCCCCGATCATGTTGTCGGCCCACACCCCGCCGATCGCGACGGCGAGCGACGACTCGGGTGAGGCCGCGACGGCGACGGAGGTCGCGCTGATCGTCGCGACGATGGTGGACGCGTTTGTCGCCCGGAGGATCACGTGCCCGCCGGCGTGAAGGTCGCCGGCGATCGCGCGAGCCTTCACCTCAATCGGAAGGGCCGACCCTGTGACATCGAACGTCGTCGGGTTCGCGTACTGCTCCCAGCCGATGAGATTCCGGGCCACCGCGATACCGATCGCGACGGCTGCGCTCGTCTTGGCCCCCACACCGACCGCCACGGCGATCGCGGCGACGACCGCCGTGATCTGGGATGAGAAGTCACTGGCGAGTGTCAGGCTGCCCGCTGTCGCGTCGACGCGGCTGTGGTCGATCGTCGCATTCGTGCGTCCCTGGATGAGGTTGATCGCGACGGCACCGCCGCCGCTGAAGGCCGCGGAGCCCTTGATGCCGAGGGCCACAGTGATCGCGGATGCCGCCGATGTCGCGTGGATGACCGAGGCGCCGGTGGTGGCGACTCTGACCGCGCCCGCGGCCCGCGCCAGCGGCACGTTCTGGATCTGCGCGTCGGTCTTGGTGCGGATGTCGTTGCGGGCGAGGCTCAGGCCGACCCCGATGCTCGCGGTCTGTCCGTCGGTCAGGCCGATCGTCACGGCGGTGACCGGCGCCTCCACCCAGGCATCGATCGAAGCGAGGTCGTCGGCGGTCACCGTCAGGGCTCCGCCCGCGCTCACCGAGGGCGCCGCGTCGACGACCGGGGCGGAGAGGATCTCGGCACGCGTCACCGCGTTGACCTTGTTCATCGCGATGACGGCGCCGATCACGATCGAGGCGGCGTCACCGCCCCCCTCTCCACCGGTCGGAACGTCGATGTTCACGGAGACGATCGCGTTGCGGATGTGCGCGACGACGCTCGAGTCGCCGGTAGCCGTCACGAAGATGTCGCCCCCCGCGTCGATGGTCGATCCGGTCACGGAGGCCACGGTTTCGGCGGGGATCTGCGTGCCGATGTCGGTTCCCGCGACGGCATCCGCGATGTTGAAGAAGATGTTCTGCGAGCCCCACCCGATCGTGTTGAACGCGAGCGTGATGCCGATCCCTGCGCCCGCGGTCTCGGTCACCGCCGAGATCGTCGCGATGATCGCCGACGTGTTGCTCGCCGTCACGGTGACCGAATCGCCCGCGAGGAGCGCGGCATCCGTCACCGTCGCGTGTGCACTGCTGAGCACGAGGTTGGTCGCGATCACCACGCCGAGGGCCGCGGAGCCGGTGCCGCCGGAGGCGATCATGCTGCTCGTGATGATGGCGGTGATTGCGGCTCGTTCCGTCGCAGCGACCGTGAGCGCGCCCGCGGCGTCGATGTCCACATTCGTGATGGCGGCGGTGACTGCCCCACGGACGTCGTTGAGGGCCACCAGGCCGCCGCCCGCCGTCGAGACCGTCTCGAGCGTCTGCACGAACTGGAGCACGCGGTCGATGAACGGGATCTCCCAGATCGTGTCCACCAGGAGGCGCTTCCAGAGCGGGCCCTTGTAGTCCACTGTGCCCAGGTTGACGTGGGGAGCGGCGCCGCCGACGTACTCCCAGACCATCCCGGCGCATTCGGCTGAGCATCCTGTGTAGTCGTCCGCGACCCGGACGGTGTCGCCGTGGTGGAGGTCGACTGTTCCGGAGTTCGAGGTGTGCGTGTAGTCGAGCAGCGCCGCTTCGATCAGACCGGCGACGAGCAGAGTCGGGTCGTTCACGGACTGGGCCAGGACGTCGAGGGTGATGTCGGCCGAGATCTCGGCGACCTCGTCGGCGGTGACGGCGACATCTCCGCCGGCGGTGACCGTCATGGCGGTACCGGCGGCGTCGAGCACGGCCGTGGTCTGGACATTGACCATGTTCTTCGCGACGGCGATGCCCACCGAGGTGGCGTTGGATCCCCACACCATGACGACGACGGCGGCGGCTTCGTTCGAGACCTCGGCGTTGATCACTCCCGCGTTGACGGCGATCACGGCGACGTCGCCGCCCGCCGTCACGGTGGTGCCGGCGATGCGGGCCTCGACGATCGCGGGCTGGGCTCCGCCGAGCGCACCGGCGAGCGCCGGCGTTCCGATGATCGCGTCGATGAGGTTGAACAGGAAGTTCTGCGACTTCCACCCGATCGAGTTGAAGGCCAGTGTGACTCCGGCGTTCTGGGATGCCGAGGCGACCGCAGCGCGGGTCACGGCGTCGAGCTGCGCGACGTTCTCAGCATCGACCAGCACGTCGCCCGTCGTGGTGACGGCGCCGCCGGTGATCGTGGCCCGCGCCTCGGACAGGACGACGTTCGTGGCGATGACGCCACCGACGGCGATGGAGTCGCCCTCGATGTCGGGGAAGGATGCGCCGCCCGACGAGACGACGGTCGCATCGGTGATCGCCCGCAGCAGCGCCTCTTCGATCGCTTGAACGAGAACGCCTGCCGCGGTCACGGTGACGCCCTTGATGCTCGCCCAGGCGTGGGTGCGGACGTCGTTGAGCACGACGATTCCGCCGACGGCGATCGCGTCCGAGCCCGTGACGTTCAGCCCCTGGGGCAGGATGCCGGTCTGCGGCAGCGGCTTCCACCAGCCCAGGTCGCTGTAGTCCTCGTTTCCGAGGTCGCGCGACTCGTTGTCGGGCCCCATCCACTCGTAGACGACGCCCTCGTCGCCGCCGAGCGCGACCCACGAGGAGGCGTCCGTGTAGTCGATCAGTCCGAGGTCTGCGTCCGTCAGCGAGCCGGTGCCGATGTACCGGTAGGCGCGGCCCCCCTCGCCCGCGATCAGCACCCAGAGAGCGGTGTCGCTGTAGTCCTGGGCACCGAGGTCGAGGCGGGCGTTCCCCCCGATGTAGCGGTAGGTGCCGGCATCCCCACCCCCGGCGTAACCGTCCTCAACCTCGACGACGTCACCGGTGACGACGATCCGCACGCCCGACGAGGTCGTGAAGCGAGCGTCGGCGTACCCGTCGTCGACGCGCACGATCATGCCGTTGTCGACGTCCACGTCACTGTCCGAGCTCGTGAAGTCCTCTTCGATCGCGGCCACGCGCACCGTGGTGCCGCGATTCAGGACCCGCGTGCCTTCGGCGGAGGTGTAGATCGACGACACCGCGTTGTCGTTGAAGTAGCCCTGCGCGACAGAGAGCCCGCCGTCGTTGAGGGTGCTCGACGACGTGAGCAGCAGGGTGTTGGCGAAGATCCCCGTGGCGTCCTTCGCCACGATCTCGACGGAGCCGCCCGCGGTCACTGCTTCGGCGGCCGAGCCCGGCGTGTTCTCGATGCTCGCCTCTGCTCCCGCATTCACCTTGTTGCTCGCGATGAGCACGCCGACCGCGCTGCTCTTCGCATCGATGAGCGCGGATGCCTCACTCGTCGCCGCGTTGCTCACCGTCGCGTTGATGCCGGCGGCGTTGATCGCGGTGACCTTCACATCTCCGTCTGCGTCGACGACCGTGTCGAGCACCTTGGCCCTCGCGATGGACGGCTCACCATCGCCGAGAAGCCCGCTGATCAGCGGCTGGCCCAGGATGGTGTCGATCGCGTTGAACCGGACGTTCGTCGGCTTCCAGCCCACCGTGTTGAACGCGAGCACGACGCCGACGGAATCGGCACCGCTGTACGCCGATGTCAGCAGGGTCGCGTCGATCAGAGCGCTGTTCGTCGCCGTGACGACCAGATCCCCGCCGAGGTCGACGACGGAATTCTGCACCAGCGCGGTGGCTGACCCGAGCACACGGTTCGTCGCGATCTGCGCCGCGACGCTGAGCACGTCMCCGGTTCCGTAGAAGCTGCCGCCGGTTGCCGACACATTCAGCAGCACATCCGCGATGAGCCACGCGTCCTCCGTCGCCGTGACCGAGAGGCTCGGCGCGGTGACCCTGGCGTTGCTGACCTTCGCCGTGACCGAGCTGCGTACATCGTTGAGCATGACCAGGATGCCGACAGACCGGGCGTCCGAGCTCGTCAGGTTGCCGATGTTGGGGTAGAAGCGCCGGAGGTTGTCCTGCCCGGCGACCATCCGCACCCATTTCGCGGCGTCTGCGAAGTTCGCCGCGGTGATGCTCGCGAGGTCGATGAGAGCGCTCGTGGTGCCCTGGTACTCGTAGATGTCGCCGGCCACGAAGAGCACGGGCTGACCCGGATGCGCGGCCGTCCAGGCATCGATCCAGCCCTGGCCCAGGCGCACATGCGATCCCTTGCCCACTGTGCGGATCCCGGACCGGGTCGTGAAGTCGTAGTCGCCCGGGATGACGACCTGGTTCAGGATGTCGGCGATTCCGGCGAGGGTGTTCGAGGTGGCGACATCCTGGATCACTGTCGCGGTGGCCATCACACCGGCGGTGTCGGCCGCGCTGATCGTGACATCGCCGCCGGCCTCCACCGTGCCGCGCGCCGCGCCGGTGAAGACGACCTCGGCGTGGGCGAGGCTGTTCACCTTGTTCGTCGCGACGAGGATGCCCGCGGCCGTGCCGGTGGCGCCGTAGCCGGCGACCTTGCCGGTCTTCTTGTCGGCCTCCTGGCCCGCGGCGCCGAACGTGATGTCCACGGCGGCCGAGACGATGTTCTCGTTGCTGCCCAGCGCGGTGAGGATCGTGGACGAGATGGCGTTGACGGTGACCGAGCCGGCGACCTGCAGGGACGAGTCGGTGACGACCGCGCGGGCGAGCGAGGGCTGCTGGTCGCCGAAGATCGCTGTGATGACCGGGTTGCTCCCCAGGCCGAACCGGTCGGCGATGTCGGCGGCCGAGACCCCGAGGATCGCCTCCACGAGATACGAGAGCAGGTTCTGCGAGGTCCAGCCCAGTGAGTTGAACGCGAGGATCACGGTGAAGGCGTCCCAGGCCTCCATGTGCGTCTGCGTCGCCGCCACCGCGTCGCCGGACTGCGACGCCTGCACGAGCAGGTCGCCGTTCGCGGTGATCGGGCTGCGCGTGACGAGGGCCTGCGCGCTCCCGAGGATCGCATTCATGGCCAGCACGCCGCCGCCGCCACCCCAGGCCAGGATCGTGCTGGAGTCCTGAGCGGTGAGGGAGGTGACATCCGTCGCCCGCACGGTGACGTCGCCGTCTACGTCGATGCCGGTGTCGACGATCGAGGCGAGCGTGCTCGAGCGCAGATCGTTGGTGACGACGAGGCCGAAGTAGCCGGCGGATGCGCCGACCTTCGGCCTGTTGAGCCGCGTGCCGATCTCCCCGAGCAGGGCGTAGGCGAGCGAGCTCGTGAAGAGGTTCGTGGGGCTGAGAAGCTTCCACAGATCCGGGTCGGCGAAGTTGGTCGAACCCAGGTCTTCCGAGGCGTTCTCCAGACCCATCCACTCGAAGACCTGATCGTCGGCCCAGACGCGATCTCCCAGATCAAGCGTCACAGTGCCGGAATTGCTGGTGTACAGGTAGTCGTCGAGCTGATCGCCGAGATAGCGGTTGATCAGGCCCGAGCCCGCATCGTTGTTGGGGGCGATTTCGGAGAAGAGGGTGGTCGTGGCCCCGATCACCGCTGCGCTGAGGGCATCGACCGTGAGGGAGCCGGCGAAGACGGTGGCCGCGATGTCGCCGATCTGGCGCCAGCCGGGGGCCAGGAAGTTCTCGTTGGATGCCGGGGGCCCGCGCTCGAGTCCGGTCCACTGGAATCTGCCCCCCGCGGTGAGCACGACGTCGCCCGGCTTGATCGGCGCGGACGGATTCGCGAGCGTCCAGCTGGCGGGGGTGATGCCCTCGATCTGCGCGAAGGCCCCGGCCGACACCCGGTTCGAGGCGACGACCCCGTTCATTGCGAGGCCCTCAGCCCCGAACAGCGCAGCCGGGTACGACGTCGCGTCGTTGCCGAGGTATGCCGAGATGGTGGACGACGCATCGGCCACAACGGCGACGGCTCCTCCTGCCTGGAGGGCGCTCTGCTGAACGAAGGCCCGGGCGATGGCGGCGCTCTCGTTGCCATACGCCGTGTGCCCGCCGATGACCGGTGAGCCGAGGATCGCCTGCAGCGTCTCGAAGAACGTCGCGGTGGGCTGCCAGCCGATGGTGTTGAAAGCCAGAACCACGGAGAAGGTCTGAGCCCCGGACGTCAGCGCGGCGCGGGCAGACGCCTCGATCTCGGCGCGGAGCAGGGCGCGCACCGTGATGTCGGTCACGGCCACAACGGTGCTCCACAGCACGCTGGCCGTCGCGCCGCCGAGCACGCGGTTGGTGGCGATGATTCCTCCGGCGGCGAGCGCCGTGCCTACCCCGGTGATGCTGTTGCCCCCCGAAGCCGAGGCCGTCACGTCGGCGTCCGCCCGGATGATCGCCTGCTCGATCGCCTCGACCATGAGCGAATCGGCCGTGGCATCGGCATACGAGAGGGTCGCAGTCACGTCGCTGCGCAGATCGTTGAGCACGATCGCCGCCGCGATGGCGACCGCGTGCGAATTCGTCAGGTTGAACCCGGACGGGAACACGGTGCTCGGCCGCACCGGCTTCCACCACCCGAGGTCGAGGAAGTCCGTCGTGAGGAAGTTGACCTGAAAATCGTCCGGCCCCATCCAGGTGTAGACGCTGAGGGGGCTGTCGGCGACCCTGACCCACAGATCCGTGTCGGAGTAGTCGACCGAATTGAGATCGACCTGTTCGTCGGCACCGAGGTAGCGGTAGGCGCTGCCGGCGTCGCCGCCGATGACGGCCCAGCGGCTCGCGACCGTGAAGTCCTCCTCCGACAGGTCGATGCGCTGGCTGCTGCCGAGGTAGCGATAGAGGGTGTCCCAATCGCCGCCCGCGTCGTGACCTGCCTCGACGAGCACCACATCTCCATGCAGGACGTAGCGGATGCCGAGAGACGTGCTGTGCCGCGTCGTACCGTAGTCGTCGGCAAGGCGGACGACGTCTCCTTCGACGAGCGCGACCGGCTGGTCGAAGATCTCGTGCTGCGCGGTGTAGTCGTCCTCCACGGCGCCGATCGGGATGAGCACGGTGTCGCCGCGGTCGAGGGTGACAACGCCGGTCTCGGTGGAGAGGTGATCGTGTGCGGGGAGGGCGAGCAGCCCGCTCACGGCGTGGAAGCCGCCATCGTTGGTCGTGAGTGAGCCGGTCGTGAGCTGGACGTTCGAGTAGATGCCGGCGGCGTGGTCGGCCGCGATGCGCAGCAGGCCTCCTGCGGCGACCGGGATGCGAGCGGAAGTCGTCGACTCGATGACGGCACGGGTCTCACCGAGGATCTTGTTGCTCGCCACGATGATCCCGGCCCCGGCGCTGAACGTGAAGGCGATGCCGTTCGACGTCGACTGCGCGGAGTTGCTGACGGTGGCGTTGATGGCCTCGGCCGAGAGCGCCGTGACGACGATGTCGTGTACGGCCGTGAGCCGGGCATCCGTCGACGTCGCCGCGATCCGCCAGGGGGCGGCGACGGCGAAGTCGACACCGAGCAGCGCCTCAGCGAAGGCGAGCACCGCGCCGAGCGCGACGGGCTGCACCGACCAGCCGATCAGGTTGATCGCCATGGCGGCGCTCAAGGTCAGCTTCGGAAGATTGTCGACCGAGATCGTCCCGGTGGCTGCGACCGCCGAGACACCGGAGGTGGCGTCGATCCGCGCACCGCTGCTGTCGGCCGAGATGAGGATGGAGTCTGCGTCGAGCGAGCCGCCCACGACATTCGCGACGACCGAGCCGGTGAGGACGTTGACCGCGAGCAGCCCCGCGAGGGCGGAGAGGTCGGAGGTGACGACCGCCGTGTCGCGCTGGGCGATCGAGGCGGCGGTCGTGGTGGCGATGAGGATCGGCTCCCCCACCGCGAGGACGTCGATCGCACCGTCCGCCGTGACGTCGGAGGCCGAGATCTGGGCAAGGACCGTCCGGTGAAGGAGGTTCCAGGCCATCACGCCGGTCGCGGTGATGAGCGGCGTGCCGGGCATCAGCACCTGCTCGCCCGCCTCGACGTTGAGCGAGCTCGCGTCGCGCGCCGACACGGTCACATCGGACGTGCTCGTGACGTCGGCATCCGTGATCGACGCTTCGGTATTCCCCGTCACGCTGACGAGGGCATCCTTGGCGGTCGCGCTGTAGCCGCCCGTCGTCGTGGCAAGCACCTCGAGGCCGCCCACCTGAAGGCTGGTGCCCGCGACGCTCGCTCGGGCGTCGTCCTTGGTGGCGACGATGTGGACGAGTCCGATGAGGGTGGAGGGAACGTCCCCGGCGACGTCGCCGGTGTTCTCGGCGCGGACGGCGACGAGGCCCCCGGTGACGATCTCCGTGGCGATCGATGCCGCCGTATCGCGCTGCAGGGTCACGTGGGCCTGCAGATCGTCGAACTGGAAGGTGCGCCCGGCGTTCTGCGGCCCCTTGACCGGATCGATCAGCAGGGCGTGAACGGCGGGCGCAGTGTCGTCATGGAGGACGACGACGAGGTGGATCGAGTCGCTCGCAGACACGAGCACGGTCTGGGGCACCGTCGCCGACGCGGGCCCGCCCCCTGTCAGGGTGACGATCGCACCCGAGCGTATGTGTGCCTGCGTGGAGCTGGTCGCGTCGACGTCCACGCGGGCGTCGGAGAAGGAGACGACCCCGGGGCCGAACGGGATCACCGAGGTGGCCGTGGCGTCGTACTCGAACTCGACGTTCGTCGCCGCGATGACCTGAAGGGTCGCGGCATGGATGTCGGCTCCAGCGACGATCTCGGCGAGTGCCGAAGAATTCAGCGTGTAGGTCGCGGTCTCGGCTGCGCCACTGCGTGTGACGTGCTGCTGGGCCGTGGCGCTGATGACCACGTTGCGACCGACCACCTTTCCGGCGACCCGGGCGTGAGCGCCGGCAGTCGCGCTCGGCGCGGCCGATTCTGCGAAGGCAGCCAGTGTCACGTCGCTCGTGGTGATGAGCGAGGCACCGGCGAGGAGTTCGATCGTCTCGGCCAGCGCCGAGAAGAGTGCCGCGCCGAGGTTGATCGCCCCGGTGATGAGCACCTTGTCGATCCCGCCGAGACCGTCGATCGTGAGTGACGCGCTGGGGATGTCGAATTCGATCGACTCCATGCTCGACGAGCTCGCCACCAGCTTTCCCGGCGTGGAAGGCGCGAGCGTGATGACCTCACCGGACGCCGTGCCCGCGACGATGAGGTCTGCCACTCCGCTGATCGTGATGGGCTCCAGGCCGGCGTAGGTGTATGCCACGCCGCCGACGGTGATGACCCCGGAGTGCGGGTCGTACGCGACCGAGCGGACAGCCCGGCCGGCGGCATCCAGCACCAGCGTGTCGAAACCACCCGCTCCGCCGTCGATCACACCGGCGATCCGGCCGTCTGCCGCGAAGTCGAAGACGTCCTGGTTGCCTGCGGCGCCGACGAGCTGCTCGAACCCGTCGAAGCACACATCGCCGACCGTTCCTGCTCCGTCGCCGGTGATGTGCCACGTGACGTTCTGGGAAGGACCGGCGAGCGTGTCGTCACCGCCTCCGCCCGAGATGCGCACCGCTCGGCCGCCGGCCGAGCCCGAGATGGCGACGCGGTCGGCCGAGGCGCCGCCGGCGAGGAAGATCGACAGAGCATCCGGCGCCACATCGATGTCGTTGGCGTCGGTCATGCGCACCAGCGAGACACCGTTCGCCCCCAGCACCAGCTGGTGGTCGAGGCGATCTCCGGCCGTCGCGACCGCGGTGTCGCCATCGAGCGACCAGCGAGTGAGCTCCGCCGTCAGAGGCATGGGCTCGACGCCGGGAAGGGTCAGGGTCGCGGTGCGGATGCCGGCAGCCCCGGGTCGCACCATAACGGTGATCGTGACGCTCGCGCCCGGGAGGAGCACGCTGGGCAATCCGGTCACATCGAAGGACCCCGAGGGATCAGCGAGCACATCCCCGAGCGTGATCGCTTCCGTGCCGGTGTTGGTCAGGATGAACGTGCGAACAGCGCCGACGGCGGGATGCACCTTGCCGAAATCGACGGCGACCACCGAGACGACGAGGCCGGTCACCGTGGTGGCCGCCGATTCCGTCGGGAGCGGCGACGCGGCATCCGAGGCGCCGGGCGTCGACGCCGCCCCATCGGACGCGGCTGCCGCATCCGGGCCCGTGGTCTGGACGGGCGGCGCGGTCTCGGCGGGCGGCGCGGTGTCTGCCGCCGGGGAGGGATCCGCAACGGCGGGCTCGGCGGGCGCCGCAACAGGATCAGCAGCGGGGGCCGGTTCTTCCGCCGGCGCCGCAGCCACTTCTTGCGCGGGTGCGGGCGGGGTGTCCTCCACGACCTCGAACGGGGCGAGAAGTGCGCCCGCTACAGGATCTGCGGCGGCGCGAAGAAGATCGCGAGAGGCGACGCGCAGCTCCGCTCCCGGTGCGAGGACGTCCTCCATGACGCCGCCGTGGGCGTGTGCGAGGCCGAGGGCGTGACCGATCTCGTGACGAAGAACGGACGCGAGACTCATCCGCTGCCAGCCCCAGCCGGCCGCGTCGACATCGACGCGGATGACGCGCCCGCTGGCATAGCCGAGCGTGCGCCCGGGGAGGTCGGCGACGCGCGCCGAGATGCCGGCCGTGTCCGCTCCGACCGCGCGCCACTCGCCGAGAGCCCGGGCGAGGGCGCGATCGAGAGCGTCCCCCGTGAGCGAGCGTGCCGGGGCGTGGTCTGTCGCCACACGCGAAGCCGTCAGCGCCGATGCGCTGGAGACGGCTGTCACTGCCGGTGCGGCTGCGAACTGGATCGCCATGCTGGTGACGACGACGAGGACCAGGGCATGGAGGAGCGAGCGGGCGCGCCTCCGCGCCCACAATCGCTCACCGTCGGCAGACGGCTCTCCACGGCGTGGAAGGTCCACGTGTAGCCCCTTGTTGACCCCAAAGCCGATACCCCTGTGTCCCGGCGTGCTCTGTCTACACCTCAAATGCCGTAGGGGACAAGTGACGCGTCACACCCCGGCCCGATATGTCGATCGAGGCATGCGGTCAACGGAATATACGCCGACCGCGCGTCATCAGCCGGTGAGAGGCAGAATGGAGAGCGGATGCCGCAAAGCCGCGGCGCCGCAGAGCACAGCCCACAAGGCCCGCCCGAAGGATGACCGCGATGTCGCACACTCCGCATGACCTGCCCCTCCCCGACTTCACACACGAGCGTGTGGAGGTGATCACCGGACGCCGCAGCGGACTGTTCATCGCCGTCGCGCTCCACTCCTCCGTGCTGGGTTCCGCGCTCGGCGGCGCCCGCCTGTGGAGCTACCCGCACTGGAGCGACGCTCTGGGCGACGCTCTTCGTCTGTCGTCGGCGATGACATTGAAGAATGCGGCGGCGGGGCTGGATGCCGGGGGCGGCAAGGCCGTCATCCGGCTCGAGCCCGGCATGTCACTGGATGCCGAGCGTCGTCGCGCCGCCTTCCTCGACCTGGGCGATGCCGTCGAATCGCTGCACGGGCTCTACCGGACAGCCGAAGACGTCGGCTCCACGACCGACGACATGCTGACCGTCAGCGAGCGCACCGAGCACGTCGTCGGACTGCCCGACGCCGTGGGCGGTTCGGGGGAACCCGCAGGCCCCACCAGTGTCGGGGTCTACGAGTCGCTGCGCGCGACACTCGAGCGCGTGACCGGTTCCGGTGAGGTTTCCGGCCGCCGGGTCACGATCTCGGGTCTCGGGCAGGTCGGCAGTCGTCTCGCCGTCCGCCTCGCGGCCGAAGGCGCCCAGCTCGCCCTGACCGATGTCAACACTGCCAAGCGCGATCTGGCGGTCCAGCTCGGCGCGCAGTGGATCGAGCCGGGCACCGAGCATCTCGTGGCCGCCGACGTCTTCGTGCCCGCAGGAATCGGCGGAGTGCTCACCGATGACGTCATCGATCACCTCGAGGCGCGCGGGGTATGCGGGCCCGCCAACAACCCGCTCGCCTCCCACGACGGCGCCGCCCGCCTGGCGGAGAGAGGCATCCTGTACGCACCGGACTTCGTGGTCAACGCGGGCGGCGTCATCTACCTCGACCTCGAGGCGAAGAAGATCGGCACGAAGACCGAGATCATGCACCGCGTCGCCGCCATCGGCGACACCGTGCGCCGTGTCTTCGACGAGGCTGAGCACCGCGGGATCACCCCGCTCCAGGCAGCGGAGGGACTCGCCGCAGAACGCCTCGACGCCGGTCGCCACAGCACCCACGCCCTCATCTGAGACCTGCCGTGCTGCGACTGAGTTCCGTMACGTACGGCACTCAGTCGCAGCCTTCCGGGTGGCATGCGAGGATGGACGCAACCCGGCAAGGACGCCGGAGGACCGCACGATGAATCAAGGGAGAAACCTCGTGTTCGAAAGCCCGTATCCGGACGTCGAGATTCCCGACGTCAGCGTCTACGACTACCTGTTCGGCTCGCTGACCGCAGACGACGCTGCGCGCATCGCCCTCGTGGATCCCGCCACCGGAGTCGAGACGACGTACGGCGCACTCAAGGCCCAGATCGGTGCCTTCGCCGGTGCTCTGGCGGCCCGCGGCGTCGGCACGCATACCGTCGTCGGCCTCCTGTGCCCCAACATCCCGGCTTTCGCCACCGTCTTCCATGGCATCCTCCGCGCCGGTGCCACGGTCACCACGGTGAACTCCCTCTACACCGCAGGCGAGATCGAGAAGCAGCTGAGGGATGCCGGGGCCACGTGGCTCGTGACGGTGTCGCCGCTGCTCCCGCAGGCCTCGACGGMAGCCGAAGCCGTCGGCATCCCTCACGAGCGCGTGATCGTGCTGGACGGCGCGTCCGGGCACCCGGGCCTCCGTGAGCTGCTCACCGAGCAGCACGCCGCTCCCGACGTGGCCTTCGATCCGGCGACTCACGTGGCGGTGCTCCCCTACTCCTCCGGCACCACGGGAATCCCCAAGGGCGTGATGCTCAGCCACCGCAACCTCGTCGCGAACGTGCAGCAGTCGCGCGTGAACATCCGGCTGCACGCCGATGACCGGGTGCTGGCGGTGCTGCCGTTCTTCCACATCTACGGGATGACGGTGCTGCTGAACCTCGCCCTCCGTCAGCGCGCGCGCCTCGTGACCATGCCGAAGTTCGATCTGGTCGAGTTCCTCACCAACATCCAGAACTTCGGCTGCACCTATCTCTACATCGCGCCGCCCATCGCGGTCGCGCTCGCCAAGCATCCGATCGTCGATCAGTTCGACATCTCGAGCGTGCACACCGTGTTCTCGGGAGCCGCTCCCCTCGACGGCGAGACCGCAGAGCTCGCGGGCCGGCGCATCCACGCACGCATGATGCAGGGGTATGGCATGAGTGAGCTGAGCCCGGTTTCGCACGCGATGCCGGACGACCGCACCGACATCCCGGTGAGCTCGGTCGGGACCATGCTGCCGAACGAGCTCTGCAAGCTCATCGACCCGGCTACCGGCGACGAGATCACCGAGGTCGGCCCCGACCGGGTGACACTCCCCGGCGAGCTGTGGGTCAAGGGACCCAACGTCATGCTCGGCTACCTCAACAACCCCGAGGCCACGGCGGAGACGCTCGACGACGACGGATTCCTCCACACCGGTGACATCGCGGTCTACCACGAGGGCGGCTACTTCTCGATCGTCGACCGGGTGAAGGAGCTCATCAAGTACAAGGGCTACCAGATCGCCCCCGCCGAGCTCGAGGCGCTTCTCCTCGGTCATCCGCACGTGATGGATGCCGCGGTGATCGGGGTTCTGGACGACGACAAGCAGGAGATCCCCAAGGCCTTCGTCGTCGCGGTGCCCGACTCGGGACTGACGGCGGAGGATGTCATGGCCTACGTGGCCGAGCACGTGGCGCCGCACAAGAAGGTGCGGCGCGTGGAGTTCATCGACGTGATCCCGAAGTCCACCTCGGGCAAGATCCTGCGCAAGGATCTGCGGGCTCGCGAGCACGCGACCGCGTAGTCGCAGAACAGCGGATGCCGCGACCCGGCCGGGTCGCGGCATCCGCTGTTCTGCGCGTCAGAGGCAGGGTCAGATGGTGCCCACAGCAGGCTCGGCCTCTTCTTCTTCGGGCTTGGCGACGACCTCGGCCGGGAGGTTTCGCGCGAGCATGAGCGAGACCGCCAGGAGAGCGAAGACGATGAAGAGCGCCTGCTTGAGGGCTTCGACCTGTGAGTCGGCGTAGTCCTGAGCGACCGCGGTCGCAACCTCGGGATCGGCCCCCGCATCGAGCACGATCTTCTCGGCCTCGGCCTGCGAGATGATCGGCACGCCCTGTTCGGCGAGCACCTGGGTGACCTGGCTCTGCACCTCGGGGGTCACCTTGTCGTTCAACTGCACCGCGGCGGAGAAACCCGAGCCGAGCAGGAGGATGAACACCGATCCGACGATCGCGGTGCCGAACGACGACCCGAGGTTCTGGAAGGTGCCCTGCAGTCCGCCGACCTCCGAGGTGTCCTCCTTGGACACGGCCGACATGTTCACATTGCCGAGCTGCGAGGCGAGCAGGCCGAAGCCGGCGCCGATCACGAACATCCCGATCGCGAAGGCCCAGTCCCACAACTCGGGCTGAATCGAGACCAGCACGATCAAGAGGCCCACGGCCATCGTGGCCTGGCCCGCGCGGGCGATGTACTTCGCGGAGCGGCGCTGGGTGAGCCACGAGCCGACGATCGAGCACAGCACGAGACCGGCCGACAGCGGCAGGATCTTCAGCCCCGTCTCGAGTGCGTTGTTGCCGAGCATCGTCTGCAGGTACACCGGGATCACGAAGAAGAGCGCAGCGATCGCGAAGTACTGCACGAGGAACCCGGCCAGCCCGCTGCGCAGCGCCGGGATGCCCAGCAGGCTCACCTTGAGGAGCGGGTTGCGGCCGGCCTCCTCGAGCGTGCGCTGACGTCGCAGGAACAGCCACAGTACGACGATGCCCAGGAGGATCAGGTACGTCACGAGCGAGACCCCGAGCGGTGCGATCTCGACGCCGTTGATCTCCGGCGAGATGAGCGGCGTGAACCAGCCCCAGGTCTTCGACTGCAGCACGCCGAAGACGAGCAGCGCCATGCCGCCCGCCGAGAGGATCACGCTCGGGATGTCGATCTTGATCGACGGCGTGGCGGGAACGTCCTTGATCCGGCCGGCGAAGATGAGGACGAAGATCATGATCACGGTCTCACCGAAGAAGACGAAGCGCCACGACGCGTAGGTCGTGGCAAGTCCGCCGATCAGCGGACCGGCTGCGGCGGCGAGGCCGGTGGCCGCACCGAGGATCGAGAAAGCCGCCACCCTGGCCTTGCCGGTGTAGTTGATCGCGGCGAGCGCGGCGATCGCGGGGATGACGAGCACCGCGCCGAGACCCTCGACGAGTGACCACCCGAACAGCAGCATTCCGAGGTTCTGGCTGAGGCCGGTGATGAGCGAACCGATGCCGTAGATGACCGCGCCGATCTTGAACGCCCGGCCGCGGCCGAGCTTGTCGCCGAGCTTGCCGCCGGTCAGCATGAACGCCGCCATGGTGAGCGTGTAGAAGGTGATGGCCGCCTGCATGCCCGTGATCGTCGTACCGAGGTCGCTGGCGACCTGTGAGATCGACACGTTCATCACGGTGCTGTCGAGCACCATCACGAACTGCGAGACGGCGAGGATGACGATCACGAGCGGGTTCTTCATGGCCCGACACTAGCGCTGACGCACCCCCGCGCACGGGAGGCGCAACCCGAATGGGGTGAGCATCATCGTCGAGCCCATACGAAGAAAGAGCACCCGCAGGGGGTGCTCTTTCTGTGCTGTGGACCTGAGGGGAATCGAACCCCTGACCTCCTCGATGCGAACGAGGCGCGCTACCAACTGCGCTACAGGCCCTTGAACCTCCGCTACATTAGCACGCTGGCCAGGTGCCTCCGAATCGAGGAGAGAGGCCGATCAGCCGCCCACAGCACGGCGCTCGAGGAGCTGGCGCACATGCGCCTCGATCTGCTCATCATCGACGAAGCCCATGCGTGAGAATGCGGTTTCGGAGGCCCGTGCACGGCGTGCCGCGGTGATCGACGGAGGCCGTTCGGCCTCGGTTCTGGCCCGCAGAGCCTCTTCGAGCGCGGCCTCGCGAAGGGCATCACGTGCCTCGGCGGCATCCAGCATGGCCGCTGCGCGCGACCCTGCCGACGCCGTGAGCGGACGAGGCAGCTCGCGCGGCGCCCACGAGCGCTCCTCCGCGGCGAGCGCGACATCCTGAACCGCGGTCCGGGTGCGCACCGCCGCGTCCGTCACTGTCACGCCGGAGATCGCGCGGCGACCCACTCGCGCCATCCGGCGGAGGAGTGCGGCGCACACCACGCTCAGCCCCACGCCGACGGCGAGCAGGCCCCACGCGGCGGAGAACGCGCCCCATCCCACCAGCCCGACCGCCAGGAGCCCGATCATGGTGGTCAGCAGGCGGGCCCGACGCCGTGCGCGGGCGCGGCGAGCTGCCGGCTGGTCGCGAGCGACGGCGAGAGCGACCCGCGCTTCTTCGAGACCGGCCTGGTCCTGCTGGGCCTGCGCGCGCTTGGCGAGGTCTTCCCGCTCGACGAGCGCGCGGCGTGCGAGCCGCTGCTGCGCCAGTGCGGTGCGCGCGTTGAGCTCGAGCCTGACCTCGTCCGGCGTCTCACTCGTCTCGGCGAGCACGCGGAGCGCCTGGTTGAGGCGGACGGCATTTCGCTCGGCGGCGTCGTACTGGCGACGGCTCGCCCACGACGGAAGCAGGTACACGAGCCACAGGAGCACGGCGACGAGAACGATGACTCCCCCGCCCAGCACCTGCCCGCCCATGTGTCCACGGTAGGCGAGGTGATGTCGGACGCCGGTGATATACCGGCGTGTCGTCCCCAGACGGGCCGGGACCGCGCGCAGTGGAGCGAACCGGGTCAGGCGTGCAGGCGGTCCGCAGGCGGAATCGCCGCGGCGTCCTGCGGCACCCGGCCCTGCACCCAGCGCTCGAGGATGCCCCCCGGCACCTCTTCGCGCACGAGGGCGAAGGCGTAGTGGTCGCGCCAATCCCCATCGATGTGGATGAATCGACGGCGGAGGCCCTCGTACCGGAACCCGAGCTTCTCGACGACTCGGAGACTCGCCCGGTTCTCCGGACGGATGCAGATCTCCATGCGGTGCAGGCGCAGTTCGCTGAAGCAGATGTCGGTGGCCATCGCCACAGAGATGGTGGTGATGCCGCGCCCGGCGAACCGCTCGCTGACCCAGTAGCCGATCGTGGCCGAGGCGAGCGAGCCCCTGGCGATGCCCCACACGTTCAGCTGCCCCGCGATCTCGCCGTCGTACTCCATGACGAAGGGCACACCCTGCCCGTCGCGATACTGCTGGAGCAGCCGCCGGATGCCGAGCCGCATGTCGAACGACACCGGACCGTCGGGGCTCGTGGCCTCCCACGGACGCAGCCAGGACCGGTTCGAGAGCAGCTCCTGCTGGAGCACGCGCGCGTCGCGAGGACGAACGAGTCGTATCGACACCGGCCCATGCCTGCGGGGAGCGGTCAGATCCACGATCCCCCCTCAGCGGAAAGCCTCACTGTGTCGTCACAGTGTCGCAGCGAACTCCTTGAACCAGGGTCGCAGTTCGGGTCCGAGATCCTCGCGGTCTGCGGCGAGCTGCACGATGGCCTTGATGTAATCCACTCTATCGCCGGTGTCATAGCGCCGACCCCGGAAGATCACTCCGTACACGCCGGGGCCCTCGGAGTCGGCGGCCATCTCCTGGAGCGCGTCGGTCAGCTGGATCTCGCCGCCCTTGCCGGGCTCGGTGCGCTCGAGGATGTCGAACACGTCGGGGCTGAGCACGTAGCGGCCGATGACCGCGAAGTTGGAGGGAGCGTCCTCGGCTTTGGGCTTCTCGACGAGGCCTGTGACCTTGACGACCCCCTCGCGGTCGGTCTCCTCGATCGCGGCCGCTCCGTACATGTGGATGTGGTCGGGCTCGACCTCCATGAGTGCGACGATCGCGGCGCCCGTGCGCTCGTGCTCCTCGAGCATCGTCGTCAGAAGCGGGTCGCGCTCGTCGATGAGGTCGTCGCCGAGGAGGACGGCGAAGGGGTGGTCGCCCACGTGCGAACGGGCCCGCAGAACGGCGTGACCGAGACCCTTCGGCTCGCCCTGGCGCACGAAGTGGATGTCAGCGAGGTCGCTGGACTGCTGGACCTTCGCCAGCTTGTCCATGTCGCCCTTCTTCTCGAGATTGCGCTCGAGCTCGGGGACGGAGTCGAAGTGGTTGGACAGGTTGTTCTTGTTGCGTCCGATGATGATCAGGACGTCCCGGATGCCGGCCAGCGTCGCCTCTTCGACGACGTACTGGATCGCCGGCTTGTCGACGACGGGGAGCATCTCCTTCGGCATCGCCTTCGTTGCGGGAAGGAAGCGCGTGCCGAGTCCGGCGGCGGGGATGACCGCCTTGAAGGGCTTATGGGGCATTGTCCGATCCTACTTCGCGACCGCTCAACCCCATTGAGGGCCTTGCGCAAGCCGGCGAGATGTGCCGCCACCTAGAATCAGTGCATGTCCGATGCGATTGCCGACGCGAAGCGCGCCCTGCGCGCCGAGCTTCGCGAACGCCGGCAGCTCCTGTCGGAATCGGCACGGGATGCCGCCGCTCGTGGTGTGACGGAACAGCTCGATGCGCTCGTGGCCAAGGTCGGCGCGCGCTCTCTCTCATGCTTCCTCTCGACGACCACCGAGCCGGGGACGCGTGAGTTCGTCGATCGTGCAGTGGCACGCGGCATCCGGGTGCTCCTGCCGGTGACCCGCGCTGACGGCCTGCTCGACTGGTCGGTCGCCACGCCTGACATCGACATCGCCGAGGGCATGTACGGGCTCCCCGAACCGGTCGGGGAGCTGCTCGGGCCGATCGCCGTCAACAGCGTCGACCTCCTCGTGATCCCTGCCGCGGCCGTCGACCGCTCCGGCATGCGCCTCGGCTGGGGCCGCGGCTTCTTCGACAAGACCATCGGGTCGATGGAACGCTGCCCTCCCGTGTACGCCGTCGTCTACGACACCGAGATCCTCGACGAGGTGCCGCGAGATCTCCACGATCAGCGCGTGACCGGCGTCGTCACCCCCACTCAGACACTCACGCTCACGCCCGCGCGGCGCTGAGTTCGAGCACACCCACGAAAAGAGCCAGATGCCCACCTACGCGTATGCCTGCAAGCAGTGCGGTCACCGCTTCGAAGCAGTGCAGTCCTTCGCCGACGCGACGCTGACCGAGTGCCCGGAGTGCGGAGGCGCACTCCGCAAGGAGTACGGCTCGATCGGCGTCACCTTCAACGGCTCGGGCTTCTACCGCACGGACTCGCGTCCGGCCGCGCAGGGTTCGACGTCCACGTCGAGCGGCTCTTCCGGCGGAGACTCCTCGCCTTCGAAGCCGACGAAGACCGAGACGAAGTCCTCCCCCGCCCCCTCGGGCTCCTGACCGGCTGACGCCCGCGACAAGAGAGGCACGAGATGATCCAGGGCTTCAAGGCGTTCATCCTCCGCGGCAACGTCATCGACCTGGCCGTAGCCGTGGTCATCGGCGCGGCGTTCACCGGCATCGTCAACGCGATCGTGGCGGGACTCATCAATCCGCTCATCGCCCTGATCTTCCAGGCGGATGCCCTCACCGACGTCGTGATCGGCATCCCGAACATCCGCGGCGGCACGACCGACTTCGCGATCGGGCTCATCATCGCGGCGATCATCAACTTCGTCGCGGTCGCGGTGGTCGTCTACTTCGTGTTCGTTCACCCGATGAACCGCCTCAAGGAGCGGCAGGCGGCGAGCAAGGGCATCCCTCAGCCGGAGGAGGAGCCGCTGCCGACCGAGGCCGAACTGCTCGTGCAGATTCGCGACCTCCTCGAGAAGCAGTCGCCCAGGGCCTGATCGCTCACCAGTGCGGCGGCACGTCCCGCCGCATGCGGTCGTCGTTCGGACCCTTCTCAGAGCCGGATGCGGCGTCCGTCGCCGGCATCTCAGCGTTCTCGTCCGCGGGCGCCGGCTCGCCTGTCGTGCCCGGTGCCGGTGTCAGCTTCGCGCGGCGACTGCCGGGGACGCGCTCGACCCGCTGACGGTCACTCCCGGACATCGAACGGCTGGGTGTCGGTCTCGGCGATGGCCGCCTCGGGCGCCACTCCCAAAAGCGCCGCGATGCGGGATGCCACTGCGGCCGGGTCGCTGTAGAGATCGAACGCGTGCACCCGGACGTAGTGCCAGCCCAGACGCCGCAGGATCTGGGGCCGAAGGCGCAGCGCCTCGCGGAGCGATTCACCCTGCGTCTCAGGATCGATCTCGGCCACGACGGCCTTGCCGTCGTACTGCGCGACGAGAGGCAGGAGTCCTCGGTAGTGCACATCCACCGAGACGCCGAGAGCCCGCAGCTCGTGGGCGAGAGCGCGCGTGAGCGGATCGGCGAGATCCTCGAGCCGGGCCTCACGGGAGCGCGAGGCGACGCCGCCGAGGATCGACATGAGCGTCGCCGCGCCGTGGTCCAGTCGCCCGTCGTCGAACGCGGACGGACGGATGGACGAGACGATCACCATCGAGCGGCGGGCGCGTGTCATGCCAACGGTCAGCAGCCTGTCGCCGTCCGGCGTGGAGAGGTCGCCGAAGTCGCTCAAGACGCGCCCGTGGCGCGTGAGGCCGAATCCGAGCGAGAAGATCACCCGATCGCGGCTCTCGGCGACGGACTCCTCGAGCGTCAGCACGGCGAAGGGCTCGGCGGTGTCGCGCGAGACGAAGTCGGCGACGTCGGATCGTCCGGCGAAGGCGGTCTCGACCGCGGCGCGCACCCGCTCGGCGTGCTTCGTGCTCGCCGTGACGACCATGAGCGACTCGGAGGAGCGGTTGATCGCGTGCTCGACGACGAGGGTGACGACGCGGTTGACCTCGGCATCCGGGCTCTCGACCGCGCCCGTGACGGGATCAGGGGCGCCCACCCCTCCCTCGACGTAGTCGACGCTGAGGCTCCCGCGGCCGAGGTACGAGCCCGCCCAGGGCAGCGACACCAGCTCACCGCCGTAGAAGGCGTCGTTCACCAGCCGCGCGAGGTCCTCCCCGCCGGCCCGGTAGCTGCGGGTCAGGGTCTCCACCGGAAGCAGCTCCGCGAGGCGCTCGAAAACACTCGTCTCATCGAACGCCGCGCCCTCCTCCTCGATCGGATCCGTTCGGCTCACACTGGTCGCGACCCGGAACGGGGTGGGCTTCTGTGTGACGGGATCGCCGAAGACGACGACCTGCTCGGCGCGGCGCAGAGCGGGCACCGCCTCCGCCAGGCACAGGGCGCCGGCATCCGCGATCACGACGACGTCGAAAGAGGGTTCCTCGGGAATGGCGGGCACATCATACGGAGAGGCGAGCCACACGGGCGCGAGCGCGCGGAGCAGGGTCGGAGCCGAGGCGCTCAGCAGCGCGGGGTCCGCCACACCCTCCTTCAGCGCGCGCTTCAGCGCGGCCGCCTCCGAAGGATGATCGACGATCCCGATCCGCCATTGGGTCGCCAGCTGGGCGGCCAGCAGAGGGCCGGATGCTGCGGCATGGGCTTCGTCGACCAGCCGGAAGTCGCGCTCGAGGCGATCCACCACGGCGGTGTTGGCGCCCAGGAGCGCGCGGTCGGTGCGCAGCAGGTGCTCGAGGGCGGACTGCCACCACGCGTAGTCCAGCTCATCGCCGACGCGGTCTTCGGGCACGTGGCGCACCGAGAGCTCGGTCAGCAGCGGATCGAGCCCGAGCGCGGCGAGCTCGCTGCGCAGGGCGGCGCGCTCCATGAGGTTGTCGAACACGTCGGAGTGGGCCGCGAGGCCGGCGAGGGTGCGGACGAGTGCGGGAATCGGCAGCGTCGCGAGCCTGGCCGCGTCCTTGCGGCCGAGGATGCCGTCGAGCTGGCCGAGGTCGGCCTCCACTCGCTGCCATGCCACGTGCACGTCGCCGAGACCGAGCGGGAGCTCGGGCACCACGCCGACGTCGACGTGCTTCTGCCACTCGGCGCGCTGCTGCTGCACACGCAGCAGGGCTTCGTGCATGTCGGCGATGTGGACGCCCGGACGCACGTACTCCCGAGAGAGACGGCGGAGGTGCCGGCGGCGCGTTCCGGTGAGGTGGGGAGCCTCGCGGCGTGGGCCGTGCGCCTGGATCAGCTCATCGAGCGGGCGCTCGAAGACCGTCGGGCTGAAGCGGTCGAGCGAGTCGCGGATGCCCTGCAGGACACGCAGATACGCACCGAGCTCGGTGATCGTGCGGAACGGGCGCATCCGCGTCTGCCCGATGAGCTCGTAGGCGCGCTCGAGCAGTGCGGGAAGATCACGGCGATGAAGAGCTCCGGCGAGACCGTGGGCGGCGCGAGCCTGCTCGGTGGTCGCGAAGCTCACGCCGTACCAGGGCGACTCGCCGGGCCCGACCTTGAACTCGCCGAGCCGAGCCGCCGCGGCGAGTGTGGCTGCGGCATCCGCTCGTCCGCGGGCGAGACCCTCGAGCGTCGCCAGGTCGAAGCGGGCGGCCGTCTCGAGAGCGGGCTCGCGGGAGGAGAGACCGGCGAGTGTGCGGAGGATGTCGAGCATCGACACCCCGAGCGATTCATGGCGGCGCGTGACGGCGCCGCGGTAGTCCCGCAGGACACCGCGCAGCCGCACGAGAGCGTCGTCGATGTCGGAGACCTTGGGCTGCTCCGCCTTCTCATTGCGCGTGATCGCCCGGATGAGGTCGCGCTGGAGATCGCGCGGGGAGACGGCCAGTCCCGAGAGCCCGATGCTCGCGAGCCGGTGGCGCACCCCCTCGAGTGTCGATCGGCGTGCGCTGACGATCAGCACCCGCTTGCCGTCCTTGACGAGAGCTCCGACGGCGTTGATGACCGTCTGGGTGCCGCCCGTGCCGGGAAGCGTGTGGATCACGAGCGACTGGCCCGCGACGATGCGGGTGAGGACGCGTTCCTGCTCGGCATCGGCGTCGAGAAGGAGGAGATCGGATGCCGGCGGCCGCTCGTCGGGGTTCGTCCGCAGCGGCACGTCTCGGCGCGTCGTCAGCCGCTCTCGGTCGTCGTGGTGGCCCGCGAGCGCATTGAGGATGGGGTGATCGAGATTCGCGGCATCGCGCGACATGGGGCCGCCGACGTCGGCGAAGCTCGACACGACCAGCCGCGGCTGGACCGTGAACGACTCGATCGACGCGGTGAGCGCTCGCAGGTGATCGATGACGGGCTGCGGCTTGAAGACGCCGCCCTCCGAGGCGAGGGCCGCGAGGGACGCGCCGTCGAGCTCGATCCCGAAGTGGGTGCGGAGGGCCCGCACCAGTTCCGGATTGACCGTGAAGGCGCCGTGCAGCTTGAGCTCGAAGTCCGCGTGATGCCGCCGGATCGCGAGAGGACGCAGCAGCACCGGCGCCGTGCACGAGAGCCCGCCGATGCGCCACGACGCCAGGCCGACACCCAGCCGCACGGCATCCAGCCCGCGGGCGGTGCGCAGCTCGACGTTCTTGGCGGTCAGGCGCTCCGCGGCCATGCGGGCGGTGCGAAGGGCGACTTCGTCGCGGAAGAGATTGGACAGCAGGGTCGAGCGGCCGGTGATGAACTGCGGAAGACTTCCGGGGTGGGCCTTCGTGATCTCGATGCCGGTCTCGGGAAAGTCGGCGTAATGCAGCAGTGTCGACGCGCCGCCCAGCATCCCGATCTCTCTGCGCAGACGTTCCCGCTCGGGCTCCGCGATGTGCATGACCGTCACTCCTGGTTCGGAAAGACCCAGGTCGCCGGGGGTCACGAGTGCCGAAGGCACGTGGTCCTCCGCGCCCATCAAGGCGCTTCCGTCAGCTCGCCGCACACGATCCAGCGTATGCGGCGCTTCGGCCCTGCGCGGGAGGCAGGTCCGAGTTTCGCCGGATTGCCGACACGCCGGTTGATCAGCCGTTCCTCCCCAGGGGCCCCGGAGAACCTCCCATCCGCATTCCCGGCGGCCGCGCTCAGCCGCCGCCACCTCCTCGCCAGGATGGTCGCATGACCGACATCTCGTTCCGCGTCCACCCCTCCCCCATCGGCGAGATCCTCATCGTCGCGGGCCCTGAAGGCATCATCACGCTGCACCCAATGGAGGCGCCGCTCGACCCCGAACTCACTCGCGTCGCACTCCAGGTGCATGCCATGCCCGTACCCGACGACGAGGCTGGCGGCGATATCGCCCGTCAGCTCGACGAGTACTTCGAAGGCGAGCGGCGCGAGTTCGACGTCGACCTCGACTGGAGATTGGTCACCGGGTTCCGTCGGGCGGCGCTCGAAGCCGTGCGGCGCATCCCCTACGGCGAGACGGCCGGTTACGGCGAAGTCGCGATCTCGGCAGGAAGCCCAGGGGCAGCGCGTGCGGTCGGAACGGCGTGCGCGACGACGCCGTTCTCGATCATCGTGCCTGTTCACCGCGTGGTGCGCGCCGACGGGTCGCTCGGTGAATACGGGGGGCGACCCGAGGTCAAGCGGCACCTCCTCGATCTGGAACGCGCCGCGGCCGGGTAGGCCGGCCGCGGCGCGTTCTACGGCCGCACCGCGTGTCAGCGGAGCAGGTTCCGGTCGCGGCCATCGATCCGTCCGTTCCCGTCGCGGTCTGCGTAAAGGCGAGCCCGTGTGGCCGGTGATAATGTCATCGCTACCGATCACGACGTCGTGCCGGTTCGATGGAAGCAGGTGGTGCGTGATCCCACCCATGAGCGATGGAGCGGACACTCTCCTGATGGAGCGTGCCGTAGACGACCTCGCGCGCCGCACCACATTTCCCGTGGTGTTCGGCGGCCTCGCCCAGGAGGGCGAGATCCACATCTCGGCGATCACGGGCAGTCGCACGCACAACCTCGAGGGGCTCGTCGTCCGTGCGGGGCGAGGACTGGGCGGCAAGGCCTTCATCGAAGCTCGTCCCCGTCTGGCACTCGACTACCGGGTGGCCCGCGGCATCACTCACGACTACGACGGCCCGATCCTGGGCGAAGGCATCGGGACGCTCTTCGCCGTGCCGATCGTCACCTCGGGCAAGTCCCGAGGCGTCATCTACTGCGGGTCGTGGTCTGCGGCGTCGCCTGTCGCGGACGCCGCCGTCGCACCGGCACTCCGGGCAGCCGAAGAGGTGGCGACTGAGCTCCGCGTTCGTGACGAGGTCGAGCGGCGGCTCCGAGCCGTGCCGGCCGTCGAGCAGTCGGCGACGCTTTCGACTGCCGCGCTCGACGATCTGCGCGAGACCTACGCGCAGCTGCGGGCGATCTCCTCGACGGTGGCCGACCCCGCGCTGCGCGATCGGCTCGGCGGTCTCGAGCGCCGGCTGTCGTCCCTCGCACAGGTCGACGCGGCGGTGACCCAGGCGGTGAAGGCCCGCCTGTCGCCCCGCGAGCTCGACGTGCTCGCGGGCGCCGCCCTCGGGTGGACCAATGTCGAAGTCGCCGCGAGCCTGTCGCTCAAAGAGGCGACGGTGAAGTCGTATCTTCAATCGGCGATGGCGAAGCTGGATGCCTCGACCCGACACGCGGCGGTGCTCGCGGCACGGCGGGCCGGACTTCTCCCCTGAGCTTCCCCCGCGACTGCCGGAATTCATTCTCAGAGTGGAATTGTCGCAATCGGAAGTGCGCATAGTGCCGCGGTCAATTGTGCGGGTACTGTCGGTGCATGGCCCGAAGAATTGTGCACCAGCTCGTCGATGATGTCGACGGAACCGTCCTCGACGTCGGAGAAGGTGAGACGGTCCTCTTCTCACTGGACGGGGTCGCCTACGAGATCGACGTGAGCGACGAGAATGCTGCGGCACTGCGCAATGCATTCGCCACCTACATCGACGCAGCCCGCCCCGTCTCGACCAGTCGCGGTCCCCGGAGTGCCGCGGCATCCGCGGCAGAGCGCAAGCGGCGCAGGAACGGACAGCAGGATTACGGCCCCGTGCGCGAATGGGCGAAGTCGAACGGCTACAAGGTCTCAGAGCGCGGGAGGATTCCCGCATCCGTTCTCGAGGCCTTCGAAGCCGCGCAATAACCGCTGATTGCGAGGCCGTGCGCCCTACGTCTCGAAGACGTCGGCGGGGTCCCAGACGTCACCGTCCTCGGACGGGAGGTCGGGTATCGGAACGATGGACAGCGGCACGCCGGCGGTGAGCAGAAGGAACGCCTGCCGTCGACGACCCTCTCCCTGGTTGACCTCGAGCCAGTGCACACCAGAGGCGAGACCGGTTGCGATCTCGCGCTGGAGCGCCTCCAACTCTCTGCCTCCTACGCTGTATTGGTCTCCGCCGTAATAGATGTCGATTCGCTTCATTGAATGCCCCCCCGGACAGCTTCGGTGAAGACTGACATAGGCCAGAAGCATTCGTCCACGCATTGACAACGTGGCCCCCCTCACGTACGCCGAACGCGCCGCACGAGTGAATGCGAGGCCATACATACGCTGAAGACCTGAACCGGTCAAGGCCCTCGGCTCTTCGGCGAACCGCTTCGTATTTTGTTCCCACCGCCCACTTCTCGGGGGCGAGGGAGGTGCATCATGCGAAAAGGAAATCGACTGATTCTCGCCGCGGCGACGGCAGCTGCCGTCCTCGGCACGACCGGCTGCGCGGTCGGCACGGGAGGTGCCGGCGACACCAACGCCGACTACAGCACCGATACCAAGCTCTCGGGCGACCTGTCGGTCATGGGCTTCTCGGGCGTCGACGAAGTCGCGACCAGCCGCCTCGACTACGCGAAGCAGCAGCTCGGCGACGTGAAGGTGAAACTCGCCGAAGGCGATCTCGACCTCCAGCAGTTCCTCTCCGCCGTCGCGACAGGCACGCCGCCCGACATCGTCTACGCGAACCGCGATCAGATCGGGTCGCTCGCCGCCCGGGGTGCGATCGTCCCCTTGGACCGCTGCATCGACGGCGAGGCCATCCCCACCGGAGACTTCGTGCCGGCAGCCCTCGAGCAGGTGACGCTCGACGGAACCGTGTTCGGCATCCCGGAGTTCAACACGATCCAGCTGACGATGGCCAACAGCGATCTGCTGTCGGCTGCCGGACTCACGATCGACGACGTGAACGGCTCTGATTGGGATGCTGTGACCGCGGCGAACAAGGCACTCGCGAAGAGCAGCGGCGGAGGGATCCAGGTCATCGGCTACGACTCGAAGATGCCGGAATTCCTGCCGCTGTGGGCCAAGGCGAACGGCGCCGATCTCATCTCGAAGGACGGCCGCACGGCGCAGCTCGACAACGCCGCAGTCGTCGAAGCGCTCACCTGGGCAGCATCCATCTACGAAGACCAGGGAGGCTTCAGCGCAGTCAAGGCGTATCGCGACTCCGCCGACTTCTTCGGCGAGGGCAACCAATTCGCGTCGGGAACGCTCGGCGCGATGCCGATGGAGCAGTGGTACGTGAACGTGCTCAACGACGTGTCACCCGACGCGCCCATGGCGTTCGACACGGTGCGCGATCGCTCGGGGAAGACCCTGGCCTATGCCGCCGGTTCGGCGTGGGCGATCCCGAGCGGCAGCGGCAATCCCGAGGCGGCATGCCGGTTCGCGCGCGCCATGACCTCGATCGATGCCTGGCAGGCTGCGGCGGAGGCGCGGATCAAGGCCCGCGACGACGAAGGCAAGCCTTTCACCGGCATCCTCACGGGCAACGCGAAGGCGGACGCGATGATCCGCGACATGACGACGTCCGGCGGAGAGCCGTGGGACACCGCGGTCGCCAAGATGTACGAGGCGAACGACAGCACGTTCTCGCTCCCCGCGAACCCCGCCGATGCGGAGTTCAAGTCCGCACTGTTCGACGCGGTCAACTCGGTGCTCAACGGCAAGGCGAGCCCCGAAGACGCTCTTGCCACGGCGCAGAAGAGCGCTCAATCCGCGCTCGACAAGGCGTGGGCATCGCTGGAATCCGAGAAGAAGTGACCCATGTCGGCGCACGCTCTCGTCCAGCCTCGGCCCACGACTGCTGAGCCCACCCCGGAGCGCCGCCGGTCGCGGCGGCAGGCGCGGCGCCGGGAGGTGACCGCGGCGCTGCTGTTCCTGAGCCCGTGGCTCGTCGGCTTCCTCGTCTTCACCGCCTGGCCGCTCATCTACAGCGTGTATCTGTCGCTCACCGACTACGACGTCATCAACAACCCGCAGTTCGTCGGCACCCAGAACTACGTCACGCTCCTCCAGGATCCGAAGATCGCGCTGGCCCTCGGGAACACGCTCTTCTTCACCGCCATTCAGGTGCCGCTGTACGTGATCGTGTCGCTCGCGCTGGCACTGCTGCTCAACCGCGCGGGGCGCAGCGCGGGCACGTTCCGGACTCTGTTCTACCTTCCCAAGATGACACCGCCGGTGGCGGTCGGCATCTTCTTCCTGCTCCTGTTCAACGGCCAGAACGGGCTCGTCAACACTGTGCTCGGATGGTTCGGCATCAACGGCCCGGCATGGACGACGGACGGCGCCTGGGTGAAGCCGGGACTCATCATCATGAGCCTCTGGACCGTCGGGGCATCCGTCATCATCCTGCTGGCCGCACTGCAAGGCGTCCCCGAGGAGCTGTACGAATCCGCGCGTCTCGACGGGGCGGGGTTCTGGCGGCAGTCCGTCTCGGTGACTATTCCGATGATCAGCCCCGCGCTCTTCTTCATCATCGTCGTGAACACCATCGCCGGCCTGCAGACATTCGACGAGGCCTATACGGCCTTCTTCGGCGCCGGCAATACGACGTACAGCAACGATGCGGCGCTCTTCTACGCCATCTATCTCTTCCAGCAGGCCTTCGAGTTCCTGCACATGGGGTACGCGTCCGCCATGGCGTGGGTGCTCTTCGCGCTCGTCATGGTCGTGACCGCCGTGCAGCTGATCGTGTCGCGGCGACTGGTCTACTACGAAGGGGAGGACCGTCGATGACTCGCGTTCTGCCACCTGAGACGCCGCACCACCAGGAGCCGATCGAGCCGACCCCGACCGGCGAAGCCTCGGCATCGGCATCGCCGGAGGCGCCGTCGACCAGCGATGCCCGGGCGGTGCGAGCACGCGGCGCCGGCTCACGCGGGCGGCGGGTGCGCCGTGCCCTCATCATCGCGGCGCTGTCACTGCTCGCTGTCGTCTTCGCCTACCCGTTCATCTGGCTCCTGAGCGCCTCCTTCAAGCCGCGCGGTGAGGTCTTCGACAACCGGCTCATCCCCAAGACCTTCACGTGGGAGAACTACGTCACGGTGTGGCAGGAAGCGCCACTCGGCCTCTGGCTGCTCAACACCCTGATCGTGACGATCCTCGCGGCGACGACCGTCACGTTCTCGAGTGCGATGGTGGCCTGGGCGTTCACCCACTACCGGTTCCGCGGACGCGGAGCGCTGTTCGGCCTTGTGCTGGCGAGCATGATGCTCCCCGGTGCCGTCACGATGATCCCCACGTTCCTCATCTGGAACGCACTCGGACTCGTCGGAACGCTGGTACCCCTTTGGGCGCAGAACCTGTTCGCGAGCGCGTTCTACGTGTTCCTCCTGCGCCAGTTCATGCTCGGGCTGCCGCGCGATCTCTTCGACGCCGCGAAGGTCGACGGGGCATCGGCGTGGGCGGTGTTCTGGCGGATCGCCCTGCCGCTCACGAAGCCCGCACTCGCGGTGACGTTCGTGTTCGAGGTGCAGGCGGTCTGGACCGACCTCATGCGGGCGCTCATCTATCTGCGCGACAGTTCGACGTTCACGATCCCCCGCGGCCTCAAATCACTCGTCGACGCCTTCGGATTCGGGGGCGAGTGGCACTGGGAGCTCATCGTGACGGCGAGCGTCATCGCCACGGCCCCGATGATCATCGTCTTCTTCCTCGCTCAGAAGCAGATCATCCACGGGATCAGCGCGGGAGGCGTGAAGGGCTGACACGGCCGTCCAGGAACCCCGCCGCCGCTGCCGATCCTCGCTCTGCGGGCGGGGAGGCCGAGCGAAGGCTCAGAGTGAAGAGGCGTGCTCGCCGACCGGCTCGGGTCGACTCATCTGGGCTGGTTCGGGCACGAGATAGAGCCCGCCGGGCGAGTTCGCGGTGTAGGCGAGCGCGTCGATCCACGCGGCGTTCAGGCGTGGGCTGCGCCCACCGTAGAACCTGTACACGAGGGAGCAGCGCGGGTGAAGCCACACGGAGGTGCGGCCGTCGCCGATGCTGGCGTCGTCTTTCCATGTGAAATGGAAAGGCTCGCCACGACGGAGTTTGGAGCCGATCACCAGCTGCAGATGCGCCAGTGTCCGGTCGTCGAAATCGACCCTGACGGTCCCTTCGTAGATCAGCTTTCCCATGACCGTCCTCCCTGACGAGGACGGCGAGCGCGCCATGCGCAGGATTCGCTCGGGGTGAGCCGCCGACCGGCTTCCCGTTGCGGCATCCGCTCTTGTTCCCGCATCCGCGCTTCTCCGATCCTGAACCGGTGGTGAGATTCCAGCATCCGCTCCTCCGGTCCTGAGCAATACGCCCTTGACACTCACTGGGTGTCGGGGTAACTCACGCGTCCACGAGGACAAGGGGGCGGCTGTCGCGAGAAGTCAACCCCGTCGACCCGAACCGCGGCCTCGGGAGACGGTGGTCGCGCGTTGAGCGGAACGAGGAGGGACATGCCGGTGTTTTCGATGCCTGCGAGCGCCCTGACCGCCTCACGACCTCGCGCAGTGGATCGCGCTTGCGCTTGGTGGACTGCTCGAGGGCCCGATTGCGACGTGTGCGTGAACATAGCGCGGGAGGCTCCATGGGACGTTTCATGTACGAGGACACGGCACGGATCGAATTCGACGACAGAGTTCTGGCGCATCTGCAGGTGGTCATGGGAACGAAGCTGCGCCGCAGCGAGCCGTTCTTCTTCACCTGGCGCGATGAGCTGGGCTCGGGCGGAGGCCGCACGAGCGTGTGGGTCCATCCGCATGCGCACCTCGTGTTCAAATTCCATGGCAGTCGCTCGCCCCACCTCAACCGGGCCTGGCTGGACGCGCTCATGTTCAGCGCGAACTCTCCGAGCGGCCTCTACGTCGTGCCCGAGCCGGCAGATGTGGCACTCGCGGGCCAGGCCATCGCCGAGGACTGACCGGCGCCACCGGCGATCCACGGGATGCCGGGTCCACCCGTTGCCGAAGACCGCCGGGACGCCCCGATGAGCGCCGGCAGGCAGGTCAATCGCCGGCGAGCCCGGACGGACGACGTCGATGACGCGCAGCGCGCCATGAGCGAGTTCTATGGCGCCGAGATGGACCTTTCCGCATCGCGGCAGGGCGGCTTCGCCTACGAGATGCTGGCGTTCGCGGATGGCACGGCGTCGGTGGCGTCGCTGCGCTTCAGCGGAAGAGTGCGATCCGGCACGGATGCTTTCGCCGATGTCATGATCGCCCATGCCGTGCGCGGCCGACACCAGTGGCGGGTGGGAGACGAGAGAGGATCAGGGTCCGTCCCCTTTCTTATTCCGCCCGGCCACGAGATGCGGGTCGAGTTCTCGGGCGCCCACCTGCGCACGGCCGGCTTCACCGAGCGCTACCTGCGCGACGTTGCGGAGTCGCTCACGGGCGAACCGCCTGAGTGCCTCCGCTTCGACGGAATCAATGCGCGGCGAAGAAGCCCGGTGCTGGCGGCGGAGACGCTCGCGCTGCTCGAGGGCACTCTGCTCACCGAGAGTGCGGTGCAGTCAGCTCCCCTCCTTCGAGCACGGGTGATCCGCCAGGCGGCCGTCTCGATGCTGGCCACCTACCCGCTCGTCGATCTCGAGACGCGCACCGACACCGCGATCGCGCACCGCCAGCTTCGACTCGCCGTCGCATTCATGGAGGCGCACGCAGCGGAGCCGATCACCGTCGGTGATGTCGCCGTGGCTGCCGGCACCACGACCCGGTCGCTGCAGGCGGCATTCCGGCGCAGGTTCGACCTGACCCCCATGCAGTTCCTCCGCAGACTGCGGCTTCGCCTCGCCCGCGAGCAGCTGCTCAGCAGCCAGGACGTCAACCTCACGGTGCGCGATACTGCCCTGCGCTGGGGTTTTGCGCACTCGGGGCGGTTCGCGCAGCAGTACCTCGCAGAGTTCGGCGAGCATCCGTCGCAGAGCCTTCGACGCTGAATCGCTGACGGCCGGTGCGAACGCGGGGATAAGCGGAGCATCCGGCAGTGTCAAGCCCCTGCGTTCGATGCATCCGCCTCCGTAGCGTCGACAGCCCAACTGATTGGAGCGGAAAGATGACAGTCGCAAAGGACATCATGACCCCGGGTCCGCGTTGCGTGGGTGAGAATGACACGCTCGTCGACGCCGCCCGGCTGATGGCAGAGCTGGATGTCGGAGCCCTGCCCATCTGCGGCGAGGACAAGCGGCTGAAGGGCATGGTCACCGACCGGGACATCGTCGTCAAATGCCTCGCCCAGGGTGGAGACCCTGCGAGCACGACGGCGGGGTCGCTCGCCGAGGGGAAGCCGGTCACCATCGGCGCAGACGATGACATCGAAGAGGCGCTCGAAGTCATGAAGCGCTATCAGGTGCGCCGCCTTCCTGTCATCGACGGCCACGACCTGGTGGGCATCATCAGCCAGGCCGACATCGCTCTCTCGCTCGCGGCTCAGGACGTGGGCGAGACCGTCGCCGAGATCTCCGAGTACTAGTCATTCAGCGGAGCGCTCGCGCTCACCACACGACGGATGCCGTGGGCTKCAGCCCACGGCATCCGTCTGAGTGAAGGTGTTCCTCCTGGGTGGGTCCCTGTCTCACTCGGACG
This sequence comes from Microbacterium sp. P5_B6, assembly GCF_056400345.1. Taxonomy (NCBI): domain Bacteria; kingdom Bacillati; phylum Actinomycetota; class Actinomycetes; order Micrococcales; family Microbacteriaceae; genus Microbacterium; species Microbacterium sp. P5_B6. The sequence continues at coordinate 6,649 of NZ_JBFULL010000011.1, read as the reverse complement.
ACATCGACGACACGTTGTGCGGTGCGCCGACCGGCTTGGACTCACTCGATCCCCGCTGGCGCAGATAGATCGAGAGCGCGATCATCGCACCCACCGCGAGGAACTCCGACTGCCAGTTCTGCAGCGTGCGCGACCAGAAGTCCGGCGACGCGAGGTACTCGAGCCACGTCATCGCCGGCATCCCGTGCTCTGCGTTCTCCTCGTTCATGACGTTCACACCGCCGAGCGACTGCGCGAGCCACGACAGCAGGAACAGCACGCCCATGACGATGAGCAGCGAGTTCGAGTAGATGACCTGACGGATGCCGCGGGCCCTCGCCCACGCCGGCGATCCTGAGTCGGCATACTCCCCCACCATCTGCTCCTCGTCATCACCCGGGCCCTCGTCGCCCGGCTTCTTCGACTCGGGCGAACCGCGCTGCACCAACCAGATGGTGGCGGCGATGAAGAGGAAGAACTGGAGGAACTCGGACTGCCAGTTCTCGGCGACGTCCACCGTGAAGTCGGACGACGTGAGAAAAGCACCGAACGTCTCGAGCGGCATCCCGTGCTGACTCAGCTGCTCATTGTTCTCGAAGTACCCGGCGATCGCCTGCCCCACGAGCGTGAGAAGGAAGAGAGCGCCGAAGAAGAGGCTCAGCCCGTTGTCTCGGATGGAACGCATGCCGTCACCTCCCCATCAGCGGAAGCGCGATCATGTACAGCAGCCCCACCGCCAGAAAGCCGAGGCAGGACCAGAAGACGACCGCCTCCCCGGGGCGCGAGCCCTCTTCCTCCGGAGTGAAATCCACCATGTCGGCCTCCTTCTCGACGGACGCACCGGCGTGCGATGGGTCGATCTTCGCGCCAATCACCGCGCGAAGGGATGGCCTTGACAGGCCGCGACCTCGTTACCGCTCGCTCTGGCGCCGCACGATCTCGCCGATCCAGATCGGGGCGAAGGGCGAGGTGCAGTTGGGGGGTGTCGGATAGTACTTCAGCACTTCGAGGCGCTCGCCGATGTCGACCGCGCGATCGCGCAGCTCCGGGTGGTGGATGCCGATCGCGGCGAGCGTGCTGTTCATCTCCCACTGCAGCCGATCGGGCGCCGACTTCATCTCGGCTTCGATGGTGTCGAGCAGGGCGGAGAGATCGAGCAGCTCGGGATGCTTCGCCACGGCGTCGGCCGTGAGCGCCCAGCCGGCGCTCGCCACCGTCGGGTCAGGATCGTCGAGCCACGCGAGGCGCAGTGTCTCCACATGGGGGCTCTTCTTCACGACGTAGCTGATCAGCCAGTCGTGGACCTTTCGCGCCCGCGCCTCGCGCAGCATCCGGTCCAGGTCTGCGGCCGCAAATGACCTCGGGCGGCAGATCAGGAGAGCGACGAGCTGAGCGGGGGTGTCGTCCGTGGCCCAGAGGGCGAGGGCCAGGTCGTGGTCGGTCTTGATCGCCTTCGCGAGCGCGCGGAGCTTGCTGAGGTTGACTCCGTGGTCGTCGCCGTGCCGCTCGTTGACCTCGCGCACGCGCGGATCCTCCAGCGCGGCCAAGTGGGTCAGCACCGCGGGAACGGTGTGGTCAGGCATGTCTCTCCTCTCTATAGGGCTTTCACCTCGAGCATGGTCCCTTTAGGCTGTCGCGGTGACCGAACCGCTGGATGAGGGCCCGTTCTTCCATGGCACGAAAGCCGATCTGCGGGAAGGCGACCTGCTGACGGCGGGCTTCCGGTCGAACTATCGGCCCGAGATCGTCATGAACCACATCTACTTCACGGCCCGTGTGGAGGGTGCCGGACTCGCCGCCGAACTGGCGGCGGGCGACGGCGAGCCGCGTGTCTACGAGGTCGAGCCCACCGGCTGGTTCGAGAACGACCCGAACGTGACCGACAAGAAGTTTCCCGGCAACCCGACTCGTTCATACCGGAGCACCGAACCCCTCAGGGTGGTGCGCGAGGTCACCGACTGGCCTCGGCTGACACCGGAGGCGCTGCAGGGCTGGAAGGACCGGCTCGCTGTGCTCCAGAACCACGAGCGCGGCGAGATCATCAACTGACGGCGCGGCCTCGCGCTACTTCGACTCGAGGCCGGCCTGCCAGCGCCGCTGCTCGCGGGCGAACAGGATGGCCAGGATGCCCCAGACGCCGAGGTCGTCGGCGAAACCGAGCGGCCCGAGCACGAGCTCGGGGATCAGATCGATCGGCACGAACGTGTAGACGACGGCGCCGATGGCGACCACCATCGTCGTCGGCGAGATCCGGTACTCCCGATCCTTGATCGCCTTCAGGAACTTCCACATGCCTCCAGTGTGCGGCACAGAGGCCCTCTGGGCGCCCGCTTGCCGAGGTCGCGCACACGGCGTATAACGCGGGTGGGCCGGAAGGCGCTGCTCCGATCGCCGTCGAGGACCAGGACTGCGAACTGCCCGGGCGAGCTGCCATCGGTCACGCGTTGAAGAGGTTGACGTTGACAACGTGCGGGAAGTGGTGACCGCTCACCGGCTTCGCGGCACCATACGAGCGCTGATAGATGACCCCGGCCGTGTTGACGAGCACGAGCGTGCCCCCGCCGGCGGAAAGGGTGCGTCCGTCGGAACCGTCGAGCTGCTCCCAGGCACCCGAGGCGAAGTGGTAGATGGAGCCCACGGTGTTGGTGAGGAAGACGTGGCCGTCGTCACTGGAGGCGATGTCGCGGCCGTCGCTTCCCGGCATCCGCTGCCATGAACCGCCGGCCCACTGGTACATCTCGCCGTCTGTGTTCACCAACCACACCTCGGCCCCCGCACTGATGCGGGAACCATCGCTTCCTGGCTCCTGATGCCAGCTCGACGCGCCGGGAACCATGGAGTAGATCCGACCCGCCGAGTTGATCAACCAGGCCGTCCCATCGGTGGCGACGGCAACGTCCCTCCCGCTGCTGCCGGGAAGCTGGTGCCAGGCACCCGCCGTGAACTCATAGATCTTCCCCACGGTGTTCACCAGCAGCACCCGGCCTCCGCCGACCGCGATCGCGGCTCCGTCTGAGCCGGGCATCGGTGTCCAGCGGTCGACGGCATACCGATAGATGCTCCCGCCGGTGTTGATGAGCCACATGGCCTGCGCATCGATCCCGTCGTTGCCGACCGCAACGTCCGCGCCGGACGAGCCGATCATGAGCTTCCACGTCGCACTCTTGAAGGTGCGGTCGACCAGCTCAACCGCCGCCTGGTGCACGACGGGGTCAGAGTGCGCGACCGACGCCTGGACAATCGAGGCCTGCTCTTCGAGTCCGTAGTCTCCGAAGTCCTGGCCRTCCACGAACGTGATGAGATAAGAAGCGTGGTCGTCGCCCAGAACGTGGTCAGCGACTGCATGCCAGCCGTACCACGTCACGGGAAAATGGTGCAGCTGCCAGACGTGGGTAAGCTCGTGCGCGAAGTGCGACCGGAAGTCGAGCGGCGCCTCGTACCACTCGCCGAGGTACATCTTGTAGGGATCTCCGACCACCGTGGGGCGCACGAACTGACGACCGTCGATCCCTGTCTCGTCACAGAGTTCGATGTCATCGCGCACAGGAAAATCACGTTCGAAGATGCTCAGCGCGAACTGATACTCCTCCGGCTCCATGGATCGAGTAGCCATCACGACCTCCTCGGGTCGTCAAGTGAGCGTGCTCACGGGGATGGGGGTGCGGCGGGAGGACCCTCCGTTGTCAGCGGGCCCTTGGGTCCGAAGACTTCGCCGCCCTCCTCTGGATCGGCGCTTGCCACGTCGATGCTGGAAGGTTTGACGTCAGAGTTCGCGCCGGTCTGTTGAGACGGGCGCAGYGGGTCGAACGCGTCGGTCGGAGGGGTTGAACCGAGGGTGCCGCCGGATGAGCGAAAGTCCTCGATGTCGATCGTGGGCTTACGGCCGAACGCTCTCTTGACGGCATCGACGAAGACCGAGATAAGCGACATCAGCCGCATCCTTTCGCCCGCTCGAAGAATGGCCGATCAACGGCCGGATCCCTCGAGAGACTCCCCAAGTTCGAACGCACCCCTGCGGACGACATCGTCCGACAAGGCGAACATTATCAGCGTGGAATCGGCGCAACAAGAGAGCCGCCGTCGAGGCCTCGTCTTTCGGACCGGCCCCTCGTCAGCGGCGAGTGGCGACGTAGACCGTGTTCGACGAGGTACCGCCGGTGAGGCGATTGTCGAACGACACCAAATGAGCGGCGCTGTCGTCGAGCACCGAGGAGAGCGTGGTCATGAAGTCCGTGTCGGGGGGATCGTCCGACCACAGCGCGAAGACCCCCTGCGGGCGGAGGTGGCGGGCCAGGGATTCGAGCCCGGTCGGGGTGTAGAGGTCGGCATGGCTCGGATCGAGCGCATGCCGGGGAGAGTGATCGACATCGAGCAGGATGACGTCATACCGGTCGTCTTCTCGCTCTGGCGTCCGGCGCATCACCGCGAAGAAGTCGTCGTGCACGAGGGTCGTCCGAGGGTCGCCGACCAGCTGCGCCGATACCGGAAGCAGCTCCTTCTCATGCCACCCGATCACTGCGGGGAGCGCATCGATCACGACGAGCCGCGCCACACGATCGTCGTTCAGCGCGGTCACCGCCGTATAGCCCAGGCCCAGCCCGCCGACGAGCACCGAGAGTCCTTCGCCTTCAGCGGCGGCGAGGCCCAGCGTCGCCAGCTCCTCCTCGGCCACGGTGAACAGGCTCGACATGAGGTACTCGTCCTTCAGCTTCACCTCGTAGATCAACTCACCTGTGGCCGGATCAGCCCGCCGGCGAAGTGTCAGCTCCCCCATCCGCGTCTCCTGCCAGTCCAGCTCTTCGAATCGCACGATCATGGCTGCACTTCTTCTCTGGCAGAGGGAACGACGGATGCTGTCGCCGCTCCATCCTGCACCCTCGCGCGTGCGCGTGGATGCCGCGTCAGATCGCCTCGGAGGGGGTTCGTCAGTCGATGGGCGGTCGGCGAAGGCCCTTGGTGTCGGTGCGCCGCTGCTTCGCCTTGAGGCGCCGCTCATTCGAGCCTCGAGTGCGCCTCGTGGGCCTGCGCGTCGGAGACTCCGGGCGCAGGGCGTCAGCGACCAGGGCGGCCAGTCGAGCCCGCGCGGCATCCCTATTGCGAAGCTGCGCACGATGCTCCGATGCGACGATCGTCAGCACTCCTCTCACCAGGCGACCACTCAGTCGGTGGAGGACTCGCTCGCGCTGGAGTGGGGACAGCGCACCGGAGCCGGCGGCATCCCATACGAGCTCCACGCGGGAATCCGCTGTGTTCACCCCTTGGCCACCGGGGCCGGATGATCGCGAGAAGCGCCACGAGAGCTCGGACTCAGGGATCACGACCCCCGCCGTGACCCGAATGCCAGGGCGCTGAGGCGGAGTCATGGTCCCATCCTCCCCTGCGACGAACCCGCACGAGCGACCGTGGAAGTGAACCTCCTCAGCCGGCGCGGTCGTGTAAACATAGCTGCGTGACGAAGGTGACCGTGCGTCAGATGACCCCCGACGAGTATGACGACTGGCAGTCGACGCTCGCTGAAGGCTATGCGGAGGAGCAGGTCGCCGCCGGCCGCTGGCCGCGAGAGGGAGCAGTGCAACGCGCGCGGGAGGAGAACGAGCAGCTGCTGCCGCGAGGACTGGAAACGGAGCGGATGCTGGTGCTTCGAGGGGTGGATGCCGACGGTCAACCCGTCGGGTGGGCGTGGGTCGCCCTCGACCACCCGCGCGGCACACCCGATGTCGCGTTCCTCTACGACATCGAGGTGATCGAGAGCCGGCGAGGAAATGGACTCGGACGGGCGCTCCTTGCGGCAGTCGAGGACGCGACGAGGCGAGCGGGAGCAATGGGCCTGGAGCTGAATGTGTTCGGACGCAATCGTGCCGCCATCTCGCTGTACAGCTCGTCCGGCTATGAGCTCGTCACTCAGCAGATGCGCAAAGCGCTCTGACGCTCGCGTTCCGTTCGGGACTGTTAGTTGAGCGGAGTGACGGTCGCCGTGAGGGAGTCCCATCTGCGGAGCCCGGTCGCCGAGGCTGAACGCGGCGGGCCCAGCAGCGCCCGCGCATCAGGKAGGGCCTCGACCCGGAGCCTGCGCGCGAGCGTCACGTGAGGGACCCACTCCCCCGGCGTGGTGTGCGGAAGGTCATCGCCCAGCGGTGCGAGCTCGTGGATGATCCGGTGGAACTCAAGGAGTTCCGAGCTCGGCGCGACTCCTCGCGCCAGCACCGCTCGATCGCCGTGCCGGAAGGTGATCGGCTCGCCGAGCTGGACGGGTATCGGAAGCAGCCTGGAGGCGTGCGTGAAGTCCACGGCATCGAGCGTGGCGCGGACGAGCAGCGTGATGTGCGGCCTGTTGCTCGCGCCGGTGTGCGCGGCCATGCTCGAGAGTCCCGCTTCGACCAGTCGCGTCCAATCGGCACGCACGAACTCTTCCGTCTCGGGGTCGAGCAGGAGTTCGATGCTGACGATGCTGCTCATGTTGCAAAGAAGGTACCCGCTCAGTGAGGTCGACGCACAGATTGGCGCACCTGGTCGAGGCCGCTCGCGACACCGGGCCGAGCGGTGATCGGATCGGACCGCGATAGTAGGGTGCGGCTCGAGGCGGATCAGCATGATCGAAGTCGAAGGGGGAACCGTGATCGCAGCGCTCAATCGACTCGTTGAATTCATCGACGCTCACCTCACCGGGGAG